>JAFRBK010000020.1 GCA_017404985.1 Clostridia bacterium | reverse complement strand
CTGCGGCGATTATCTTTTCGACAGGTTCTTCCAGGCTTTTTTCAGCTTCCCGTGCAGGGTTGCGCTGTCCCGGACCGCAATGGCTGCATCCAGGGCACCGGTTCTGTACACATTGTTTTCCGGTTCCCGCCGGACGGCTTCCCGGTAAGACTGATGGGCGGTCTCAAACTGGTCCATGGCCATCAGCACCTTGCCCTGGGTATAGTACCATTTTCCGTCCCGCTCATTGCAGCGGAGCAGCTGGCGCAACGCGCTTTCCGGATTGCCCCGGGCCAGCATTTTCTCCGCCATGAGAATAGCTTCCGGTTCGGAAATTTCCTGGGAGGCGGAGGATGCATGCGTCCGGGGAGAGGCCAGCCGGAGAGCTTCCTCATAGGCCAGGTTCAACTGAACCATTCGCTGCTGGGCTTCTTCCTTCTGCTGCGGATCCTGAATCATGTCCGGGTGGCATTTCTTCACCTGGGCACGGTAGGCGCTGCGGACTTCATCCGCGCAGGCCCAGGCCTGAAGCCCCAGCACTTCAAAGGGATTGATCATTTTATTCATTACCTCACGGCTTACAGAACAGGCTCCCGGCTGATGTCGGCACCCAGGGAGCGAAGCTTTTCCTCAATATGTTCATATCCGCGGTCGATATATCCGGGCTCATAGATTTCCGAGGTGCCCCGGGCCATCAGGCTGGCGATGATCAGCGCGGCGCCGGCCCGCAGATCGGACGCAGTCATCGGCGCACTGTACAGCTCCGGAACGCCTTCGATGATGGCGGTCCGATCCATCACCCGCACGTGGGCGCCCATCCGCCTGATTTCATCCAGATGGCGGAAGCGCTGTTCAAAGATGGTTTCCGTTACCAGGCTGGTTCCCTTGGCGGTCGTCAGCAGCGCGCTCATGGGCTGCTGCAGGTCTGTGGGGAAGCCGGGGTAGACCTGGGTTTTCACATTGATGGCGCGGCGGGGACCGACCACATGCACACGGATTGCATCATCGTAATCCGTCACTTTGACGCCCATCTCCAGCAGTTTGGCGCTGAGCGCGTCCATATGGGTCGGGATGCAGCCGTTGATGATAACATCCCCGCCGGTGGCGGCGGCGGCGATCATCAGCGTGCCGGTCTCAATCTGGTCCGGGATGACGGCGTAGGTGCTTCCGTGAAGGGCCTGTACCCCGCGGATCCGGATGATATCCGTTCCGGCGCCCTTGATCCGGGCTCCCATGCTGTTCAGGAAATTGGCCAGGTCCACGATATGGGGCTCTTTGGCCGCGTTGTAAATCGTGGTCGGCCCCTTGGCTTTGACGGCAGCCAGCATGACATTCACGGTGGCGCCGACGGTGACCATGTCAAAAAACACATCCCCGCCAGTCAGGTTATCACATTCCGCCGTCAGGATGCCGCCGATTTCCCCGGCTTCGGCGCCGATGGACTGGAAGCCTTTCAAATGCTGGTCCACCGGGCGGGAGCCGATTTCACAGCCGCCGGGCGTCGGCACCTTGGCTTTTCCGCAGCGGCCCAGCAGCGCGCCGAGCAGATAGTAACTGGCCCGCAGGCGCTGGGCATTATGGTAGGAGACGGTCATCCCTTCCACGGGACGGGGATCCACCCGCATCATTTTCCCGGGCTCGTAATCCACTTTCGCGCCCAGCTCCCGCAGAATATCCGCCAAGGCATGGACGTCCTCAATATCCGGCAGGTTCTCAATCGTGCAGGGTTCATCGCACAGAAGGGTAGCAGGAATCACCGCCACGGCTGTATTCTTGCCGCCGCTGACACGAACCTGGCCTTCCAGGGCATGACCGCCGGTGACCAGCATCCGTTCCTGATTCACAGGGCCTCCACCTCCCGCCTGAACTCAAGTGAGTAACTTATATTATACACCTTTGAAAGCAGGCTGACAAGAAGCCCCCCGGGCAGCGAAAAAAGGCAATGAAAAAGCCTTCCGCCGCACGGTTGGCAGCGGAGGGCTTTTGGCCGAAGGCGGTTTCCGAAGGGAGGCTCAGTATCCGAGTATCCGGGCTGCCTTCAGGACGCAGACCTGGGTTTTCGCGTCGGAAATCCGGCCGTCCATCACGTCCCGGACCAGATCGGACAGCGGGACGGTGCAGACATCGAGAAACTCGTCTTCATCCAGATCGCGGGTTCCCCGGTGAAGCCCCTGGGCCAGGTACATGGTGATGTATTCATCGCTGTAGGCCGGCGCGGGATGAAAGTCCCCGATGAAGGACCACCGGTCGGCAGTATAGCCGGTTTCCTCCCGCAGCTCCCGCTGAATGGCGGAGAGCCGGTTTTCATCCGGCGCATCCAGCTTGCCGGCGGGAATCTCCAGAATGACCCGGTCCAGCGGATAACGGTACTGGCGCTCCATAATGACGTTCCCATCCTCCGTGACGGGAATCACACAGACCGCGCCGATGTGGCGGATCACTTCCCGGACGGCGGAGTTGCCGTTGGGCAGGCGGACGGTGTCTTTTTTCACATGGAGGATTACGCCGTCAAAGATATCCTCAGAGGCGGTCCTGACTTCCTTCAGCCGATCCAGTTCGTTCTTCTCATCACAGTTCATGGGAGCCTCCGGTCATGCTTTGGGCTGAATGGTTGCCTTGATCCGGCGGACGCCGGCAGAGGAGGATTCTTCCTTCTGGATTTTGAAGGAGCCCAGTTCCCCGGTATTACCGGCATGGGGGCCGCCGCAGATTTCGAAGGAGTAATCGCCCATCTTATAGGTGCGGACGCGCTCGCCGTATTTGCTCTCGAACAGGCCGATGGCGCCCTTCGCCTTGGCCTCCGGCACGGTCATTTCCTCACAGACCACCGGCACAGCGGCATCGATGGCAACGTTCACCAGGCGCTCCACTTCCTTCACTTCTTCAGGCGTCATTTTGCGGCCGAAGCTGAAGTCAAAGCGAAGGCGCTCCGTGGTGATGTTGGAGCCCTTCTGGGCCACTTCGTCGCCCAGCACCTGCCGCAGGGCCGCATGGAGCAGGTGGGTGGCGGTATGCAGGCGGGCGGTCGTCTCATTCTGTTCCGCCAGGCCGCCCTTGAAGGTGCCTTCCTGCTTACTGATCTGCTGGTGTTCCTTAAAGGCTTTATCAAAGCCTTTCGCATCCACTGTCAGGCCTTCCTCAGCCGCCAGCTCCTCGGTCAGCTCCAGCGGGAAGCCGTAGGTATCGTACAGGCGGAAGGCCTGCTTGCCGCTGATTTCGGTCTCGGGCTGGTAGGACGGATCCTTCTGGGCCATGAACTCGTTCTTGCGGCGGATGCCCGCGATGCACTTGCTGAATTCCTTCATGCCGGTCACCAGCGTGGCCTCGAAGCGGGCGGCTTCTTTCATGATTTCATCCAGAATATAGGCTTCGTTCTTCACCAGCAACGGATAGGCTTCATCATAGATCTGCTCAATGAAGATACTGCTCACCTCGGCCAGCACGGAGGACTCCAGCCCCAGCTTCCGCGTATAGCGGATGGCACGGCGGAGCAGGCGGCGGAGGATGTAGCCGGCGCCCACATTGGAGGGCAGGATGCCGTTGACATCGCCAATCAGCATGGTCGCGGTGCGGATATGGTCCGCAACGATCCGCATGGCTTTCTGTGCGTCAGCATCCTCATCATAATTGCGTCCGGATTTCTCCTCCAGGTGGCGGATGACGGGCAGAAACAGGTCAGTCTTGTACCCGTCGGTCAGGCCGTTCAGGAAGGCCAGCATCCGGTCCAGGCCGAAACCGGTATCCACGTTCTTATTGGCCAGGGGCGCGTATCCGTCCGCATTCTTGACATACTGCATGTACACATCGTTGCCGATCTCGACATACCGACCGCAGCCGCAGGCCGGGCCGCAGTTGGGGCCGCAGGGCTTGTTGTGGCGGGGATAGAACCACTCGTTGTCGGGGCCGCAGGGGGTGCCGGTGGTCCCTTCCAGTTCCCACCAGTTATCGGACTTGGGCAGATAGAAGATGTGCTCCGGCAGGATGCCGACTTCCTTCAGCAGGCCGGCGGTCTCCTCATCCCGGGGCGCGGCGTCGTTGCCTTCAAAAACGGTGGAGCAGATTTCCTTGCCATCCAGGCCGAAAACCTCTGTCAGCAGGTCATAGCTCCAGCGGGTTTTTTCCTTTTTGAAATAGTCTCCCAGCGACCAGTTGCCCATCATTTCGAAGAAAGTGAAATGGGTCGGGTCGCCGACGCTTTCGATATCCACGGTGCGGACGCAGCCCTGCACGTTGCACAGCCGCTTTTTTCCCGAGGGATGTTCCTTGCCCAGCAGGTAGGGCATCAGCGGCTGCATGCCGGCCACGTTGAACATGACGCCGGTCGTCCCGTCGCCGATCAGCGAAACAGCGCCGATATTGATATGTCCCCGTTCTTCGTAGAAGCGGATCCAGGCATTTCTCAGTTCCTTGGAGGTAATCATTGGACAGTCCTCTCCCTTGCATTTGATAGAATCTATTTATTGTAGCACGGCAGCGGACAGAAAGCAAATCAGAAATTCGGCCGGAAACAGCCGGGAGCCTTTTCTTCCCGCGGGAAATGTGATACACTGTCCATATTGTTCCAGGGAGGAGAGGAGCTCATGAGCGAGGAGAAGAAAAAAAAGAAAGGCCTGTTTGCCCGGCTGCGGGAAGGACTGAGCAAAACCCGGGGCAACATGACCGAAAAAGTGGACGATATGGTCCGGGAAAACCGGAAGATCGACGATGATTTCTATGAAGAGCTGGAGGATATCCTGCTGATGTCCGACGTCGGAATGAAGGCGACGGAGACGATCATCGATGAGCTGAAACGCCGGGTGCAAGCGGGCCATGTGAAGGATGCCGCCCAGGCCAGGGAAATCCTGAAGGAGATCATGGTTGAGCAGATGGATATCCCGCGGCCGCCGCTGAAATGGCCTATGGTGATGCTGGTTGTCGGCGTCAACGGGGTGGGGAAGACCACCACCATCGGGAAGCTGGCTCTCCGGTTCCAGAACATCGGGCGCAAGGTTATGCTCTGCGCAGCGGATACTTTCCGGGCTGCGGCGGCGGAGCAGCTGACGGTGTGGGCCGAGCGGGCCCGGGTGCCGATCGTGAAACACGCGGAAGGCGCAGACCCGGCTGCCGTCGTTTATGACGGGATCCAGTCCGCGAAGGCACAGGGGGCGGACCTGCTGATTATCGATACCGCCGGGCGGCTGCACAACAAGAAGAACCTGATGGATGAGCTGAGCAAAATCCGCCGGGTCATTGACCGGGAATACCCGGAGGCGGATACCCGCTGCATCCTGGTGCTGGATGCCACCACCGGCCAGAACGGGCTGATGCAGGCCCAGGCCTTCAAGGAAGTGGCGGAGATCAACGGCATTATCCTGACTAAGCTGGACGGCACCGCCAAGGGCGGCATTGCGCTGGCGATCCGGCAGGAGCTGGAAGTGCCGGTATGGTATGTGGGCGTCGGCGAAGGCATTGACGACCTGCAGCCCTTTGACGCGAAAGAGTTTGTGGAAGCCCTGTTCTGACCCTCCTTTTCCTTGACAAATGGCAGGGCGGACTCTATGATAGGCTTTGGTTTTCTGAAACACAGTGTGCGGGAGGATAGACAATGGCTGAACTGACAATGGACAAGCTGGTGGCATTATGCAAGAACCGCGGCTTTATCTTCGCTGGATCCGAGATTTACGGCGGCCTGGCGAACACCTGGGACTACGGCCCTCTGGGCGTTGAATTCAAGAACAATGTGAAAAAAGCCTGGTGGCAGAAGTTTGTTCAGGAGAGCAAATACAATACCGGGCTGGACTGCGCGATCCTGATGAACCGGGAAGTGTGGGTGGCCAGCGGCCATGTGGGCGGCTTCAATGACCCGCTGATGGACTGCAAAGCCTGCAAGGCACGCTTCCGGGCGGACAAGCTGATTGAGGATTTCACCGGTGGCGCGGAAACCGGGGACGGCTGGACCAACGCGGAACTGGAAAAGTTCATCGCGGAGCACGACATCGTCTGCCCTGTCTGCGGCAAGAAGGATTTCACCGGCATCCGCCAGTTCAACCTGATGTTCAAGACCTTCGCCGGCGTGAACGAGGACAGTGCCAACGAGATCTATCTGCGCCCGGAAACGGCGCAGGGCATCTTCGTCAACTTCCAGAACGCGATGCGGACCACCCGCAAAAAGCTGCCGGCCGGCATCGCGCAGATCGGCAAATCCTTCCGCAATGAGATTACCCCCGGCAACTTCATTTTCCGGGTCCGGGAATTCGAGCAGATGGAGCTGGAGTTCTTCTGCAAGCCCGGAGACGACCTGGAATGGTTCAATTACTGGCGCTCCTTCTGCCGTGACTGGCTGCTGAGCCTGGGCATCAAGGAAGAAAGCCTGCGGCTGCGGGACCATGAACCGGAGAAGCTGGCCTTCTATTCCAAGGCGACTACGGACTTTGAATTCCTCTTCCCCTTCGGATGGGGAGAGCTCTGGGGCGTGGCGGACCGGACGGACTATGACCTGACACAGCACCAGAACCATTCCGGCAAGAGCATGGAATACCTGGATCCGGTGACCAATGAGCGGTATATTCCCTACTGCATTGAGCCCTCCCTGGGCGTGGACCGGATGGTGCTGGCTTTCCTGTGCAACGCCTATGACGAGGAAGAGCTTGAAGGCGGCGACGTGCGCACCGTGCTGCACCTGCATCCGGCGCTGGCGCCTTACAAGGCTGCCGTGTTGCCGCTGCAGAAGAATAAGCTCGGCGAGCTGGCCGGCCAGATCCATGCCGACCTGGCGAAGTATTTCCCCGTGGAATACGACGAGACCGGTTCCATCGGCAAGCGGTACCGCCGCCAGGACGAAATCGGCACACCCTTCAGCATCTGCGTGGACTTCGACACCGAGGCGACCCAGTCCGTGACCATCCGCGACCGGGACACCATGCAGCAGGAGCGGGTGCCGCTCACCGAAGTGCGGAAATATATCGAGGACCGGATGCGGTTCTGACGGGACGCGTTTCCATAGCCCTGTAATTTCAGCCGGGAACAACTCATGCGATAGATGGGTTCCCGGCTTTTTCCGTTGCAAAAACCGCCCCCAGGCCATGGGAGCGGTTTTTGCGTGCAACGGGCGCTATCCGATATTCTTCACAATGCCGACGGAAATATAATGGTCCTGCACAGCCCGATAGTCGGAGCCTTCCTCGCAGTCGGGATCGGGCGTATTATCCGTCTCCAGGCGAAGGCCGTTTTCTGGCAGCTTTTCCAGCAGACGGTACCGGGTCATGAACATGGATCCGAAGGAAACCGTGCGGCCGGTGAGGATGCCCCGGCAGGGCGCTGCGGGAAAGTTGACATTGAAGACGGCGTCCCTTCCAGGGCCCTGATTCATCAGATCGGACAGGATTCCGGGAAGATAGCGGGCGGTGACTTCGGGGACCGGCTCGAAGGGCTCCGAGAATGCGATGGCCGGCACGCCCAGATGCACGGCTTCGAAGGCAGCGCCGGTGGTGGCCGAATGGGGAATATCGTCGCCGGTATTGAAGCCTGCATTGATTCCGGAGAGCACCAGGTCCTGCTTATGCGGCAGCAGATACTCCAGGCCGATGCGGACACAGTCAGAGGGCGTGCCGCTGCAGGCCCAGGCCGTTACGCCGGGCACCGGGAAGGCATGCGGAACCAGGTCGATGGGCTTCCGGATCGTTATGCTCCGGCCCAGGCCGCTGCGTTCCGCGGCGGGGGCGATGACCGTGACTTCCCCGAAAGCACAGGCGGCTTCCGCCAGGCGAATGATGCCGCCGGCCAGGATCCCGTCATCATTGGTGATCAGAATACGTTTCATTTCGGGCCTCTTTCCGGCGTTATTTCAGAACGGTCAGCGGATGATTGGAGGGAATCTCCACGAGGTCGTGGGTTTCCAGATACCGCAGGATCAGTTCGCTGATATCGGTCTGGATATCCTGCACCACCGGGCAGGAACGGAAGAAGTCAAAATCCCCGGCGCCGGTGGCGCGGTAATCGCACATGCAGAGCGTAAATGTCTGCGCATCCGTGACAGGCTGCCCGCCGCGGGTGATGGATACCACCCGGTGGCCCGCAGGACGGGACAGGTCGAACACATAGTTGATGCCGGAGAAATAATCGTAATTAAAGTGGGCTTCCTTTGGCAGGAGGAATGAGGGGTTGACGGTGAGCAGGCCCTGGCTGTTGTGCTCAAAATACCGAGCGCACTGTTCCAGCGCCTGGCGGAGGATGGCGCCGTTCACCTGCAGTACCTTGAGCGTGTTGGCATAGACATAGGAGGCGACCACATCCCGGACGGTTACGTTCCGGTCAAACCCGCGGACGGAATTGGCGAGGGCGGCACAGCTGATGTCCGCTTTGGAGGCCCAGAGCTGCACCCGGTTGAAGAAATCGGCGATGGACGATCCTTCTGTCGCCATTTTCAGCTTGTCCTCCGGCCACATGGAGCGGGACAGATGGCCGATGGGGCGGTCCAGCCATGTGTTCAACTGGTTGTACAGCAGGGATTCCTCCGGGGTGAACACTGCGCGGTCGGGCACGGTGCACAGCTGGGAGGTGAAATGCCTGTCGGCGTCCATTTCCACTTTGACGAAGGCGGCGGCATCGCAGGGGGTCTGAACCAGATGGGTGCGGTGCCAGTGGGCGCCGACCAGCGCGATATGCTGGTGGCCGGTCAGCAGCAGATCAAAGGGGATTTCGTCACACAGGCGGCAGGCGATGTTTTCATCCGTGTCGGAGAGAAGCCTGCCGGTGGCCGGATCCCGCTCGATCCCGCCGTGATAGATGCCGACCAGGATATCACAGTCCAGGGAGGCGACGGCTTTTTTCGCGCGCTCCAACGGGGGAGCCACGTGAAATCCCTCCAGGTTTTCCGGCTTTTCCCAGCGATTGATCCAGTCGGTGACGATGCCGACCAGGCCGACGCGCAGCCCGTTGCCGAGCCTGTGAACCGTGCAGGGGAAAACCGGCAGCTCGCCCCGCAGGTCGTCCACATTCGCACAGAGACATTTGGCGTTCAGTTCCTGCAGATAATTCCGCAGGTTTTCCCGCCCGTAGTTAAAATCGTGGTTGCCCAGTGTGACATAGTCATAGCCCCGGGCGTTCATGGCCCGGGCAATGGGCAGGGAAATATGCTGGGAACGGCCGAAATAGGTCAGGGGCGACCCCTGGAGCATATCGCCGCCGTCGATGACCAGCGTGTTTTCGTCTTTCGGAAAGCGCATGGAAAGAAGCCCCATGTGCTGGGGCTCCGGCGTCTGAAAATGCGTGGGGTACAGGTATCCGTGGATATCCGAGGTGAAGTATACAGTCAAAAGCGGTGCCATATCAGCCTCTTGTCAGTCTGTTCCGGATCCGGGTGGACAGCCATTCGATGACCAGCATCAGCAGCACCATGCCGAACAGGTAAGCACCGACCATGCTCCAGCGGCTGGAGGTGATGCACTGGATCAGCGGGGCGCCGATACCGCCGGCACCGACGATGCCCAGCGTGGTGGCGTCCTTCATGTTGATGTCGAAACGGTAGATCACGGTGGAAATATAGTTCGGGATGATCTGCGGAAGGATTCCGCAGCGGACCTTCTGGAAGCCGGTGCAGCCCGCGGCGTCCAGGGATTCCAGGATGCGCACGTCCAGGTCCTCAATGGCGGTAATATACATCTTGCTGATCATGCCGATGGAGCATACACTCTGGGTGACCACGCCGCAGAAGGCGTTGGGCCCCGTTACCCGGATCCAGACCAATGCCCAGACCAGGCTGGGAATGGTACGGATCAGCAGAATTACCAGGCTGAAAATCCGGGCGATCCACTTGGGCATGATCCGGTCACTGGCCAGGAAACTGAAGGGAATGGCCAGGATGCCGCCGATCAGCGTGCCGAGGAACGCGATGGCGATGGTCTGGAACAGCAGATACGGCACGCCTTCTGTTGAGACTGTGATGCCGAGGATTTTCGTGACG
This sequence comes from Clostridia bacterium, assembly GCA_017404985.1. Lineage (GTDB taxonomy): Bacteria > Bacillota > Clostridia > Christensenellales > Aristaeellaceae > Aristaeella. The sequence goes on along the minus strand of JAFRBK010000020.1, from coordinate 14,414 downwards.
GACGTATCCTCTTTGATGCGGCCCAGCAAAAGATCCCAGTCCGGATGCGTCAGGCCGGTGGCAATGCCGCGGGCGACCTCGGACCCTTTGACCGTGACGCCGTTGTAGTTCACCCCGCTGGCGGACCAGGTCAACAGCAGCGTCACGATGAGCACGATCAGCGTATACAACCACCACCGGCGGGGGCGCTGAGCGTAGGTTTCCTCAATGCTCAGAGGGCGGGGGAGATCGATATTTCCGGTTTTGCTCATTCTTCCGCCCTCCTTAACTCAGTTTTTTGCGCAGGAACCGGCTGAGGCTTTCAATGCTGACTACCAGGATGAACAGCATCAGCAGCACCGTGCCGAGCCCGTTGTAATCGCGCCAGCCGATCCGTTCGTCGATCAGCAGACCCAGGCCGCCGGCGCCGACATATCCGAGAATGGAAGCCGCGCGCACATTCATTTCCAGCGCGTACAGGCTGTAACTCAGATAGGTGGGCAGAATCTGCTTCATGCTGGCGGACCAGAATCCCTGGAACTTGGTGGCCCCGAAGGATTCCATGGCCTCAAAGGCGCCCATGTCAATGGTTTCGATGGATTCGTACATCATTTTGCAGATGACGCCCAGGGTGAAGACCAGGATTGCCAGGGTGCCGGCGAAGGTGCCGAGACCGAAGATCAGCGCGAAAATCTTGGCGATGACCAGCGTCGGTAAGGTGCGCAGAATGTTCAAAAGCAGCCGGATAATGGAAACGGTGGCCTTGTTGCGGTTGATATTGGTGGAAGCCGCCACGGCCAGGGGCAGCGCCAGCGTGGCGCCGATGAAGGAACCCAGGATGGACATGCGCAGCGTGTCCCACAGTGGGTCAAAGACCTTCGGCGCGAAGGAGTGGCTCATGGTGTACCACAGCGCTTCCCACCAGCGTCCGTCGAAAACGGAGAGCAGGTTCACAGCGCCGGGCTCCAGCCCGAATTTGGTGAAGGTGGCTTCCTGGATATTGAAGATATCCGGGGAGAAAATCTGGCTCAGGATGACCACGAACTGGTGGCCGCGGCGGGCGATGATTCCCAGGTCAAACCCGGTCAGCCAGATGCTCAGCCAGACCATGGCCACCAGGCACGCGCCAATCAGCGGCATCCGGGAGCGGGGGCGCTGGACGGTGTGCCCGTTGGGCAGCCGAATCGTCTGCGGCTTAAAGATCCGGTCAAATAACGGAACGCGATATTCCGTTACGGCTTTCTTTTTCATGCGCTGCCTCCTTAATCGCCCGCCTGGGGAATGGAGGCGCCGTTATAGATTGCGTCCAGGATTTCCTGGGTCACCTGGTCCACCGGCCCGTCATACACGATTTCACCGGCCCGGATTCCGACCAGGCGGGAGGCGTTTTTCAGCGCCAGGTCCACATGGTGGATGTTGATCAGGATGGAGATGTTCATCTCTTCATTGATGCGTTTGAAGTCGCCCATGACCTGATGGGCGGTGACTGGGTCCAGCGCGGCTACCGGTTCGTCCGCCAGGATGATGGTGGGCGTCTGGTTCAGGGTGCGCGCCAGGGCCACGCGCTGCTGCTGGCCGCCGGAGAGCTGGTCGCAACGGGTGTAGGCCTTGTCCAGGATGCCGACTTTATCCAGCGCCTCCAGGGCGTGGATTTTCTGGTCTTTGCTGAACAGGCCGAGAACTACCTTCCACCAGGGCATGTCCGGCACCATGGAGGTCAGCACGTTCTTGATGGCCGTGGAACGGGAGACCAGATTGAAGGACTGGAAGATCATGCCGATCTTCCTGCGGAAACGGCGCAGGCTTTTTCCCTTGAGGGTCATCACGTCCGTGCCGTCCACGGTCAGCTGCCCGTCAGTGATATCGATCATGCGGTTGATGGTGCGGATCAGGGTGGATTTTCCCGCTCCGCTCAGGCCGATAATCGCCACAAATTCGCCCTGGTCGATGGTGAGATTCACATCTTTCAGGCCTTTTACGCCATTGGGATAGGTTTTACTGACATGCTTGAATTCGATCAAGGCGAACCCCTCTTCTGCGGCTGCGCCGCCTGTTTTGTTTCCGCTGTCCGAAAAAAACCGGGCTGCTGCGCAACCGGAATTGGCACAGCAGCCCGGAAGGATGCGATCTTATTTCACGGCTTCCTGCGCTTTGCGGGTAGCATCGTAATCGCTGTCCACGGCCTTCTTGTAGCCTTCATGGCTGTAAACGGAGAAGATGGCCTTGCCTTCATCGGTGTTGATGATGTTGATCAGGGCATTCTGGATGGCTTCGATGAACTGGGGATTGTAGATTTCGGGCTTCGCCTTGGTCACGGCAACGGTGTCGTTGTAGATGCCGTCGGTGACGCCGATGACGTTCAGCTCATTCCAGATGGTGTCGGTGCGGCCCATGCCGGCCTTGCCGGTGGGATCGGATTCACCCAGGGGCAGCTGCCAGGCGGCTTCATAGTCGCGGCGGCCGTCGGCGTAGCACACGATGATGTCCACCTGTTCGGCGGCAGCCTGAGCGAACTGGTCGCCGTACTGGATGCCGAAGGCGACATGCTCCAGATCGGTCAGCTTTTTGCCTTCATAGTTGTCCATCAGCCACATGGTGGGATAGATGTATCCGGCGGAGGAGGAGTTGTTGCCGACAGCCCAGTTGGCCTTGTTCAGGTCGTCCCAGGTCAGCTTTTCGCCGTTGTTCACTTTGGCGGCCAGCTCCTTGCCGTAAGCAGAGGGCGTCGCATAGATCAGGGCGCGGTAGAAACCGACCTGGTTGCTGGAGTCGCCGGTGGTCTTGTTGGCGTCGCCGTTCCAGTCCGCAGGATTGGTGCTGTCATTGGAAAGGCCGGCGCGGGTGGAGGTCAGGATGACTTCGGTTTCGTCGCTGTAGAGCACATAGGTACCGGCGGGCAGCCAGCCGATATCGATAGACCCGGCGCCCATGGCTTCACCGGTGGCGTTATAGTTGGTGCCGACGGTGATTTCCACTTCGCCGATGTCATAGCCCTGGTTGGCCATTTCGGCCTTGAGCAGGTCGGGCAGGTTCTTGGTGCCGGTGATGATGACGTCGGCATCCTTGGAAGGTACGAATTCCAGGGTCAGCTTGTCCATCTTGACATTGTCAGCCATCGCGGATGCACAGCCGAGGAGCAGGGCGATCGCCAGGAGCAGAGCGGTAAGTTTCTTCATTAGATTTTATCCCCCTTTATTAATATAGGAATACCACCCATTATTATGAGCCAAAATCATAAAGAAAATATTACGAACTTCTAACACTATCTGTACATGCCGCCGGGAAAGGGCCAAAATATTTTCCCCGGAGCCCTTGACATTTCCAGGAAAAGGAGTAGAATATCCATGAAGGTCAAAGAAAGTCAAACAGACCTTCCCCCTGAATGATGACAGAAACCACTTCGCAGAGGAGGGATTTTGAATGAATATGAACCAGTTTACCCAGAAGACCATCGGCGCCCTGGAACGGGCACAGTCTCTCGCGATTGAAAGCGGGCATATGCAGGTGGAGCAGGAGCATGTGCTCATGGCGCTCACCGAAGACAACAACGACCTGATTCCCCAGCTGCTGGGGAAATGCGGCATTTCCGTGCCCGCCCTGCGCAAGGGCCTGGAGGACCAGCTGAACCGGACGCCCCGGGTGACCGGTTCCGGCCGTGAGCCCGGCAAGGTCTATATTTCCGCCGACCTGGAGAAGGCACTGGTGGAAGCGGAGAAGACCGCCCATAACATGAAGGACGAATACCTTTCCGTGGAGCATGTCTGGATGGGTATCTGCGCGAAGCCGTCCCCGGCCATGTCCCGGCTGCTGAAGAGCCTGAACTATAAAGCAGAGGATTTCCTGAAGGCCCTGAGCGAGGTTCGGGGCGCGGCACGGGTGACCTCCGACAATCCGGAGGAAACCTATGATGCCCTGAAGAAATACGGCTCCGACCTGGTGGACCTGGCCCGGAAACAGAAGCTGGACCCGGTCATCGGGCGGGACAGCGAAATCCGGAACGTGATCCGGATCCTGTCCCGGAAGACCAAGAACAACCCGGTGCTGATCGGCGAGCCCGGTGTCGGCAAGACCGCCATCGCCGAAGGGCTGGCCCAGCGGATTGTCCGCGGGGACGTGCCCGACAGCCTGAAGGACAAGACCATTTTCTCCCTGGACATGGGTTCCCTGATCGCCGGCGCAAAATTCCGCGGCGAGTTTGAGGAGCGGCTGAAGGCCGTGCTGGCGGAAATCAAGAAGAGCGACGGGCGGATTATCCTGTTCATCGATGAGCTGCATACGATTGTAGGCGCGGGCAAGGCGGACGGCGCCATGGACGCCGGCAACCTGCTGAAGCCCATGCTGGCCCGGGGCGAACTGCACTGCATCGGCGCCACCACCCTGAATGAATACCAGCAATATATTGAAAAGGACGCGGCCCTGGAGCGGCGGTTCCAGCCGGTGATGGTTTCCGAGCCGACGGTGGAGGACACCATCGCGATCCTGCGGGGCCTGAAGGAGCGCTACGAAGTGTTCCACGGCGTCAAGATCCAGGATGGCGCCCTGATTGCCGCCGCCACGCTGTCCAACCGGTATATCACCGACCGGTTCCTGCCGGACAAGGCGATCGACCTGGTGGACGAAGCCTGCGCACTGATCCGGACGGAGATCGATTCCCTGCCGACGGAGCTGGACGATATCCGGCGCAGAATCATGCAGCTGGAGATTGAGGAAGCTGCCCTGAAGAAGGATGACGACCCCCTGTCCAAAGCGCATCTGGAGGAGCTCCGGAAGGAGCTGGCGGACCAGCGGGACCAGTTCAACACGATGAAAGCCCGCTGGGAGGCCGAAAAGGATGCCATCGGCAAGGTGACGAAGCTCCGGGAGGACATCGAGCGGGTCAATGCCGAAATTGAGCAGGCGGAGCGGACCTATGACCTGAACCGGGCTGCCGAGCTGAAGTACGGCGAGCTGCCGAAGCTGAAGCAGGAACTGGAGAAGGAAGAAGCCATCGCTGAGGAAAGCAAGGGCGAAAACAGCCTGCTCCGGGATAAGGTGACTGAAGAGGAAATTGCCCGGATCGTCGGGCGCTGGACCGGCATCCCCGTAGCCCGCCTGATGGAAGGCGAACGGGAGAAGCTGCTCCATCTGGAGGAAGTGCTCCATCGCCGGGTTATCGGCCAGGATGAGGCGGTAACGAAGGTGGCGGAGGCAATTCTCCGCAGCCGCGCCGGCATCCAGGATCCGAACCGGCCCCTGGGATCCTTCCTGTTCCTGGGCCCCACCGGCGTCGGCAAAACCGAACTGGCCAAGGCGCTGGCCCAGGCCCTGTTCGACGACGAGAAAAACATGGTCCGGATCGATATGTCCGAATACATGGAGAAATTCAGCGTATCCCGGCTGATCGGGGCGCCTCCCGGATATGTGGGCTATGACGAGGGCGGCCAGCTGACCGAAGCGGTCCGCCGGCATCCCTACTGCGTGGTCCTGTTTGACGAGGTGGAGAAGGCACATCCGGACGTGTTCAACGTGCTGCTGCAGGTGCTGGATGACGGGCGGATTACCGACAGCCAGGGCCGGACCGTGGACTTCAAGAACACGATCCTGATCATGACCAGCAACCTGGGCAGCGAATACATCCTGGACGGCATCGCGGACGGGGAGATCACCCCGGAGGCACGGGAAAAGACGGACCGGCTGCTGAAGACCCACTTCCGGCCTGAGTTCCTGAACCGGATTGACGAGATCGTGTACTACAAGCCGCTGACCAGAACGGAAATCAGCGCGATCGTGAACCTGATGGTGGAGAACCTGAACCACCGCCTGGAGGACAAGCAGCTGAAGGTTACCCTGACGCCCGAAGCCATGAACGCCGTGATCGACCGCGGCTTCGACCCGGTCTTCGGCGCCCGGCCGCTGAAGCGGTACCTGCAGAGCAAGGTGGAAACCCTGATTGCCCGGAAGGTGATTGCCGCGGATATCGAGCCCGGCACCACCCTGACCGTGGATCTGGATGAGAACGGAGACATTGTGATCCGGTAAGGAGAACACCGGATCGGCCGTCGGAAAGCATGCCTTTCCGGCGGCTTTTCCGATTTAAGACTTTTTTTCTGATTTGAACCTTCTTTTCCGATTTGAAAACTTCCGGAAGGACAGATATAATACAAATATTGCACGTGCGAAAGGGGGCTTGGGGCAGCGATGAGATGTGTTGTTCAGCGGGTGACGGAAGCAAAAGTCACCGTGGTGCAGGAGGATGGGTCGGAGCAGCTGGCCGGGCAGATCGGCCCGGGGATCATGGCCCTGATCGGGGTTTCGACCGAGGATACGGAAAAGGACCTGAAGTACCTGGCGGACAAGGTGCCGAACCTGCGGATCTTTGACGACGAAAACGGCGTGATGAACCGCAGTATTTTGGATGCCGGCGGGGCGATTCTGGCGGTCAGCCAGTTTACGCTGTACGGCGATGCCCGGGGAGGCCGCAGACCCTCCTATATCCGGGCCGCAAAGCCGGAGGAGGCCAATGCCCTGTATGAAAAGCTGGTGGCTGCTTGGCGGGAAAAGGGCATTCCGGTGGAGACCGGACGCTTCCGGACCGAGATGCGGGTGAGCCTCACCAACGACGGGCCGGTTACGATCCTGCTGGATTCTGAAAAGCAGTTCTGAAAAACATTCGCGAAGAGAAAAGGAGCGAACCGGCATGACAATCAAAACGCTGAACGTGGGCCCAATCGGCACCTGCTGTTACCTTTTGTGGGAAGAGGGACGGGATGACTGCCTGGTGGTGGATCCCGGCGGCGAACCGGAACGGATCCGGAAGGCGGCCGGCGGGCGGAAAATTGCCGGCATCCTGCTGACCCATGGCCATTTTGACCATATCGGCGGAGTGGCCGCCCTGATGGCGCCGGACACCCGCCTGTTCATTCATCCGCTGGACGAGCCGATGCTGTCGGATTCCGAACTGAATGCCGGGTATTCCCTGATGCGGCGGGACATCACCGCGCCGGCGCCGACGGACCGGGTCCGGGATGGGCAGGAGCTGGCCGCGGCCGGGCTCAGCTTCCGGGTGATTCATACACCGGGGCATACTCCCGGCAGCGTCTGCTATGATTTCGGGGACCACCTGTTTACCGGAGATACGCTGTTCCATGACGGCTGGGGGAGGACCGACCTGCCCGGCGGAAACGAGGAGGACCTGTTCCGCTCCCTGAGAAACCTGATACCTCTGAGCCGGGAGAAGGAAGTCCATCCCGGCCACGAGACGTAAGCGGCGAAGAAAGCGGAGGATGCCATGACGGAAATGGAGAGCTGGCTGGAGACCATTGAACCGGAGCTCCGGGTGATGACCCGGCTTTTCGGCCTGCCGGAAAGCGTGTGGGACCCGCCGGCCCGCTTTGTGCCCGCGGCGGAGGAGGAGGACGGCTGCTACCGGATCACGTTTTCGGACAGCGGGCGCACCGCTTCCCGGACAGTTCCGGTTCCGCCGGCGGAGGAAGAACCCCGGATTCAGGAACTGCACCGGAAGCGGGCCGTACGCCGCCTCTGCAAGCAGACCCTGTACGACCTGTGCAAACAGCTGACCGGGATTCATCCGCCCTGGGGCTCCATGACCGGCGTGCGCCCGACCCACCTGATGCTGGAGGCGCTGGCGGAGGGCCTTACGCCGGAGGAAGCGGTGGCCCGCCTGGTCCGTGACTTTGACGTGGCCCCGGAAAAGGCGGAACTGCTGGCGGAAACGGCTGCCCGGCAGCAGCTGCTGCCCCCGCCGGGGGACCGGTTCATGGACGTATATATCGGGATTCCCTTCTGCACAACCCGGTGCACCTACTGCTCCTTTTCGTCGGGAGAGCTGGGGGACGGGCGGCTGGTGGCTCCGTATATGGATGCCCTCGGAAAGGAAATGGCCGCCTGCGCGGACCTGATGCGCTCCTGCGGGCGGGAACTCCGCGCCCTGTATGTGGGCGGAGGCACGCCGACCGCGCTGCCGCAGAAGGACTTTGAACAGCTGCTGGACTGGATCCGGCGCTTTTTCCCGGGCGCACGGGAATACACGGTGGAAGCCGGGCGGCCGGATACGATTACCCGGCAGAAGCTCAGGGCAATCCGGGAAGCCGGCATCGGCCGGATCTCCATCAACCCCCAGACCATGAACGACCGCACCCTGCAGGTGATCGGCCGGGCCCATACGGCGGAGCAGGTCCGGGAAGCCTACGCCCTGGCCCGGGAGGAGGACATCCCCCATATCAATATGGATGTGATTGCGGGCCTGCCGGGGGAACAGGCGGAGGACTTTGCCCGCACGATGGACGAAGCGGTGCTCCTGCACCCGGAAAGCCTGACCGTGCATACCCTGGCGATCAAGCGGTCTTCCCGGATGAGCCTGGAGAACGCGCCGCTGCCGGACGGGGAGATGGTTTCCGCCATGGTGCGGATAGGCCTGGAGACCGCACGGAAGCTGGGCATGTCCCCCTACTATCTCTACCGCCAGAAATATATGGCCGGCAACCTGGAAAACATCGGCTACGCGATTCCCGGCCACGACTGCCTCTACAATGTGGACATCATGGAGGAGACCTCCCATATTCTGGCCATGGGCGCCGGCGGGATTTCCAAACGGATCTGGCCGGAGGAAGGCCACATCACACGGGCTCCGAACGTGTCCAATATCCATGAATACATTGCCCGGACGGACGAAATGATTCAGCGGAAGCGGGATTTGTTTGAGCCGGAAGCGGGAATATACTAAAATGTAACTTTTCTTGCTGACTGCAAAACACTGTATCTTCAGATGATTTATTAATAATGTAATAATTTTTTCTTTTCCTTTCCGGAAAAATCTGATATAATGATTACAGAAATCAGGCGCGAGCCTGAAAACATGGACAATTGAGTGAGGAGGGTTACCCGATGAAAAAGCTTTTGGCTATCCTACTGGCAGCTATCTTGGCGTTTGGTGTCTGCTCTGCTTTTGCGGAAGCGATAGACTACGACGCAATCCCGGATGAAATGACCTCTGAAGACGGAAAATATCCTGTTGCTTTCGTTACGGACGTCGGCCAGCTGAAAGACAAGTCCTTCAATGAAGGCATTTACAACGGTACCAAGAGGTTTGCTTCCGAAAACGGTATGGCTTACAAATACTATCAGCCTGCAAATGGTTCCCAGGCTACCGGTGATGACCGCTATGACGCAATGAAAGCTGCTGTGAACGGCGGTGCGCAGGTTGTTGTGATCTCTGGCTTTATGGCTGGCCCTGAAATCGAAAAAGCGTCTGCTGAGTTCCCGGACGTGAAATGGGTCTGGGTGGATGGATCTGCTTTCGGCAAGAATACCGTTGGCTTGGCCTTCCGTGAAGAGCAGTGCGGCTTTTTTGCCGGCTATGCCTGCGTGAAAGACGGCTATACCAAACTGGGCTTCGCGGGCGGTGGCGGCGGAACCAACCCTGCATGCTGCCGTTACGGTTATGGATTCGTGCAGGGAGCAGAAGCAGCAGCGGAAGAACTGGGCGTTCAGGTTGAAATGAACTATTCCTGGCTCTATGGTGCGACATTCTCTGCTTCTCCCGAACTGGAAGCCATGCTGAACAGCTGGTATGAGAACGGTACCGAAGTGATCTTCCCCTGTGGCGGCCCCATGTACATCAGTGCTTTCTCTGCCGCAGCCGCAAACGATGCGTGGGCACTGGGCGTGGACAGCGATTATGCTGATATTTCCCCTGTTGTTCTGACATCCCCGCTGAAGGGCGTTGGTGCTGCTACTTACGATATTCTGAACAAGTGGAAGGATGGCAAATGGGACGAAGTCGGCGGAACAAGCCCGGTTTACGGTACGGCTGATGGCGCCATTGCGCTCCCGACTGCCGAAGGCTCTTGGAGATTTAAGAAGTTTACCGTGGAAGAATACGAAAAGATGGTACAGGATGTCATTAATGGGTCCTTGGTGATTGATGACGATTACAACAACCTGAAGTATGAATATCCGAACATGAAGATTAATCTGGTTGAGTAATTGCTTTAAGATCCGATACAGTCGGCCGGTTTTCCGGCCGGCTGTTTTTCAAACTGTTTTCTTCAACGTTCGGCTGGAAGTTCTCTTTCTTTTTTCACAAATGTTTGTTACAATATCTCAAAAGAAAAAAGCAAGGAGGTTGGTACATATGGGTGAAAAAGTGCCCGAATCATCGGAATATGTGATTGAAATGAATCATATTACCAAGATTTTTCCGGGCATCATCGCTAATGATGACATCACGCTTCAGCTACGGCGCGGAGAAATCCATGCCTTGTTGGGAGAAAATGGCGCCGGAAAATCTACACTGATGAGCGTTCTTTTTGGGCTGTATCAGCCGGAAGAAGGCGAAATTCGAAAAAATGGACAGGTAGTAAAAATTACAAGCCCAAATGATGCGACCGCTTTACATATCGGTATGGTTCACCAGCATTTCAAACTGATTGATGTATACACTGTGCTGGATAACATTATTCTTGGCGCTGAAGATACTAAAGGCATTTTCCTGACTCGGAAGGCTGCCAGAAAAAAAATTCAGGACCTGAGCGAGAAGTATGGCTTGAAGGTGGATCTGGATGCCAAGATTGAAGATATTACCGTTGGTATGCAGCAGCGTGTTGAAATCCTGAAAATGCTGTACCGTGAAAACGAAATACTGATTTTCGATGAACCGACAGCAGTGCTGACGCCCCAGGAAATCGACGACCTAATGAAGATTATGAAAGGCCTTGCCGCGGAAGGAAAAAGTATCCTATTTATCAGCCACAAACTGAATGAAATCATGGAGGTTTCTGACCGAATAACCGTTTTGCGGAAAGGAAAGTATATCGGTACAGTGAACACCGCTGATACCAACAAGCAAGAGTTATCCAACATGATGGTTGGCCGCCCGGTGCAATTGGTCGTTCAGAAAGAGGAAGCCCGCCCGGGAGAAACCGTGTTGGAGGTCAGCCATTTTTGTGTGCCCAGCAAGCTGCATAATCGTAATGCCGTCAATGATGTTTCTTTTAAGGTCCATGAAGGGGAGATTGTCTGTATTGCCGGAATTGACGGAAACGGGCAGACTGATTTTATTTATGGGCTAACCGGGTTGGAAAAGCCAAACAGCGGAAGTGTTACACTTTGCGGGAAAGATATTACTCAGAACTCCGTTAAACGCAAAAGTGAAAACATGTCTCATATTCCAGAGGATCGGCATAAACACGGCCTGATTTTGGATTTTACGCTGGAACAAAATATGGTATTACAGCGTTTTCTGGAGCCGGAGTTCCAGAAATGGCAATTTATTCGCTTCGGTGAAGTTCGGAAATATGCGGAAAACCTGATTGAACAATTTGACGTTCGTTCCGGACAGGGACCAGTGACGCAGGTACGGTCGATGTCAGGTGGTAACCAGCAGAAGGCAATCATTGCCAGAGAACTGGATCGGGAGAAAAAGCTGATCATTGCTGTTCAGCCAACCCGTGGGTTGGATGTCGGAGCCATTGAGTACATTCATTCCCAGTTGGTCAGCCAGCGGGACAAAGGAAAAGCTGTGTTGTTGGTTAGCCTGGAGCTGGAAGAGGTGATGAGTCTTTCTGATCGTATCCTTGTCTTTTATGAAGGGGAAATCGTCGGAGAACTTAATCCGAAGGAGACGACTGTACAGGAACTCGGATTGTATATGACTGGCGCGAAACGGCAGAATCGGAAAGGAGGTGAACCGGCGTGACGGAGAAGAAGTCCCTGATAAAAGGTAACGGGGGTCAGATTCTTTTTGCTTCCATTATTTCTATTTTAATTGGTCTTTTCGCCGGGATCGTGGTTTTGGTGGTTGTCGGTATGACAAACAATTCCATCTCAGGAAGCAGTATCTGGGATGGTGTACGTCTGGTGCTTATTGGCGTTTTCAACACTGGACGGGATGCAGCCGGGAGCCTTACTTTTGGGTTTAACCCGACTTTTTTCGGCAATATGCTTTTCCGCGCTATGCCACTGATTCTTACTGGTCTCTCTGTGGCTGTTGCCTATAAAACCGGACTTTTCAATATCGGCGCCCCAGGACAATATCTGGCAGGTATCTGCGCGACACTGTTTATCGCGTTGAGTATACCTACTTCTTCAGTTCCTGCATGGATTGTGTGGATTGCAGCTTTCTTTGGAGGAATGATCGCCGGAGCACTGTGGGGCTGTATTCCGGGTCTCTTGAAGTCATTGCTCAATATAAATGAAGTAATTGCATGTATCATGACAAACTGGCTTGCGGCCTGTCTGGTGACTTGGGCATTTGACAGCAGTAAACTGAAAAACGTAATTGACGGTACAAAAACCGGGTATATTTATAAAACTTCAACAATTATCAATGATGTCATTGTAGATGGAACACGGACGGTTGTTGGTGCGAACATTCCGGAAGGCGCAACGGTTCTGGCAACCCGCGGCGGTGTAGCAACCCCCAAGCTGGGACTGGACAGCCTTTTCTCCGGAAGTCAGGTGAACGGCGGCATTCTGATCGCGATTCTGTTGGCAGTCATTTTCTACATCATCATGGAGAAAACAACGCTCGGATATCAACTGAAGGCCTGCGGTTCGAACCGTTTTGCGGCACAATATGCCGGTATTCCTGACAAACGGAACATTGTTCTCTCCATGGCACTGGCTGGTGCTCTGGCCGGCGCAGCCGGTTCACTGTACGGATTGAGCGGTAACACAGAGTTCTTCTGGACAACTTATCAATCACTGCCTTCTGTCGGTTTTACAGGAATTGCAGTGGCGCTTTTGGCTGTGAATAATCCGATTGGTGTTATTTTTTCGGCGCTATTTATGTCCCTTTTGACAATCAATGGTCAGCAACTGACAAGCCTCACGGCTTACAATGAATATATCACGGATGTAATCATTGCAGTGATTGTTTATCTTTCTGCATTCAGTCTGATTATTCGGACATGGTTAGGGAAACGAAGAAAAAAGCGTGATGAAAAATCAGGACCGGCAAAGGGGGTGCAGGCATAATGGCATTTCTGATTCGTCAGACCCTGGTGTATGCGATTCCGCTGATGATTGTCGCTCTTGCCGGCGTGTTTGCTGAACGCAGCGGAATCATAAACTTGGCCCTCGAGGGCATGATGATCTTCGGCGCATTCATCGGAATTGTATGCCTGAATGTGATGGTCAGCCTTGGATGGTTCGATGCAGTTAAGAATTCCGGAAACATGTGGAACATGCAATGGTATCTTCTGCTAACAATGCTTGTTTCAGCAGTTGCCGGAAGCATCTTTTCTCTGCTACTTGCCTTTGCCGCGATTAATCTGAAAGCAGACCAGACGATTGGCGGTACTGCGTTGAATATGCTGGCGCCGGCGATCGTGCTGTTCCTGGTCAGAATCACGGCCAAACAGAATGTTCTTCAGCTTTCCAGCGGTGACTCCGCTACCTGGTTCATGATTAAGAAGTCCATGTGGGGATTCGACAAGAGCTATAAGCTGAGCGTACTGGGCGAAGCGTTTCTGAATAAGGTTTATCTAACAACGTATTTCTGCATTTTGCTCTTTGTGCTGATGTCTGTTTTGCTGTATAAGACCAAATTCGGTCTACGGCTGAGGAGTTGTGGCGAAAATCCTCAGGCATCGGCTTCGCTTGGGATTAATGTAATCAGGATGCGTTATTATGGCGTCATGATTTCTGGCGCTCTGGCAGGACTCGGCGGGTGTGTGTTTGCTGTCACCACAGCCAACTGCTCTGCCAATGGCGATGTGGCAGGATTTGGCTTCTTGGCTTTGGCTGTTATGATTTTCGGCAACTGGAAACCGCTGCCAATTGCAGGTGGAGCCATCCTTTTTGGACTATTCAAGTGTATTGCTGCCAGCTACAACACACTTGATGTCAATGCAGATGGCGTTTATGCATTGGCAAACATCGGCCTGGACAGCAATTTCTACCGGATGCTGCCCTATCTGATTACATTGATTGTTCTGGCATTTACATCCAAGAGTTCTCGCGCGCCAAAGGCAGAAGGAATTCCTTACGATCCAGGAAAAAGATAGTTTTTACAGATATTGTTTCAGCCGCCTGTCCGGGGCGGCTGATTTTGTATCTGAAAATGGTCATCGGGGTTCTGCACGTGCTTAATGTCTGCTTAACAAACAGTTTTTTATTTGATGATTACTTTATTTTGTCCCTTCCATCCAACCTGACAAGGCTCCTTTTCCATCTTCTGAGATATAATATCGAACATATGCTCCAGCATCAAACAAAGAGCTCATTTTGTCCACATGGTAATAAGTAACCGTCAAATAATCCGTGTCTGTTATTGAAACGCTTCCTTAGGAGCCTTAAAGAAATAACTTGATAGTTTAGTACAGTACTATTTGTCCAAGAAACCCCTGATGATATAGTTCCAGTCTGGCATTGGATCGATGCGTTCAATATCGACTTTGTTATAATCATCTTCAGATACTTTGATACCTGTGGGG
>JAFRBK010000019.1 GCA_017404985.1 Clostridia bacterium | reverse complement strand
CTTCAACGGCTATCGTCCCCAGTTCTATTTCCGTACCACCGACGTGACCGGCGACATCAAGCTGCCCGAAGGTGTGGAAATGGTTATGCCCGGCGACAACATCGACATGGAAATCACCCTGATCACCCCCATCGCTATGGAACAGGGACTGCGCTTCGCTATCCGTGAAGGCGGCCGTACCGTTGGTTCCGGCGTTGTGGCCAAGGTCATTGAGTAATCAAGTCAGGAGGGAATCCACATGGCTAACGCCGCTCGCAACAAGGTTTGCCTGGCCTGCACCGAGTGCAAACAGCGCAATTACAACAACATGAAGAACAAAAAGAACACCCCGGATCGCATTGAGCTCATGAAGTACTGCCCCTTCTGCAAGAAGCACACGACTCATCGCGAAACCAAGTGAACCCCGGTCCGGATTTACTGTCTACTACCTACACTGTGATGAGGATGTGAAAACAATGTCTGAGGAAAAGAAGGCTGTGCAGGCTGAAAAGCCCGCGAAGAAAACCGAGAGCCGGATGGACAAAATCATCAACTGGTTCAGGCAGCTTCCCCAGAAAATCAGCAAGCCCTTCAAGAACATGCACTATGAACTGAAGAAAGTGACCTGGCCCAGCAAGCAAAAGCTGATTGCCTATTCCATCATCGTACTTCTGTTCATGCTGTTCATGGGCGTTGTGATCGGCCTGCTGGACATGGGAGCATCCGCACTGGTCAAGTTGCTGATCGCGTAACACAGGAGAAAAGACATGGCTGAAAACACTAAGGAGCCCTGCTGGTATGTGATTCATACCTATTCGGGTTATGAAAACAAGGTTAAGGACACGCTGGAAAAATCCGTGGAAAACAACGGCATGCAGGACCTGATCCTGGAAGTCCGGGTTCCCATGGAGGAAGTTGTGGAAATCCGCAACGGGAAGCGCGTCAAGAGCACCCGCAAAGTTTATCCCGGTTATGTGCTGGTTCACATGATCGAGACAAGCGAGAGCTGGTATGTCGTGCGGAATACCCGCGGCGTGACCGGCTTTGTGGGTCCCGATTCCAAGCCCGTTCCGCTGACCCAGGAAGAGGTTGACATGATGCTCAACACCGAACAGAGCAGTGTTGATTTCGGCTTTGCCATCGGGGAAAACGTCCGGATTCTGTCCGGCCCCTTGGAGAATTTCAGCGGCGTGGTCGAAGACGTGGACACTGTCCGCGGCAAGCTGACGGTCAAGGTGCAGATGTTCCTGGGCCGGGAAATGCCCGTGGAAGTGGATCTGGATCAGGTGGAAAAGGAAAACTGACCGGACGTGGTTCGCCACAGGCTCATTTGAGCCGGAGAAACTGTTGCACCGGGAGCAGGAGCCTCAAAAGCACCCTGCTCCCTGCATCGCCTGAATTCCCGGCCGAACCCTCAGGGAAAGCGGGAGGACAGGCGGATAGTGGGAGGAAACGTTGTTTCCGCTCTACCACAATATTTATGGAGGTGCCACTCATATGGCAAAGAAAGTACAGGCTTACATCAAGCTGCAGGTTCCTGCCGGCAAGGCGACCCCTGCACCGCCGATCGGTCCCGCTCTGGGCCAGCACGGCGTCAACATTCCCGGATTCTGCAAAGAGTTCAATGACCGTACAGCCAAGGAAGCCGGCATGATTATCCCCGTGGTAATCACCGTTTACACCGACCGTACCTTTACCTTCATCACGAAGACGCCCCCGGCGCCCGTGCTGATCAAGAAGGAACTGAACCTGCAGAAGGCCAGCGGCCGTCCCAACAAGGAAAAGGTCGGACAGCTGACCAAGGAGCAGTGCCGCAAGATTGCTACCATCAAGATGCCCGACCTGAACGCCGGAAGCATCGAAGCCGCCATGAGCATGGTGGCCGGTACCGCCCGCAGCATGGGCGTGACTGTCGAAGAGTAACAGCCGGGGCGCAGCCCCTAAAACAGTGGGAGGACATTGTGCCGCTACTACCACATGGAGGGAATAATCAATGAAACATGGTAAGAAGTATTCCGACAGCGCGAAGCTGATCGACCACCTGAAGCAGTATGATCCTGACGAGGCCGTGGACCTGGTCGTCAAGACCGGCAAGGCCAAGTTTGACGAAACCGTTGAAATCTCTGTCCGGCTGGGTGTTGACCCCCGCCATGCAGACCAGCAGGTTCGCGGCGCCGTCGTTCTGCCCCACGGCACCGGCCGCGTGATCCGCGTGCTGGTTATCGCCAAGGGCGATAAGGCCAAGGAAGCTGAGCAGGCCGGCGCGGACTATGTCGGCGCTGAGGAAATGATCCAGAAGATCCAGCAGGAGAACTGGTTCGATTTCGATGTCTGCGTAGCCACGCCTGACATGATGGGTATGGTCGGCCGCATCGGCCGCATCCTGGGCCCGAAGGGCCTGATGCCCAATCCCAAGTCCGGAACCGTGACCATGGATATCGCTAAGGCCGTCAACGACATCAAAGCCGGTAAAGTGGAATATCGTCTGGACAAGACCGCGATCATCCACTGCCCCATCGGCAAGGTGTCCTTCGGCAAGGAAAAGCTTCAGGAGAACCTGAACGTGCTGATGGAAGCCATCAACAAGGCGAAGCCTGCCGCTGCCAAGGGAACCTATATGCGGAGCGTTTACCTCTCCAGCACCATGGGCCCCTCGGTTCGCGTGAACCCCCTGAAGTTCTGATTGACCGGAACACAAGCCGCTTTCCCGGATTCGGGAAGGCGGTTTTTTTGCGTGCGGAAACAGCAGATGCAGAGAGGAAAACAGAGAGAAAACAGAGAATATATAAAAGTTACAGTCTTTCGCGCGAAGGGGGTTCCGTATGAAGATCAATCCCTTACAGATGGAGATCCTGGCGGGGGAAGAGGAATACAACGCCGGGAAGGAAATCGAGGAAACCGGCGGAGTGCGTATCGCGGAGCAGGATGCGTGCATGATCCGGTTTTCCGTCGCCGGGAATCCGCTGCAGTCCGTTACGCTGAGCAGGAGCATGATCCTGCACTGCGGTTGTGCCCGTTTTACCGAAAACGGGTGTTGCAGGCATGCCGTGGCGGTCTGGCTGAGCGCTGAAAGAAACGGGATTCCCGAGATGATGCAGAAAAAGATCGCGCCAGAGCGCGGCAAGGCACTGTCCGACCTGGTGCTGGAACAGATGCCGACCGAGGCGAATCTGCACCTGGAAGTGACGCTGGCCCTTCCCAAACGGCCGGAGGACGATGTCCGGATCGGGCTGCGGGCCGGTACGGACAAACTGTATGTGGTCCGGGATATCCGGGCGCTTCTTGACGCAATGGATATGAAAGACCCCCTTTCCTTCGGGAAGAGCTTTGTTTACCAGCCGGAGTGGATGCGGTTCAGTGAAGACGACGAACGGGTACTGAACCTGGTCCGGAAATACCTGTCCGCCCGGGATCCGGGGGATGAAAAAGGTTTGCCCGCGGCCCGGCTGATCCGGATTCCGGACTGCTATGTGCATGAGCTGCTGGATACGATCGGGGACACGGCCCTGCGCATCATGGACTGCAGCGGAAAGATCCGGCATTACCGGCTGCTTCGCGATGCCAAAATGCCGATGCATTTCTCCATCCAGTTAGGGCCGCGTGGTCTCAGCATTGCGGGCAGGATTCCCGCGGACTTCCAGCCGCTCACCCGGGACTGTGCCTGGGGGCTGGCCCAGGATACCCTGATCAATATCAGCCGGGAGCAGCGGGGCCTCGTCCGGATGATGTGGGAGAACCAGTATGAAGGAAAATGCCTGTTTGATTATTCGCTGAAGGAAACGGAGCGGGTCATCGGGGAGATCCTGCCGTACCTGAAACTGCGCGGCGCGGTGGAAATGAGTCCGGAACTGAGCCGCAGGCTGGTCCGGTTGCCGCTCAAAACCGAAGTCTATCTGGACAAGGACGGCAAGAGCGTGGTGGCTGAGGTCCTTTTCCGCTATGGGGACCTGACGCTGAACCCCTTTGGCAGCGTGGAGGAGAAAATTACGCTGGGGAAGAGCGACAGCCTGCTTCTGCGGGATGCGGAAACGGAGCATCTGACGCTGGAAATCCTTGCGAATGCCGGCTTCCGCGTGCGCAAGGAAAATATCCGCCTGAGCGGCTCGGACGCGGTGTTTGATTTTGTCAGCGAGGGCGTCAAAAAGCTGCAGGAAATCGCGGATGTTTTTCTGAGCCGCGATTTCAAGCGGATCATGCCCAGGCGCCCGAGCCTGAGCGGCAGCATGCGGATGAACGGCGACCGGCTGGAGCTGACGCTGGAGAGGGACGGGGAACCCACGGATGAAATCCTGGAGATCATTGAGGCCCTGAGCCGCAGGCGGCGGTATTACCGGCTGAAGAACGGGGAATTCCTGGACCTTACGGACCTGGCCCAGTGGCAGGAAACCGCCGCGAGCATTTATGAGGCGGCGGCCCGGGACGGGAACCAGGTCGGCAGGGATTTCCTGAGCCTCAGGGCCTACCGCGCTGCCTATCTGAGCAGCATGCTGGCTTCCAGCGGGCTGGAAATCCGGATGGACGAAAGCATTTCCCGGATGGCGGAAACCCTGAACGGGGAGCACATGGATGAAGCCCGGGAGCCCGAACTGGTGCCCGGCGTGGCGCTGAAGGATTACCAGCGTCGCGGCTACGAATGGATGTGTGCGCTGGACCGGATGCATATGGGCGGCGTGCTGGCGGACGACATGGGTCTGGGAAAAACCATTCAGGTGATCGCCATGTTCCAGACGCAGCGGGAACCGGGCAGGACCAGCCTGGTGGTGGCGCCGACCTCTCTGACTTATAACTGGCTGAGCGAGATCAGGCGGTTTGCTCCGGAACTGAGCGCTGTGGTGCTTTCAGGCACCAGCGCCCAGCGTAGCAGCCTGATCCGGCATGTGACCAGGCATGGCGACGTGGACGTGCTGATCACCAGCTATCCGCTGATCCGCCGGGATATCGACATGATGAAGGATTACCGGTTCCGGTTTGTGGTGCTGGATGAGGCGCAGAACATCAAGAATTCGGGCAGCGTGGCCGCCGGCGCCGTGAAAATGCTGCAGGCGGATTCCCGCTTTGCCCTGACAGGAACTCCGATGGAGAACGGCGTCGGGGAGCTCTGGAGCCTGTTTGACTTTATTCTTCCGGGCTACCTGCCGGGATACAATACGTTTATCCGGCGGTATCAGGACGGGGAAAACTCTGAGGACCTGCTCCGGAGAATCCGGCCCTTCCTGATCAGGCGGCTGAAACAGGACGTGCTGGAGGAACTGCCGGACAAGATGGAAGTGACGCTGACGGCCCAGATGACTGGCGAACAGCAGCGGATTTACCGGGCGGCCATGGAGCGGCTGCGGCCCAGAGTAGACCGGATTCTGCAGACAAAAGGGGTGCACCAGGGGCGCATGGAAGTGCTCAGCGCCATTACCGAGCTCCGGGAGATCTGCTGCCACCCGGCCCTGGTAATGAACGACTACCGCGGAGGCAGCGGGAAGGAAGAGCTGCTGATGGAAATCCTGCCGGGCCTGGTATCGGGCGGGCGGCGGATGCTGCTATTCAGCCAGTTCACCTCTATGCTGAAAATCCTCCGGAAACGGCTGGAGGAGGAAGGCTACAATACCATGTACCTGGATGGCGATACGCCGCCCACAGAGCGCCAGGGGCTCACGGAACGGTTCAATAACGGCGAGGGACAGATCTTCCTGATCAGCCTCAGGGCCGGCGGTTCCGGGCTGAACCTGACCGGCGCGGACATGGTGATCCATTACGACCCCTGGTGGAATCCGGCCACGGAGGACCAGGCCACCGACCGGGCGCATCGGATCGGACAGCAGAAGAAGGTGCAGGTAATCCGGTTGGTGACCGGCGAGAGCATCGAGGAACAGGTGGTGGAGCTTGGCATGAGAAAGAAGGCCCTGTTCGACCGCCTGATCCGCCCCGGGGAATCCGGCGTGAATGCTCTCAGTGAGCAGGAAATCCGGGCCTTGTTTGAATGATTGCAGAGAACCACAGGATATGGTATAATCATTATCTGTGGGTTACCTGAAACCACACGCGGAGAGGAGGGAAGCCGGAATGGAGCAGAACAGCAATACGGGCAGGCGCCGGACGGCTTCCCGTGCCACGAAGCTGAGAAGAAGAAAAGCCCGCCTGAATTTTGTGATCATGCTGGCGATCGCCGCGGCGATCGTGCTGATCGTGCTTGTCACGCCGAAGGAGCCGAAACGTCGCGCGACTTATACCACCGGGACGGCCAGCGGCCAGGTGGAAGGAAATGCCGCCGCCACCGGGGCCTATGAGGGCCTGGTGATCAGCGAAGTGATGGCAGCCAACGCCTCGGCCGTGACGGACGAGAACGGCGAGTATCCCGACTGGGTGGAAATCTGGAACAGCACGGACCATGACATGGATCTGGAAGGCCTCGGTCTGAGTGACCGGAGCGACAGCATCCGTTTCCTGTTCCCGAAGGTAACGCTGGTTCCCGACGGGCGGGTAGTGGTCTTCTGCAGCAACAGCAACCAGAGCATCGCCGGCAAGCCGTTCCATGCCAAGTTCAAGCTGAGCAGCGTCGGCGAATCCATCTATCTGTACGATAATAATTCTTATCTGATCGACAGCTGCCGCTATCCGATTATGGCTTCGGACGAAAGCTGGAGCCTGACTTCGGACGGGTGGCAGAGCGTTGCCTGGTTCAGTCCGGGTTTCGAAAACACGCCGGAGGGGCACCAGAAATACCGGGAGAGCATCTCCGTAGCGGACGGTGCCCTGCTGATCAACGAAGTCATGGCCGACCCGCTGACGGGCCTTCGGGATGACGACGATGAGCTGTGCGACTGGATTGAGCTTTACAACACGACGAACAGGACGATCCAGCTGGACCAGTACGGGCTGAGCGACAACGAGCGGAAACCCCTGAAGTGGCGCTTCCCCGAGGGGGCCGTGATCGAGCCGCACGGATACTATCTGGTGCTGTGCACCGGAAAGAACCGGATGGACAGCGCGCATCCCGGCGTTCCCCACACCAATTTCCGGCTGAGCGCGGAGCAGGAAACCATCATCCTGACTGACAGCCAGGGCCGGGTCATGGACCGGGTGATGATCGACAACCTGCCGCAGGACAACAGCTACGGCCGGAACGAACAGGGCGGCATGCAGGTATTCCAGGTGCCGACGCCCACGCTGCCGAACAATGAGAGCGGCTTCCGCCAGATGGACTCCAACCTGCGGGCGATGAACAAAACGGGCATCTACCTGAGCGAGGTGCTGGCCAGCAACGACAGCATTGAAACCTACAGCAAGAAGGACTGCACGGACTGGATTGAAATCTACAACAGCACGTCCCAGACAGTGGACATCTCCGGATGGGGCATCAGCGACAACCCGGGTCGCGCCCGGAAATGGCAGTTCCCGGCGGGAACCAGCATCGGCCCGGGGGAATACAAAGTCATTCTCTGCGACAAGCATCCGGAAAAAACAGTGACCGGCGAATACCACACCAATTTCAAGATCTCCCGGCTGGGACAGGAGTCCGTGACCCTGGCGGATGCATCAGGAAGAATCCTGGACAAAATCATCCTGCCGGAAATGAAGACAGATGTATCCTACGGCCGGACCCTCGGGATGGCCGGCCTTTTTTATTATGACACGCCCACGCCGTTCCGCCAGAATGGGGACGGATTCCTGGGATTTGCCGCCAAGCCCTCCTTTACGACGGAACCGGGGCTCTACTACTCCACCACCTATGTGGAAATCAATGTGCCGGAAGGCACCCAGGTGTTCTATACTACCGACGGGTCTACGCCGACCCAGAATTCCACGCCCTACAACGGGGAGCGGCTGGAGCTGAACTTTACCAGCGTTATCCGGGCCAGGGCATTTCCCGCGGCGGACCTGCGGCCCAGCGACGTGCTGACCGGCACCTGGTTCATCAACGCCTACCACACCCTGCCGGTGGTCAGCGTGGTAACGGATCCCAACAACCTCTGGGACAAGGAAAATGGCATGCTGACCGTCGGCGATAACGTGCACAAGGAGGCCGGTAAGCTGCCGTTCCCCAACACGGTGTACCGGAAGGTCAAGGATTCCGGGGCACGGTTTGAATGCTATGTGGAGCTGTACGACGAGAGTGGAAACAACCTGATCAGCCAGGGCGCGCAGTTCTCCCTGATGGGCGACTTCAGTCTGGACATGCCCCAGAAGAGCTTCAAGTTCCGGGCCAAGAGCCTCTACGGCGCGAAAACCTTCGCAGCCGCCCTATTCCCGGACCGGCCCTATACGGAATATAAAAGCTTTGTACTGCGGAACAGCGGAAACGACTGCATGTGGACGCGGCTGCAGGACGGCTTCCAGAGCCGCCTGATGGACCGGACCGGGGCGACGGTCGCCCACCTGGCCTGGAAACCCTATGCGGTTTATCTGAACGGGGTTTACTGGGGCCATATGAACCTGCGGGAGAGAACGGACCGCTTCATGCTCGCGCAGCACGAAGGGCTGACATTTGAAGATGCCAAGGACATCACGCTGCTGCAGGGCAACGGCAGCTCCAAGTACGGTTCCAACAAGGAATACAAGGCCATGATCAAAAAGATCAAGGCCGGCAATCCCGCCAAGAACCCGGACGACCTGCAGTACATCCTGGACAACGTGGATGTGGAAAACCTGTTTGAATACCTTGCCTACGAAATGTTCTTCGGCAACAGCGATATCGGCAATACCCGGTTCTACCGGTTCAAAGGGGAAGGGAACAAGTGGAAATGGGTGCTGTACGACGTGGACTACGGCCTGTATTCCTCCTCCTTCGACAGCCCGAAGAGCTATACCAAAGTGAAGGGCATGGGCCAGAAGGGCATTGACAACACAATCTTCCTGAAGCTGCTGTCAGTGCCGGAATACAAGGACCGGTTCCTGACGATTTACGGAAACCTCTTCAAGCAGCTGACCACAGACTTTATGCTTGCCGTGCTGGATGAGATGGTGGACCTGATCAAACCGGAGATGCAGCTGCACTGGGCCCGCTGGGGCGAGGAGAACGACCCGATGGTCATCGCCGAAGTGCCCACCACCGTGGACGGCGCCTACCGTTACTGGGAAAAGCGCGTCGACCGCCTGCGGAACGTCGTCCGGCTCCGGCCCACCAGGCTCTGGGAATATACCCAGAACGCCTTTGACCTTACCGATGCCGAAATGAACACATATTTCGGCCCCAAACCCGAAATGCCGCCGGAAGCGATCCCGTAAATCCGGGAGCCTGACGGAATTCCCCGCGATACAGAGAAGGAGGGTGCCCATCATGTTTATTTCCACCGCTTATGCTGACGGCCTCAAGTCCGTCCTGACCAACGAATCCAGCCTGAGTGATTATTTCTCGAGCCAGTTCCAGAACCTGACTCCCTGGAAGATCCTGATCGGCCTCGGATTGGGCCTGGTGGTCGGCCTGATTATCGCCTTTGTCTACAAGCGCTGCTACCGCGGCGTCCTGTACAGCCCGAACTTTGCGCTGACCCTGATGATGCTGACGCTGATTACCACCCCGGTCGTCATGTGCATCAAGAGCGACATTGCCCTGAGCATGGGCATGGTCGGCGCGCTGAGCATCGTCCGCTTCCGGACCGCGGTTAAGGACCCGATGGACACGGCCTACATGTTCTGGGCCCTGACCATGGGCATTCTGCTGGGGGCGGAGCTTTTCGTGCACGCGCTGGCGGTGGTGCTGGGCATCAGCCTGATCCTGCTGATCATGACGTTCTTCAAATTCCGCAATCCGAACGCTTATCTGCTGGTAGTGCACTATGACGACTACGCGGAGCAGGAGATCACCCAGCTGCTGCGCCGCACCGTGAAGCAGCGGAAGCTCCGGAGCAAAACCGTGACCCGCAGCGGCGCGGAAATCACGGTCGAAGTGCGGCTGGACAGCAAGCAGGACCTGGTCAGCGCGGTGCTGAACATCGAAGGCGTGCACGACGCGACGCTGGTCGCCTGCCAGACGGAGGCCGGCGCCTGATTCCGCCGGTTCGCATTCAGCCTGCAGAAAGCGCGGGAGAGGGGGTGAAGGCGCATGAACATGACGACGCTGCCGCTGCGGCACGAACTGAAGTACTTTATCAACGAGATGCAGTATTTCGTGCTCAGCGGTGTGCTGGATTCCGTGCTGCAGCGGGATCCGAACGGGGATGAATTCAATGAATACCATATCCGGTCCCTGTACTTTGACACGGTTTACAACACGGCCCTGTACGACAAGATTGACGGCGTGCAGAACCGGGACAAGTACCGGATCCGGATTTACAACTTCAGCGACAAGATCATCAAGCTGGAATGCAAGACCAAGGTCGGCAGCCTGATCTCCAAAAGGAGCCTGTCCATTCCGAAGCTGCTCTGCGAGCAGCTGATGAGCGGCGACCCCACCGGGCTTGAAACCACCCGGAGCGGCCTTCTGAACGATGTGTACCGGGAGATGACCGTCAACCTGCTGCGGCCGGCGGTACTGGTGGATTATGTCCGGGAAGCCTACCTGCATCCGGCGGAGGAAGTTCGGATCACCTTTGACAAGCAGCTGAGGAGCGGCCTGGGGAGCCATGATCTGTTCAATCCCTATGTTCCGACGGTGCCTCCGCTGGACAACAACGAGATCATTCTGGAAGTGAAATACAACCGGGTTCTTCCGCCCTATATCCGGGACCTGCTCTGCACCTACTGCCCGAATGCCCTGCAAAGCGCCATCAGCAAGTATACCTGGTGCCGGCGGTTTGAGGACCTGGAAGCATAAAAGAAAGCACGAACCGGATGCATGCCGGAAGCATCATCCGAAACGAATAAAGGAAAGGAAGCACAGACCCATGAAAGCAGCCCCGCTGATTCCCAAATGGCACAAAGAACTGGAACTGTTCAGCGGCATCAAGCCCCTTCTGATCATGGAGGGCAACGTGTCGGACCAGTATCGCTACCCGGTGGACGGAACCATCGGCCAGAACGAGATCGTTCCCCTGAGCGCTTATCTGTACTCCTATTTCAAGGACAACGGATACGACCAGGTCATTTTCTACAGCAATCTGGTGGGCTTTGTCTCCCCTTATGACCCGTCCATGCTGGAACGCTTCGCGGCGCTGACCGAAACGGAAATCAAGCAGGGCGCGATCCCTTCCGAATTCAAGGGAAACGATGCCAATACGGCGCCGAACGTCATCCGGCGGGCGCTGGGGCAGCAGATGGCGGCCACGGTCACGGTGCTGGAAATGGCCAGCCGTTATATCACCACACCGGAACGGATGGACCAGCAGGATGTCAACAGCTTCAATATTCTGCTGCAGAGCGCACTGAGCGCCACGACGGTCCGCACGGTCCAGGGAAAGAAACAGAACCTGCTGATTGTGCTGGTGAACAAGCTGAACGATCTGCCGACCTGGTTCTATCTGCATAATCCCGTCTGCAAGTCGATTACGCTGGAAGCCCCGGACCGGGAGGAGCGGAAACGCATCCTGACCGGAGACAGCTTTGCCACGTTCTTTTCCGGAACCGCCTACCGCCGGGATATGCCCTTCTATGAAGAGCATCCGGATGAGCTGGAGCGCATTAAGGAAAAGTTCGTCGGCCTGACCGAGGGCATGACCTTCACGGAGCTGGACGAGATGCGCAAGCTCTGCAAAAGCGAGGAGACGCCGATCCGCGACCTGTGCAAGATCGTGGACCTGTACAAATACGGTGTTAAGGAGAACCCCTGGTCCACCCTGAGCCTGAGCAGCCTGAAGACGGCCAAGCAGGATTTCGAAAAGCGGATCAAGGGGCAGGACACCGCCCTCGAGCGGACGCTGGATGTTGTCAAGCGCGCCGTCACCGGCATGAACGGCATCAACAGCTCAAATACCGGAAAGCCAAAAGGCGTCCTGTTCTACGCCGGGCCGACGGGTACCGGCAAAACCGAAACAGCCAAAGCGCTGGCGGAGAAGCTCTTCGGCGACGAAAGCACCTGCATCCGCTTTGACATGAGCGAATTCGGGCAGAGCCACAGTGACCAGAAGCTGATGGGTGCCCCTCCCGGATACGTGGGATACGAGGCCGGCGGCCAGCTGACCAACGCGGTGAAGAAAAACCCCTTCTGCATCCTGCTGTTTGACGAGATTGAAAAGGCGCATACCAACATCCTGGACAAGTTCCTGCAGATTCTGGAGGACGGCCGGATGACGGACGGGCAGGGGAATACGGTGTACTTCTCCGAATGCATCATCATCTTTACCAGTAACCTGGGCATCTATGTCAAGGATGCCTTCGGAAACCGGGAAGCCAATGTGACGATGGACATGCCCTACAAAGAGGTTCAGGACAGGGTCCGCAGCGCGATCGAGGACTATTTCAAGCTGGAACTGGGCCGCCCGGAGATTCTGAACCGGATCGGGGAGAATATCGTGGTGTTTGACTATATCCGTCCGGAAGCTGCCAAGCTGATCCTGAAGAGCCAGGTGAACAAGATTATCGCACGCATGGCGGAACAGAAGAATATCCGGATCCGGATCGAGGACCATGCTTACGCCGGCCTGGAGGAAGCCGCCACCTTCGACCTGAGCAACGGCGGCCGCGGTATCGGCAACCAGGTGGAAAGCCTGATGATCAACCCCCTGAGCCGCTGGCTGTTTGACCATGAAATCATCGAGGATGCCGACCTGGTGATCGAAACCTTCGAGACCGCGTCCAATCCGCCGGCCATTCGCTGCCGGCTGGAAGGAGGGGAAGCCTGATGGCAGAGAATAAGAACAGCCTGCCCGTGGAAAGCGAGATCGCAAAACAGCTGAGGAAAATCGCAGGCGACCTGTGGGGAAAAACGGACACCGCGCCGGTGGCCGCGGAGCCCAAGCCGAAAAAGGAAAAGCCGAAAAAAGTGGTGGTGGATCAGCCTGTGATCGGCATCGGCAACCTCTGGAAAACCGCGGATGAAACTATTGACTGGACCGATGCCCTGAGCCACAGCAGGCCTTCGGATGGGCTGGCGGACGCCCGACTCTGGCGTTTCTTCCATGAAAAAGCTGCCGCAGTGCTGGCCGGCGACCTGAAGGCCTATGCCGAGGTATTGAAGATCAGCAACCCATTGGGCGAACTGACCGAGTTTGCCGATGATATCAGGATTCAACCGGTCGGCGCGGAACGGCTGGAAAGCCGCTTTACCGCCAAGGCGGAGTACCTGGAGAAAAAGCCCCGGGCCTACTGTGCCGCCGTAAGCATCCGGATTGCCCGGGATCTGTTTGCCTGCCTCCCGGTGGAGGAGGTTGCGGTCCAGGCACTGTCCGACGGGAAAGAGATCATGAACGTCACCTACCGCCGGGACCAGCTTTTGCACCGGAACTTCAGCTTCCTGGATCCGGAAGCCTTCGCGGAGGAATGCGGCGCTGAATACAGCATTTAAAACAAAACGCTCCGGTTCGGCATGAACCGGGGCGCTTTTGAAAATGAAAATGAAAAGCAAAAAAATCTCCAAATTTTAGCTTGCATTTTCTATTTTCCTGTGATAGAATACCGTCGTTGTCGAAAGACAACATGCTGATATAGCTCAGTCGGTAGAGCGCATCCTTGGTAAGGATGAGGTCGCCAGTTCGAATCTGGCTATCAGCTCCACAAGCTCTGAGCACGTTGTTTCAATGGGTTCGGAGCTTTTCTTTTTGTTTTTTCGGATTTTTCTGTTCCTTGACTTTTTGGGGCGGAAACCTTAGTATGAACTCAATCCGGAAAAGCCGGAGGAAGAAAGAAAAGGAATGGGGAATGTATGGATAAAGTGCTTCAACTGCCTTCGGAACTGCCGAAGGGGTTTCAATACACAGACGATCAGGGGCTGACGGAGGAACAGGTGCAGCAGCGCCGGGAGGAAGGACTGGCCAACCGGCTGACCGATGACCAGGGGAAGAGCTTCAAGAAGATCTTCGCCGGGAACGTGTTCACCCTGTTCAACTTCCTGAACTTTGCCCTGGCCATCTGCCTGCTGCTGGTCGGAAGCTACCGGAATATGCTGTTTCTGCTGATTGTGATCGCCAACATCGTCATCGGCACGGTGCAGGAATACAAGGCGCAGCAGACCATCCGGCAGCTGCAGCTGCTGAACACGCCGACTGTGCACGTGATCCGGAATGGCAAGGAAGTGGCCGTTCCGCCGGAGGAAACCGTGGCGGGGGACCTGGTGGTCCTCCGGGGCGGAGACCAGGTGGCGGCGGACTGCGTGGTGATTTCCGGAAACGGCAGCGCGATGGAAAGCCTGCTGACGGGCGAAAGCGACGCAATCCCGAAGAGCATCAACAACTGGCTGTATTCAGGCAGCTACATCACCGAGGGACGCCTGACCGCCCAGATGGTTTATGTCGGCGATGAAAGCTATGCCGGGCGGCTGACCCGGGAAGCCCGGAAGACGGCGCGGCCGGGTTCCGCCCTGATGACGGAGCTCAACCGCCTGATCCGGTTTGACAGCATGGTGCTGGTGCCGCTGGGTGTGCTTTTGTTCCTCAAACAGGTCCTGATCAGCAAGATCCCGATCAAGGAGGCGGTTCCTTCCGCCGTGGCAGCCATGATCGGCATGATTCCGGAGGGGCTGATCCTGCTGACCAGCATCGCCATGGCTGTCGGCGTGATACGCCTGGCGGCGCGGAAGACTCTGGTGCAGGAACTGGCCGGCATCGAAACCCTGGCCCGGTCCGACATACTCTGCCTGGACAAGACCGGCACCATCACCAGCGGAGACATGGAGCTGAACCACATCGAAGGCGTGGAAGCCAGCGAGGAAGAAACCCGGGTGGCGCTGAGCCGTTTCCTGGGGGCCTTTGACGCCGGGGGAAGCACGCTGGATGCCCTGCGGAAAGCGGTGCCGCCGGGGGATGAAAAACCGAGAGCCGTGATGCACTTCTCCAGCAAACGGAAAAAATCCGCCGCAACCTTCGGCGACGGCACGATGCTGGTGATGGGCGCGCCTGAATTCGTGCTGGGCGACCGGTATCCGGAGGATCTCTGGGAACGGGTGAACGCCCTGGCGGGGGAAGGCCAGCGCGTGATGGTTCTGGCGGAGGGAACTGGGCTCGTGACAGAGGAAACCCTTCCGGAAATTCGGCGGATTCTGGGGTTGATCTGCCTGACAGACCAGATCCGGCCCGGCGCGCAGGATACAATGGCGTATTTCCGGAAGCAGGAGGTCCATCTGAAAGTCATCAGTGGCGACAATCCGCTGACGGTTTCCCTGATTGCGAAGCAGGCAGGCCTGGAAGGCTGGGACAAGACGGTGGACGCCACCACGCTGCAGACTGAGGAAGCCCTGGCAGAGGCCTGCGAAACATACACGGTGTTCGGCCGGGTGACCCCGGAACAGAAAAAAGCCCTGGTGACGGCAATGAAGAACCAAGGCCATTATGTGGCCATGACCGGGGATGGCGTGAACGATATTCCGGCGCTGAAAACAGCGAACTGCTCCATTGCCATGGCTGGCGGTTCCGACGCGGCTCGGCATGCGGCGCAGCTGACGCTTCTGAACAATGACTTCACCGTGATGCCCCAGATTGTGAAGGAAGGCCGGAAGGTGATCAACAACGTCACCCGGGCGGCCAGCCTTTTCCTGATGAAAACCCTGTTCAGCTTCGGGCTGAGCGTGCTGATGCTGTTCTTCCCGGGAGCCTATCCCTTCCAGCCGATCCAGATGACGCTGGTGTCCTCCCTGATGGTCGGTATTCCCGGTTTTTTCCTGGCACTGGAGCCGAACGACGAACCAGTCCGGGGCAGCTTCCTGAAAACAATCCTCGGCAATGCGCTTCCGGGCGGGATCGCGGTGACGGTCTGCGCCTCCGCTTCGATGGCCCTGACAGGGTTCGGATGGGACCGGGCCATGTGCAGCACGATGGCCACCATTCTGGCGGGAGTTATCAGCTATACGGTGCTTTTCCTGACCTGCATGCCCTTGAACAAGCTGCGCATCGCGGTGCTGGCAGGCATGGCTTCGGCGTTTGTGTTCGCCTGCCTCTTCCTGAAGGATATCTTTTTCCTGGTGCCGCTGGACGCGAACGGATGGATCGCGCTGCTCCTGCTGGGCTCCCTTGGGGCGGCGATTGTGGTGGCCGTGACGATGGCCATCCGGAAGAGAAGAAAACAGGAGCGTCGGTTGTAATCAGCCGGAATCTCTGGTATACTGTTATTAGTATCTATCAAACCGAACCAATCATCAATGAGTTACAGAGCGGGTGATGCTGTTTTGAAAACAGGAAAACGAGCGGCTGCACTTCTGGCAGGGCTCCTGTGCATTCTCTGGATGGCCGGGGCCCGGGGCGAACTGACGAAAAACGAAGAAAAGAAGAATGGGAAACTGGTCCGCGTGACCTGGATGGATGAAACCGGTGCGCCGGCGGAGGGCCCGGATGGGTATGCCATCGTGACCTACACGCGGGGCGGGGGAACCACGACAGAGACCTATTTTGACGCGGAAGGGCAGCCCTGCGAGGCAAACGGCGGATACTATGGCCAGGCGGTTACCACCGACGGAAAGGGCCGGGTGACCGAGATTGTGTTCCTGGACAGCAACGGCCGGATTACGATGAACAACCGGCAGTATGCCCGGGTCACGATTGCTTACACCAGTTTCGGCGCCGTCCGCCGCCAGTCCTATTACGGGATCGACAAAAAGCGGACCATGGTGCCGTCCCTGGGATATGCGGCGTTCGAATGCGAATTTCGCGGAAAAACTATGACGAAGCGCACCTATCTGGACGCCGCGGGCAACCCGACCGACGGGGCGGACGGCTACGCGATTATGATCCAGAAGGTGAACAAGAAGAACCAGATTGTCGGGATCGAATACCAGCATGCCAACGGGTCCCCGGCCACCTGCCCGGACGGGTGGAGCCGGTCTGAGATCACGCTGGACAAGAAAGGTCGCGAGACATCCGTCAAATATTACTCCGCGGACGGAAGACTGACGGACCGGAATACCGGATATGCCTGGGAGGAAACCGTCTATCCTTCTGACGAGGAGGAACGAATCACCCGGTATGACCTGGACGGAAAGCCTGTGGAGCGGGCGGAAGGTTATGTGACGCTCGTGCGGATCCGGAAGAACGGCAGAATCGTGAAGGAATACTTCCTGAATGCGGACGGAAACCGGGTCCCGAATGCGAATGGCGCCGGCGCCCTTACGTATTCCTATGACCAGGATGGAAACATCACGGAAATCACGGAAGAACCCCTTGGAAATGAATAAACCGGGAGCTGAAGGAGGCAGAACCATGGACGTCCGAAAAATCATTCCCCCCTATGAAATCACTTCCATTGACCCCTGGCTGGAACCCCATGCGGGCGATATCGAGCTGCGCATGAACCGGTTCAAGGAGCGGCGCTGGCAGATCGCGGAAGGCGCGGAGACGCTCAATGATTTTGCCAACGGCTTCCTGTATTACGGATTCCACCGGACAGAGAACGGCTGGGTTTTCCGGGAATGGCTGCCCGGCGCGGACGAAGTGCGGCTGATCGGGGATTACAACGACTGGAACCGCAATGAAGGCGCGATGGAGCGGCTGGACAACGGCAACTGGGAGATCCGTCTGGAGGGGAAAGACGCCCTGAAGCACGGCCAGTATGTGAAGCTATGGGTCCGGAGAGGGGACAACTGGTTTGAACGGCTGCCGGCCTACAGTACCAAGGTCAGCATGGACGAAAGCTTCAAAAAGCTCTGCACCCAGGTATGGGCTCCCGAAACCGCCTTCGAATGGACAGACGCTGAGTTCCTGCAAAAGCGCCCGGACGCGCCGCTGATTTACGAGGCGCACGTCGGCATGGCCCAGGACAAGGAAGGCATCGGAACCTACCGGGAATTCGCCGACAATATTCTGCCCAGGGTGCGGGACCTGGGGTACAACACGATCCAGCTGATGGCGATTCAGGAGCACCCGTACTACGGGAGCTTCGGATACCAGGTGACGAATTTCTTCGCCGCGGCCCACTGGTACGGCGTGCCGGAAGACCTGAAATACCTGATCAACAAAGCCCACAGCATGGGCATCCGGGTGCTGCTGGACGTGGTTCACAGCCATGCCTGCCCGAACGTGGGCGAAGGCCTGTACCTTCAGGACGGCACGGACGAGCAGTATTTCCTGAGCGGAGACCGGGGCTGGCACCCCGCCTGGGGCACCAAGCTGTTCAACTACGGCCGGCCGGAGGTGCTGCACTTCCTGCTGAGCAACCTGAAGTTCTGGCTGACGGAGTACCATTTTGACGGTTTCCGCTTCGACGGTGTTACCAGCATGATCTACCACGACCACGGGCTCGGATCCGCCTTCACCAACTACGATATGTATTTCAACATGAACACGGACCTGGAGGCGATCAACTACCTGCAGCTGGCCAACGAGCTGATCCACGAGGTTAATCCCAACGCGCTGTCCATCGCGGAGGACATGAGCGGCATGCCCGGCATGTGCCTGGCCATCGAACAGGGTGGCATCGGCTTTGACTACCGGCTGAGCATGGGCGAGCCGGACTACTGGATCAAGCTGCTGAAGGACACCCGGGACGAGGACTGGCAGATGCACGCCCTGTGGCACGAAATGACCACGCGCCGGCCCCAGGAAAAGGTGATCGGCTATTGCGAGAGCCACGACCAGGCGCTGGTGGGGGACAAGACCATCCTGTTCCGCATGGCGGATGCCGAAATGTATACCGGCATGATGAAGGACTACCATACCCCGACCATGGACCGGGCCATCGAACTGCACAAGATCATCCGGCTGTTCACCATGAGCCTGGGCGGAAACGGTTACCTGAATTTCATGGGCAATGAGTTCGGCCATCCGGAATGGATCGACTTCCCCCGGGAAGGGAACGGCTGGAGCTACAAATACTGCCGCCGGCAGTGGTCCCTGGTGGACAATTCCCAGCTGAAATACGAGTGGCTGAACGATTTTGACAAGGCTATGATCAACATGGCCAGGGAGCACTACCTGCTGGATGATCCTTATGCCGTCAGCCTGTGGATCGACCAGGACCGGAAGATTATCACTTACAGCCGCGGGAAGCTGCTGTTTGTGGTGAACTTCCACAACAGCTATTCCGAAACCAACTTCTTCCTGCACGCCCACACGGTGGGAGAGGGACGGTACCGGGTGATCCTGAGCAGCGACGAGGCGCGGTTCGGCGGCGCGGGAAGCATCGACCACAATTATGTTTACCAGACGGAATACCACGAAGGGCAGGGACTGGGATTCAACGTGTATTCCCCCTGCCGGACGGCCATGGTGCTGGAGAGAATCGAAGAGCAACAATAAGATTCATTGATGCATAAGGAGAGATAACCCATGGAGTTTCAGACCGGGAAAAAAGCCCTGATTGCCCGCCGCGGCGGGGAGACTCTGAAGATTGAAGGCTGGGGGAAGGATGCCCTGCGGGTGCGCGCGGTGCTGTACGACGGATGGACCGGAAACGACTGGGCGCTGACCGAAACGCCGGAGGAAAGCGCGTGCCGGGTGGAGACCGGAACGCAGGAGCTGAAGACCGGGGACGGCATGGTGACGGTTCCCTGCGGGAAAATCACCAACGGCGCGATCAGCGCGACGGTGAATGAATCCGGCGTCATCCAGTTTGAGAAAAACGGAAAAACCATCCTGCGCGAGTATTACCGCAGCTACGGCGGAACACTTTCCCGGGAGAGCCGCTGCCTGAAGGTGGTCAACCGGGAATGGAAGGGCGTCATCGGCGGAAGCGAATACCGCCTGGCTGTCAAGTTCGATGCCAACGAGGGCGAGAAGCTCTTCGGCATGGGCCAGTACCAGCAGCCCTATCTGGACCTGAAGGGAAATATTCTGGAGCTGGCTCAGCGCAACAGCCAGATTACCGTTCCCTTTATGGTCAGCAGCCTTGGGTACGGGTTCCTGTGGAACAACCCCGCGGTGGGCAGCGCCGTGTTCGGAAAGAACTATACGGAATGGACCGCGAACAGCACCCGGCAGATGGACTACTGGATCTGCGCCGGGGAAAAACCGAAGGACATTCTGGCAAAATACACCGGCGTGACCGGGCGGGCGCCCATGTTCCCCGAAAGCCTGATGGGCCTGTGGCAGTGTAAGCTGCGCTACCGGACCCAGGAGGAAGTGCTGGAGGTAGCCCGGCAGTATCAGAAGGAAGGCATCAAAATCGATCAGATCGTGATCGACTTTTTCCATTGGACGGTGCAGGGCGACTGGAAGTTTGACAAAACCTACTGGCCGGACCCCAAAGCCATGGTGGACGAGCTGCACCGGATGGGGATCCGCGTGATCGTTTCCGTGTGGCCTAGCGTGGACCGCAGGAGCGAGAACTTCGGCCCCATGATGGAAAAGGGGCTGCTGATCCGGACCGAGCGCGGCGCGGCGCAGACCTACGACTATCAGGGCGACTGCGTGGAAATCGACCCCTTCAACCCGGAAACCCGGAAGTATATCTGGGAGGTATGCAAACGGAACTACGCCGACCTGGGGATTGACGGATTCTGGCTGGACAACAGCGAGCCGGATTACGGCGTGTATGACTTCGACCATTACCGTTACTATGCGGGCCCGGCTATGAGCTGCAGCAACCTGTATCCGCAGCTGTTCAGCCGCGCGTTCTTCGACCCCATGAGCGAAGGCCGGGAGGAGAGCCCCGTGAACCTGCTCCGGTGCGGGTGGGCCGGAAGCCAGAAATACGGAAACGTCATCTGGTCCGGAGACGTTCCCAGCACCTTTGAGGCGATGTGGGACCAGTTGCAGGCTGGCCTGAACATGGGCCTGGCGGGCATTCCGTGGTGGACCACCGACATCGGCGGATTCATGACGGACGATGTGGATGAACCGGAGTTCCGGGAGCTGCTGATCCGCTGGTACCAGTTTGCGGTCTATTCCGCCGTGCTGCGGATGCACGGAGACCGGGGGCCCTATAACATTCCCCCGCTGGACACCCGGGACTGGGGCGGCGGATACCTGCACACCGGACAGCCGAATGAACTGTGGAGCTACGGGGAAGAAAACTACCGGATCATGAAGAAATACTATGATATCCGGATTTCCCTACACAACTATATCCGGGACCTGTACCGGGAAGCGCACGAGAACGGGTCGCCCCTGATCCGCACGATGTTCTACGAATTCCCCGAGGACCCGGCCTGCTGGGAGCTGCAGGACCAGTACATGTTCGGCAGCAAATACCTGGTGGCGCCGGTGTTGCACCTGGGGGAAAGGGAGCGGGACGTTTACCTGCCTGAAGGGCTCTGGGAGAACGTGAATACCGGAGAAACCGTTTCCGGTGGGCAGACCCTCCGGGTTCCGGCGCCGCTGGATGAAATCCCGGTGTTCAAAAGGGCCCCAAAAGGCTGAAAAGCCTGAAAAAATAAGGAATCGGGTGCTGAAAACCCTTGCCATGCGCGGGAAAGTATGCTATACTTTCCCGCGTGTGGTTTTCCGCACGAATTGAATGGGCATAAGGCCTTGAAAGAAGGGTTTAACGTAAAGAACGGAGACAGCCCGAAGGTGGGGAGCAGGAGCACGCGGCGGCATTTCCGCCCGTTCCGCACATCCGCTGAGGTGGGGCTTGTTTTCCGCTCTTTTTGATTGCCCGAAACAGGAGCAGAGAGCAGATGGCGAAGACAGAGATCACGGCGAG
This sequence comes from Clostridia bacterium, assembly GCA_017404985.1. Lineage (GTDB taxonomy): Bacteria > Bacillota > Clostridia > Christensenellales > Aristaeellaceae > Aristaeella. Next base: position 51,144 of record JAFRBK010000019.1, on the reverse strand, counting down.
CATTGAACCCCGCTGCCGCAAACTGGCGGAGCAGCTCGGGTTCGAACTGGTGGACGTCTGCCTGGACCGGGAGCCCACCGGGAAATACCTGAGGATCTATATCGACCGGCCGGAAGGGATCTCTCTGGACGACTGCGAAACCTACCACAAAGCCGTCAGGCCCCTGGCAGAGCACTACGATTACGACTTTATGGAAGTGTCCTCCCCGGGCATTGACCGGCCCCTGAAAAAAGACAGGGATTTTGAACGAAACCTGGGCAATGAAATCGAGGTTCACCTGTTCCGGCCCCTGGACGGGTCCAAAGTGTTGAACGGCATCCTGGCCGGCCTAGAGGACGGGGAGATCCTGCTGGAGACGGCGGAGGGAATCCGGAGAATTGCCCGGAAGGCTGCATCGCTGGTGAAGCCCGTGGTGGACATGGAAGGCATTGAGGATGTGGATCTGGGCGGGGAAGGCCCGGAAAACGAAACGCAAGCAACCGACAACGCAACTGAAGAAAAGAGGAGCAAAGAATGAAATCCGAAATCGTGGAAGCCATCAAGATGCTGGCAAAGGAAAAGGAAATCAGCGAGGAAACCCTGTTCAGCACCATCGAGGAAGCCCTGAAGGCGGCCTATAAAAAGAACCTGCCGAAAGGAGAAACCGCCCCGAACAATTTGGATGTGACGGTGAACCGCGAGACCGGCGTGCTTTCTGTATATGCCCGGAAGCTGATTCTGGAGGAAGTGGAGGATCCCACGAACCAGATCACCCTGGCGGACGCCCAGAAGATCAACCCCGACTACCAGATGGGCGATATCGCGGAAGTGGATGTGACCCCGAAGGGATTCCTGCGGGTGGCGGCCCAGACCGCGAAACAGGTCATCATTCAGCATATCCGCGAAGCCGAGCGCGGCAAGATCTATGACGAATATGTTGAAAAGGAGAGCGAGATCCTGACCGGCATCGTCGAGCGGATCGAGCCGAAGGCTGCGTATGTGGACCTGGGGCGGACCGAGGGCGTGCTGGAAAGGGACGAGATGATTCCCGGCGAAGTGCTGCATGACGGGGACCATATCAAGGTCTATATCCTGGAAGTGCACCGGGAAGCCAGAAGCACGAACTACACGCCCCAGGTGTACGTGAGCCGGATTCATCCGAACCTGGTGAAGCGACTGTTCGAAATGGAAGTGCCGGAAATCGCCGGCGGCATCGTGACCATCAAGAACATTGCCCGGGAAGCGGGCAGCCGCACCAAGATTGCCGTTCACAGCGCCGACGTGATGATCGACCCCGTGGGCGCCTGCGTAGGCCAGCGGGGCGGACGGGTGGACCGGGTGGTCGCTGAGCTGAAGGGCGAAAAGATCGACATCATCAAGTGGAGCAGCAATCCGGCTGAATTCGTGGCCAACGCGCTGAATCCCGCCCACGTGCTGAGCGTTTACCAGGCGAGGGACGAGAAAGCCTTCCGCGTGATCGTGCCGGATAACCAGCTGAGCCTGGCCATCGGCAAGGAAGGGCAGAACGCCCGCCTGGCCGCCAAACTGACCGGATGGAAGATTGATATCAAGAGCCAGAGCCAGGCCGCGGAAATGGACGACATGGTGGACGAGAACGGCGAAATGACGGAATACATCCAGGTGGAAACACCGGTGTACGACAGCTTCACGATGGACTTTGACGCCAGCATGGAAGGCGAAGACGATACCATGTAAGCCCGGAGGGCCGAATCGGAAATGAAGACCAGAAAAACGCCCATGAGAATGTGCGTCGGATGCCGGGAAATGAAGGAAAAGCGGGAAATGATCCGCGTGGTCCGTAGTCCCGAGGGGGACGTGTCCCTGGATCCGGTGGGCAAAAAGCCGGGCCGCGGCGCCTATGTCTGCCGGGACGCCGCCTGCCTGAAACGGGCGATCAAGCAGAAGCAGCTGGAACGCCAGTTGGACATTGCGCTGACGGAGGAAGTCAGCCGTGCCCTGAACGAAGCCATGGCACAGTACAGCGACGGAGAAGCCCATGAATGAAGCAGGATTGAAGGGAATTCTCGGGCTGTGCGTCCGGGCGGGGCAGGCGGATTTCGGGGAGGAAGGCTGCCGGAAGGCGCTGAAGGCCGGCCAGTGCGCCGTGCTGGTGCTGGACGGCGCCGCTTCGGACAATGCCAGGAAACGGTACGACAGCTGGTGCAGAAACGCGGGCGTTCCGCTGGAGGAGGTTCCGGAAGGGCTGATTGAGGCTGCCACCGGGAAGCCCGGAATCGCGATGGCTGTCCGGAAAGGGCCGTTTTCACAGCGAATCATCGATTGTCTGAATGGACAACCGTGAGTCATAGATTACATTGATGCCGGTGAGGCTGGAGGGACAAACGTCGAATGGCGAAACAGAACTTGAAGGATGCAACCAAAGACCTGATGGACGGCGCTTCCGAAATCCTGGAGCAGGCGACCAGAGTCAGAAAGGGAGCAGATGCCCTGTATGACGTGTTGAAGCGGATGGATGCGGACCTGAACCGTAAAAAGGAAGAAGAGGCCGCCCGGAAGAAGCAGCAGGAACAGATGCGGGTGCAGTCTGCCCATACCAAGGCTTACACCATGCTGGACGAAGACGAAAAGCGCATGATGGAAGAAGCCATGCAGGGCGGACAGGGTGCGGAGAAGCAGGCCGGGAACGCCGGGGAAAGCACTCCGGAACCGGAAAAGAAGCCGGCCCCGAAGAGCGAACCTGCTCCGGAACCCGCGGCCGAAGCCAGGCCGGAAGCCCCTGCCGCCAAAGCTATGCCTCCAGCCGGAAAGAAAGAGCAGGCTACGGAAGCCAAGCCGACGGGGACGAAACCCGCGGAAACGAAGTCCGCAGAAGCCAGGCCCGCGGAGTCCAAACCTGCGGACACCAAGCCTTCGGCGCCCAAACGCCCCGCGATCGGCCAGATTATGAGCCGCCCCGGGGACAATCCCCGTCCCGCCGGACAGCAGGGGCCCTACGGACGTCCTGCCGGGCAGCAGGGGCCTTACGGCCGTCCCGCCGGACAGCAGGGGCCCTACGGGCGCCCCGCCGGGCAGCAGGGGCCTTACGGCCGTCCCGCCGGACAGCAGGGGCCCTACGGGCGTCCCGCCGGACAGCAGGGGCCTTATGGCCGTCCAGCCGGACAGCAGGGCCAGGGTGGCCCTTACGGACGACCTGCCGGACAACAGGGCGGGTTTAACCGTCCCGCAGCCGGCGGCGCCGCCGGACGCGCCCAGGCCGGCGGATTCAACCGCCAGGGCGGAGCGGGCGCCCGCAGCCGCCAGGCAGAGCTGCCGGTGCCGATGGAGAAGGAACGGGTTTCCAATTATGACCCGAACAAGAAGAACTATATCCGCCAGCATGATCCGGAACATGTGAGCCGCAACCGGAAACAGGCCAGCAAGAATACCTTCAACGGATACGATGACGAAGTGATCCGCGGCGGAAAACGGGCCCGGTCCAAGAAGCCCAGCGCACAGCAGATGATGGCGCCCATCAAGATCGAGACCGCCTACATGGCCGGCGACACCATCACCGTGCGCGACCTGACCGAAAAGATCGGCAAGCCTGCCGGCGAGATCATTAAGAAGCTGTTCATGCTCGGCAATATGGCGACCATCAACAGCGAAATCGACTTCGATACCGCCCAGCTGGTCTGCTCCGACTTCGAGATTACCCTGGAGCGGAAACAGGAGCAGACGGCGGAAGCCGCGCTGGTGGCCGAAGACTTTACCGACGAGGAGGAAAACCTCCTGCCCAGGCCGCCGGTTGTGACGATCATGGGCCATGTCGACCACGGCAAAACCAGCCTGCTGGACTATATCCGGAAGAGTCGGGTGACTGCGGGCGAAGCCGGCGGCATCACCCAGCATATCGGCGCATACACCGTGGACGTAGGAGACGGGCGCCAGATTACCTTCCTGGATACGCCCGGCCACGAGGCCTTTACGGCGATGCGCGCCCGCGGCACCCAGGCTACGGATATCGCGGTGCTGGTGGTTGCGGCGGATGACTCCGTGATGCCCCAGACCGTGGAATCCATCAACCATGCCAAGGCCGCCGAGGTTCCGGTGATCGTGGCGATCAACAAGATGGACAAGCCGGATGCCAATCCGGACCGGGTCAAGCAGGACCTGACCCAGTACGGCCTGGTCTGCGAAGACTGGGGCGGCGAAACCATCTGCGTTCCCGTCTCCGCCCTGACCGGCGAAGGTGTGGATGAGCTGCTTGAAATGATCCTGCTGCAGGCGGATATGCTCCAGCTGCAGGCGAACCCGAACCGCCTCGGCCGCGGCGTCATCATCGAAGCCAAGCTGGATAAGGCGAGGGGCCCGCTGGCGACCGTGCTGTTGCAGAACGGCACGCTGCATGTGGGCGACAGCATTATTGCCGGCATGGCGTCCGGCCGCGTCCGTGCTCTGATCAACGACCGGGGAGAACGCGTGACGGAAGCCGGGCCCTCCATGCCTGTGGAAATCATGGGCTTTGACGATGTGCCCAGTGCCGGCGACGAAATGATTGCCGTGGGCGACGAGCACCTGAGCCGCCAGGTGGCGGACGAGCGCCGCGAGAAGCTGAAGGCCAGCCGCGAGGCGACCATGGCGAAGATGAGCATGGAGAACCTGTTCTCCAGCATCGAAGCCGGCAAGGTGACCACGCTGAACCTGATCATCAAGGCCGACGTGCAGGGCTCCGTGGAAGCGGTGAAGCAGGCCATGGAGAAGCTGAGCAGCGACGAGGTCAAGATCCGCGTGCTGCACAGCGCCGCCGGCGCCATCACCAAGGACGACGTGAACCTGGCTTCGGCTTTCAACGCCATTATCATCGGCTTCAACATCCGGCCGGATGCTTCCGCCCGGGAAGCGGCGGAGAAGGCAAAGGTCGACATCCGCCTGTATACCGTGATTTACAAGGCCATCGAAGACATGGAACTGGCCATGAAGGGCATGCTGGAACCGGAATACCGCGAGGTGCTGCTGGGCCATGCGGAGGTTCGCAACGTGTTCAAGATCACCGGCTCCGGAATCATTGCCGGCTGCTATGTGACGGACGGTAAGATGCAGCGGAACGCCGGTGTGCGCCTGCTGCGTGAGAACGTGGTCGTGTTCGAAGGCAAGCTGAGCAGCCTGCGCCACCTGAAGGACGACGTGAAGGAAATGGCGGCCGGATATGAATGCGGCATGAGCCTGGAAGGCCATAACGATATCAAGGAAGGCGATATCGTCGAGTGCTACACGATGGAGGAGATTCCGCGCTAAATGAGCTATACCAGAATTGACCGGATATCGGAGGAAGTGCGCCGCGAAGTGGACGCCATCATCCGGGAAGAGTTGGGTGACCCCAGAATCGGGGGCACCTTCTCTGTCACCCGGGCGGAAGTGACCGGCGACCTCCGGTATGCGAAGATCTATGTAAGCGTCCTGGAGGACGACAAACGGGATGAGCTGCTGGCCGCGCTGAAAAGCGCAAAAGGCTTTATCCGCCGCGCCCTGGGGAAACGGATGATTATCCGGTATACCCCTGAGCTGATCTTTGTCAGCGACAAAAACATCGAATACGGAGTCCATATTGCCAAGGTGCTGGCGGATGCCATGAAGGAGACGGAGCATGAGCGGGATGACGGGGAATCCTGAAGCGATCGGAGAAGCCATCCGAAACGCCAGGACCATCGCAGTTTGCAGCCATATCAACCCGGACGGGGATACGGTCGGCAGCGCAACCGCGATGCGGCTGGGCCTGGAGAGCCTCGGGAAAGAAGTGTATCTTTTCTGCGATGATAAAATTCCGGACCAGCTGAGCTTTCTGCCGGGGGTGGAACACTTCCGGAGACCGCAGGAAAGCGACGGCCCCTTCGACCTGGTGTTGGCGGTGGATATCAGCGACAAAGCCCGGATGGGTGCCTGTGAGCTGCTGATTTCCCGCAGCGCCCACACTGCGCAGATTGACCATCATCCCACCAATCCCATGTACATGGAAACCAACAGCATTGACGGAAAAGCGCCGGCCAACTGCCTGCTGATCCGGGAACAGCTGCGCGAACTCGGCGTGGCGATGACCCGGGAGATTGCCATCTGCCTGTATACCGGCATCAGCACCGACACCGGAAACTTCGCCTTTTCCTCCACCAATGCTGAAACCTTTGAGGTCATGGCCGAACTGATGCGGCACGGCCTGCCGCTGAGCAACCTCAACCGGATTCTGTTCCGGGAAAGAAGCCGGCCCCAGGTGCTGCTGATGGGAAAAGCCATTGACAGCCTGATGTACTACTGCGACGGCATCATCGCCGTGATGAAGCTGACGGAACAGGATTTCAAAGACTGCGGAGCGCTGAGCGAGCATGCCGACACCCTGGTGAACGTGGGCCTGGAGACCATCGGAACGAAAATGGCGATCCTGGGCCGGGAAACCGGAGACGGCATGATCAAATTCAGCCTCCGGGCCAAGCATCCGACATGCATCAGCGATGTTGCCCAGAGCCTGGGCGGCGGAGGGCACCCGCAAGCCTCCGGCGTCACGCTAGCCGGAACGCTGGACGAGGCTACGGAGCGCGTTCTGGAAGCCATGATCAAGAAACTGAACGGAAACGGCAAACAATGAACGGATATTTCAATATCAACAAGCCCGCGGGCATGAGCAGTGCGGCGGTTGTGGCCGTACTGCGGCGCCTGACGGGAGAAAAGCGGGTCGGCCATGCCGGCACGCTGGATCCGGAAGCCGCGGGCGTCCTGCCGATTATGGCGGGAAAAGCGACGCGGCTTTTTGACTACCTGACGGACAAGGAAAAGGAATACCGGGCCGTGGCGGCCTTCGGCACCGCCACGGATACCCAGGATGCCACGGGAACCGTGACCGGGCGCGGCACGAACTACCCGGACCTGGAACGGATCCGGAAGGAGGCGGCCGGGCTGACCGGGGAAATCCGGCAGAAGCCGAGCATGTACAGCGCTATCAAGGTGCAGGGCCAGCCGCTGTATGCCCGCGCACGCAGGGGCGAAACGGTGGACGTGCCGGAAAGAACGGTGCATATTGAGCGCATCGAGGTACTTCGGGAAATGCCGGACCACGGCGCGGAAATCCATGTGTGGTGCGGAAAGGGGACCTATATCCGCACCCTGTGCGACGAACTGGGAAAACGGTGCGGGTGCCCGGCGCACATGCGCAGCCTGGTCCGGACACGGAGCGGCATGTTTACCCTGGAGGATGCGATTTCCCTGGATGAGACCCGGGAACTGGCTGAAAACGGGACGCTGGCGGAGCGGCTGATTCCGCCGGATGCCCCGCTGGGCCATCTGCCGGCCGTGCGGTTCGGCGCCGGATTCCGGAGGAAGATCAGCGCCGGCGCCGCGCTGCCGGTCCGGGGCGCCGAGGGTGCCCTGCCCGAAGACGGATCGGTTGTCCGGGTTTACCTGGAGGACGCTTTTTGGGGAATCATGCAGCGGAACGGGGACATGCTGGCCTGGAAATGCCAGATCGCCCCGGAAGAAAGAGGGGAACCGACAGCATGCGGGTGATATGGAGCCGGAAAAAACAAAGGCTTCCGGGGGTGATTGCCTTGGGAACCTTTGATGGGGTGCATCTGGGGCACCGGGAATTGCTGAAGGAGGGGCGGCGCATGTGCGGCCGGACGGGCGCCGTGCTCATGGCTTTTACGTTTGACCGCCATCCCATGCAGGTGCTGTGCCCGGACCGCGCGCCGGAACTGCTGACGGACATTCCGCAGAAGGCCCGGCTGATGGCGCAGGCCGGGGCGGACGAAATGGTGCTGGTCCCCTTCAGCAGAAAGACGGCTGGCATGGCGCCGGAAGAGTTTCTGGCAGCCCTGCGGGACTTTGCCGACATCCGGGGAATCGTCGCCGGATGGAACTACACCTTCGGGAAGAACGGGCAGGGGAACGCGGACACGCTGCTGGAGGACGGCCTTCAGCACGGGTATCCGGTGTCGATCGTGCCGCCGGTCACCACGAAGGAAGGGAAGGTCATTTCCTCCAGCGCCATCCGGGAATGCCTGCGGCAGGGAGCCGTCCGGGAAGCAAACGGAATGCTGGGCTCCCGGTACACGCTGGGCGGCATCCTCGTTCCGGCATCGGACAGGGGAAGTTTCCGGGTCGACACCGGAAGCCGGCACCGCCCTGTGATTCCGCCGGATGGAACCTACAAAGCGGACATCGCCTGCTCCGGCGGGGCTGTATTTCCGGACTGCACGGTCCGGATCGCAAAGGGAGAAATCCTTCCGGAACTGCCGGAAGGGAAGGCAGGCCCGGAGGGCCGGCGTATCCGGATTGAACTGAAGGCATAAAACAGCGCAGCAGGCCCTGAACGGCCTGCTGCAACTTTTTCAGGAGCACAATCACGCGGCTTCTTCACGAACCTGGGCGGTATACAGCTGGTAATACAGCCCTTTCTTTGCCATCAGCTCCTCATGGGTACCCATTTCGGCGATGCCTTTATTGCTGATGTACAGAATCCGGTCGCAGTTCTTGATGGTGCTCAGCCGGTGGGCAACGATGAAGCTGGTGCGGCCCCGGAGCATTTCCTGAATGCCTTCCTGCAACAGCTTTTCTGTTTGGGTGTCGATGGAGCTGGTGGCTTCATCCAGAATCAGGATGGCGGGATCGGAAAGCAGGGTGCGCGCAAAGGCGATCAGCTGCTTTTCCCCCTGGCTGAGGTTACCGCCCCGCTCCTTGATTTCCGTCTGGTAGCCCTGGGGCATTTTCCGGATCAGCTCATCGGCGTGAACCCGCCGGGCGGCCGCGATGACCTCCGCATCCGAGGCGTCCAGGCGGCCGTAGCGGATATTGTCCATCAGCGTACCCGAGAAGATGAAGCTGTCCTGCAGCATGATGCCCAGCTGGCTGCGCAGGGAATTCAGGGTTACCCGGCTGATATCGTGCTCTTTCCCGTCCTTGCCCTGCAGGGTGATCCGGCCCCCGGTCAGGTTATAGAAACGGCACAGAAGATTGATGACCGTACTCTTGCCGGCGCCGGTGGGCCCGACCAAGGCAATGCTTTCCCCGGCCCGGACATGAAGGTCCATGTGCTCGAGGACATTCAGGTTTTCCTCATAGGCAAAGGTGACATCCCGGAAATCCACCTCACCGGTAATCGGCGGGAGAGCTTCCGCATCCGGCGCGTCATCGACGACCACGGGCTCGTCCATGGTTTCAAAGATCCGCTCCAGATAGGCAATGTTATTGACAAAGGAATTATAGATATTCGCCAGGTTGGTGATCGGCTGCCAGAAACGGCTGACATACTGCCCCATGGCCAGGATCACGCCAAAGGAAACCATCTTTCCGCCGCCCATCCAGTAAACCCCGGCAATATACAGGAAGGTCAGGACCAGCTGGGTCATGGTTTCACTGGACAGCCAGACCGTATTGCTGATTTTGACTGCTTTCATCCAGGCCTGGCGGCAGGCGCCGGCCAGCCGCTCCATGATGGAAATATTCACTTCCTGCCGGTCAAACAGCTGGCTGACGCGCACGCCGTCGATGGACTCAGCCAGATACGCATTGTAATTGCTGTTTTTATTGCTCTGGTTCTGCCAGGCGCGGCGCTGGCGGGGCTTGATCAGGATGATGATGCCGACGAAGAAGGGCAGGCCCGCGATGATGACGGTGGCCAGCGTGGCATCGGTGGAATACATGAACACGACGATGAAAACCAGGTTGATGATTTCCAGAATCATGTTGATGATGCCGTTGGAGAGAATATCCGAGACGGAGTTGACATAATTGATTACCCGCACCAGGATTTTTCCCGCGGGGCGGCTGTCGTAATAGCTGAAAGGCAGCTTCTGGAGGTGGGCGAACAGGTCGCTGCGGATATCATAGATGATCCGCTGGCTCACATGGGCCATCATACGGGAACGGATCGTGGTGAAAACGATGCTGAGCAGGATGATGCCGACAAACAGGAGCGCCATTTTCCCGATCATGGCGGCGTCCTTGTTCGGAACCGCATCGTCCAGCACCCACTGGGTGATTTTGGGAATAAACAGGGAGGCGACGCTGGCCAGGGCGCTGAGAACGAGGGCAGCCAGCATCTTTCCTTTATGCCGGGCGATATATTTGCCGGCACGCTTCATGTGTTTCCATTGGAATGGGGATTCCAGGCGTTCATCCACGTCAAATTTGTTCCGTGCCATTTTAACCCGCCTCCCGCATATCGATTCCATACTGCAGGCAGTAGGTCTGCCAGTAATAACCGCGCTTTTCCAGCAGTTCCCGATGAGTGCCCTGCTCGGTGATTTTTCCCTCCTGCAGGACCAGGATCAGGTCTGCATCCCGCATGGAAGAGATGCGCTGGGCGATGATGAATTTGGTGCAGTCAAAGGGAAGGCTGCGCAGTTGCTCCTGAATATAATGCTCCGTTTCGCTGTCTACGGCGGAGGTGGTGTCATCCATGACGAGAATGCCGGGGCGGACCGCCAGTGCACGGGCCAGGGCAATCCGCTGCCGCTGCCCGCCGGACAGGCCCACGCCGCGCTCGCCGATAATCGTGTCATACCCCTCCGGAAGCTTATCGATAAATTCCGCCGCGTCCGCCCGCCGGGCGAAATCCTTCACTTCATCCAGGGAGAGAGCCTGGTTGCCGAAAGCGATATTCCCCTCGACCGTATCCGAAAACAGGAATACATCCTGGGTCGCCGTGCCGATGCCGCCCCGCAGGTCGCTGAGGCGCCACTGCCGGACATTATCGCCGTCCACGCGGACTTCCCCTTCCTGGACATCATAGAACCGGGCCAGGAGGCTGACCAGCGTGGTTTTGCCGCTGCCGGTGGGCCCCATGACCGCGACTGTCTGGCCGGGCTCCACGGAGAAGGTCACGTCCGAGAGGACTTCCTTATTATTGTAACGGAAGGAGACATGGTCAAACTCGATCTTTCCGTGCACCCTGTCATGGGGAACGGCATCCGGGGCGTCCGTGACGGACGGGACCGCGTAATACAGCTCCATGACCTTGGCGGCAGAGGTGGAGAAACGCTGGAGGTCATTGATCAGGTTGCCGAGATCCCGCATGGGATTGGAGACCGCCCAGCTCAGCCCGGTGAAGATGGCCAGCTCTCCGGGCGTTAGTTCGCCGCTGATGATGAACAGGCCGCCGACGAAGACCGTGACCAGCTGGATGGCGTTCACCAGCAGCTCGATCATGGGAAAGAACGTGAGCCAGAGCTTGTTGATGCGGAGGTGGCTGTTCATGAAAGCACGGTTTTTTTCCTCAAACCGGTCCTTTTCATAATCCTCCCGGGCGAAGGCCTTCACCACCCGGTTTCCGGCAATGTTTTCCTGGGCGGCGGTATTCATCTCGGCCAGCTTTTCCCGCATGAAAACAAAGCGGGGGCGAACATGCCTGGAAAAGAACTTGGTGATCAGCAGCAGCACCGGCGTGATGACGATCAGGAGCAGCGTCAGCTTCCAGCTGACCAGCGCCAGATAGACGGTGGCGAAAAGAAAGGTGCATACCGCGTCAATGATGCGGTAATCAATATAGCTCAGGAAATGGCGGCACCAGTCCAGGTCGGCGCTCATCCGGGTCATCAGGTCACCGGTGCGGTGGCTGTCAAAGAAGAGCATATCGTTATACTGCATCCTGGTAAAGAGCCGACGGCGCAGGTTGAAGATGACATTCTGGGAATCCTTCTCCAGAAAGATGATCATCAGATAACGAAGGCCCTCCCGGCCCAGCTTGACGACGAGCATGACTGCCAGAATGGGCAGGAGCGGATCCGGGTTGCCGGCCATAATCACATCATCAATCAGGCGCTGGGAAAAGGCCGGATTGACGAGGAGCAGCAGGCAGGTGAAGACGGAGATGCACAGGGCGATGACATGCCTGCGCCGGTAAGGCGCATCCATATTCAGCCACAGCCATTTCAATTGTTTCAACATGGTTGGCGATCCATCCTTCCGCAACGGTCCGCGGCGCATCCCGAACATGGACTGTTCCGGAGCAGGGGACAGGACCGTGAAAATCAGCAGGATACATCATAGTGCTTTCTGCCGTGCGATGCTATTCATTTTTTGCTGTACAGGTTCCCAGAATTTGGCTGTCAGTTGACCCCGCGGAAGCCTTTTCCGATGATTTCGGTGCTGGAGGTGATGATCATGAAGGCTTGCGGGTCCATCTGGCGGACGAAGTTGCGCAGGAGCACCGCTTCATACCTGGAGACCACGGTCATCAGGATCGTTTTTCCCTCATGGGTATAAGCGCCTTCCCCGTGAAGCTCCGTGGCGCCGCGGTGCAGGTTGTCGGTAATAAAGGTTTCAATGGGGCGGGGAAAAGACGTGATGATCTGGAAACATTTCTTGGTTTTCAGGTTGTCCGTCACCACATCCATGAACAGGGACTTGATAATCAGCCCGAGCACGGAGAAAAGGCCGGTTTCCATGCCGAAGGCAAAGCAGGCGGAAACCGTGATGATGATATCGCTGCACAACAGGGCGAGGCCGATGTTCAGGGAGGTATATTTCCGCAGGATCATCGCCAGGATATCCGTGCCGCCGGAGGAAGCATTCAGGTTAAACAGAATGGCGGAACCGACGGCGGGCAGCCCGACGGCGAAAAGCAGCTCCACCAGCGGCTGGCTGGTCATCGGCGCGTCCATGGGGCAGACAACTTCCAGCAGCTGCAGCGTGCCGGACATCAGCAGCGAGGCATAGGCCGTCCGGATGCCGAAGGATCTTCCCAGCACCAGGAAGCCGAGGATCAGCAGAAGGATATTGATAATGGTGACCAGGGTGGCCGGGGTGATGGACGGAATATAGTGCGCGAGCACGATGGCGATGCCCGTAACGCCGCCCGTTGAAAAATGATTCGGGAATTTGAAAAAATAAATGCCTGCCGTCATGACCAGGATTCCAGCAGTGATAATCAGCCATTCCTTCACGTTTCGATTCCGCACGATAGCCATGGTTTTCGGCGCACCTCCCGGAGTTCCTCAGCGTTTACCGGAGGAGAGTATACCACAATTCAATGGAAAGCAGAAGGCAAATTCAGGAAGAATCCGGTATACAGAAACCGGGTTCCGGAGGCCTGAAACCGGAAAAGAGCATATTGCCGTTTTTTAAAATAATCTGTATAATGAAAGCAGATACCAAATTTGACATGCAAACGGTTTCAATCAGGAAAGGGGGATAAGGATGGACTATTTGCTCAGCAGACATTTTATCTCGCTGTTTCTGATACTCCTGTTTGCCATCCGGCTCAGTTCCCAGAAATCCACCCGGGATAAGGAACTCCGCTATTTCTGGATGACCGTGATCAGCTGCTTTCTGCTGGTCGTGGAGGACCAGCTGGAAATGATGGCCAGCGAGGACCCGTCGCTGAAGTTCTGGCGAATTCTGCTTTCCGTCGCCGGCTATTTCCTGCGGTCCACGGCGACCATCGGCCTTTTGTTTGCCGCGGTCAAACCGACGGGCGTCCGGAAGACCCTTTGGTGGCTTCCCGCCATCATCAACCTGCTGATCTGCTGCACGGCGTTTTTTTCGGATATCGCCTTCGGATATGACGCGGACTACAACTTCTACCGAGGCCCCCTGGGATATGTCGCCTTCATTGTTCCGATTTTCTACCTGTATGTGATCCTGTTCGCCACCTTCCGGCGATACGGAAAGGGAGGCAACTGGACGGAATCCCTGATCCTGATTATCTGCGCCGTGCTGTGCCTTCTGTCCGCGCTGCTGGACTCCACGCGCGGCGGTGTCCGGCTGCATGAAGCCATCATGATCAGCAGCATCTTCTTTTATCTGTTCCTCCGCTCCTACGACGTCCGGCGGGACGCTTTGACGTCCGTCCTGAACCGGCAGTCCCTGTATGACGACTGTAAGTCCATCGGGAAGAGCATCAGCGCCGTGGCCTCCCTGGACATGAACGGGCTGAAGGCGATGAATGACCGGCAGGGGCACCAGGCCGGCGACGAAGCGCTGAAAAGGATCGGCCGGTGTCTGCAGGAAGTGAGCGGTGAGAACGTCCGGAGCTACCGGATCGGCGGGGATGAGTTTGTCATCCTGTTTTCCCATGTGGAAGAAGCCTTCGTCCGGGAGACGCTGGAAACGCTTCGGGAGAAAATCACAGATGCCGGATACAGTATCGCCTGCGGCTATGCCATGCGGGAAGGGAAGGAAGACCCGGATAGCCTGATCCGCCGGTCAGACATGAAGATGTTTGAACACAAGGCGCAGTATTACCGGGAAAAGCAGCATGACCGGCGCAGGGCAAGAAGCGAAAACCCGGATCGGTATCCGGCCGACATCCGGAGGGCTCTGGAAGCCGCGCCGGAACCGCTGGCGGTCTATGAGTTCAGCGACCACCGGGTGGAAACGCTGGTGCTTTCGGAAGGATTCTGCAGGCTGTTCGGGTATCCGGACCGGGAGCAGGCCCTGCATGTACTGGACCAGGATATGTACACGGACATCCATCCGGACGACCGGGAGCGGTTCTCCGGCGCGATGCTGCGGTTTGTGGAGGGAACCGAGGAACTGGACCTCGTTTACCGGGCCCGGGGCGGGATGGAATCCGGCTACCGTGTGGTTCACGCCCGCGGCTCCCACATGCATTCTGGCACCAGCGCGCGGATTGCCCACGTCTGGTATATGGATGAAGGCGTCTATGTGGAAGGGGACGAGGAATCCGGAACCCTGATGAACCAGACCCTGAACCGGGCGCTGCACGAGGAAAGCATCGTGAACGCCGCCCATTATGACGAGCTGACCGGGCTGCCCAGCCTGACCTGGTTCTTCACCCTGTGCGAAGCATGGAAATCCAAGGTGCTCAGCGAAGGGGAGAATCCGGTCCTCCTGTATATCGACCTGGCCGGCATGCGGTACTATAACCACAAATACGGTTTTGCGGAAGGGGACCGGCTGCTGAAGGCGTTTGCGGAGACGCTGCTGCAGGCCTTCGGCAAGGAAAACACCTGCCATGTTTCCGCTGACTGCTTCGCGGCCAGCACAAAGGAGAACGGGCTGGAGGGGCAGCTGAAGGCACTGTTTGAAAAAGCGGCGGGGATCAACGGCGGCAACAGCCTGCCGGTGAAGGTCGGAATCTATTCCTTCGGCCTGGAAAACGTATCCACCAGTACCGCCTTCGACCGGGCGAAGACCGCGTGCGGCACCATCCGGCAGCATGAAACGTCCGCCTTCAGCTATTTCCGGCTGGAGATGCGGGACGCGTTCAAGAAAGAACAGTATATTATATCGAACATTGACAAAGCCATCCAGGAAAAATGGGTCAAGGTATACTACCAGCCGATCGTTAGCGCGGCGAACGGAACCGTCTGCGACGAGGAAGCCCTGGCCCGGTGGATTGACCCGGTGGAGGGCTTCCTGTCCCCGGGCGAATTCATCCCGTATCTGGAAAATGCCGGGAAAATCTACAAACTGGACCTCTTTATGCTGGAGCAGTCGCTGGAAAAGATCAAGCTGCAGCAGGAAGCCGGCGTGCAGGTCGTGCCTGTGTCCATCAACCTGTCCAGGTCTGATTTCCTGGCTTGCGATATTGTGGAGGAGATCCGGAAGCGTGTGGAAGCGGCAGGCGTCGATCCCGGCCTGATCTCCGTTGAAATCACCGAAAGCGTGATCGGAAGCGACTTTGAATTCATGAATGAACAGGTGAACCGCTTCCGCAAAAACGGCTTCAAGGTATGGATGGATGACTTCGGCAGCGGGTATTCCTCTCTGGACGTGCTGCAGAGCATCGACTTTGACCTGATCAAGTTTGATATGAGCTTTACCCGCAAGCTGGATGACAACGAAAACTGCCGGGTGATCCTGACAGAGCTCATGCGGATGGCCCAGAAGCTGAAAAAGGACACCATCTGCGAAGGGATTGAGAAGGAGGAGCATGTCCGGTTCCTGAAGGAAATCGGCTGCTCCAAGCTGCAGGGTTATTACTTCAGCAAACCGGTTCCCTTTGATCCGGAGAGCCTGCGGACTGCCGGGAATCCTCAATCGGAAGAATCCTGACTAGGCTGCCGGTTTCCCCTGTGACGACGCGGATGCCGCAGTCCCAGGCGCCGGCGGCTTTTCCGTCGACGATGATTTCCGCCCGTTTTCCGCTGCTGCGGATTGCATATTCATGTCCGTAAAAAACAGCTGAATACTCGTACGGTTCACCGCTGCCCAGGCTGAACCAGACCTTTCCCAGATGCGGATGGATGCCGAACCGGTGGGCGATGTATTCCAGGCAGGCCAGCATGGTTGGGCCGTAAGCATCCTGCACCGGTTCGCTGCTGCCCGGCACGACCGGCTGATGGGTTTCGGCGTGGACCAGGGACGGCCGGCCCGTGAACGGGTCATATTGTTGGGTGAAGCGGCACCCGCTTTTTTCGACCGCGTCGATCAGCTTTTGCCCGAGCCGGGTGACAATCGGGTCATAGCCGTAGTTTTCCAGCGCGAGAATGGCCCGCTGGTAGGTGAGCCCCTCCGGCTGGCCGCTCCAGTTGTTTTCCGGCGCGTTCCGGAAGGCCGGATCATTGGCTGCGACGCTGGGGAGGGGAAACGGTGTCCAGAACTCCGCAGGGTTCAGCAGGTGTTCCCGGACAAAGCGGTCCGCCATCCGCTGGGAAATGCTTCCCCAGTACATGCAGCGCAGGGTGTTGTGGCAGAGGATATCGATGGGTTTTCCGTTCCGGTCCCGGTCATAGAGCGCGCCTTTCTGCTCATTCCAGAGGCCGCGGCGCAGCGCTTCGGCCGTTTCGTTCGCCTTCCGGTCCCACTCCTCCGCCGCGGAATCCTGCTGAATCCTGCAGATCTGCGCCACGGTACGCAGGGCGGAGATACTCCAGCTGGTGACGTCCATGCTGGCCATGGGAACCACCTGATAGCCCTCCGGCGGAGTGTCCTCCTCCCACCAGCAGGGGGCGTCGCCGTACCGCAGGGCGTTATCCTCACCGGTGTCATACACGCAGAAGGAGGAAAGCAGGCCGTTCCCCGACAGGCTGCGGGTTTTGCGCAGGCAGGCTTCAAAACGGACCAGCGTTTCCTTCAGCTGTGCCAGATAATCCGTATCTTTGCCGATCAGGTAATACAGGTTCAGGGCTGGGAAGGGGAAGCAGAAGCCCTGGTATTTATTGAACTG
Organism: Clostridia bacterium; assembly: GCA_017404985.1. Taxonomy (GTDB): domain Bacteria; phylum Bacillota; class Clostridia; order Christensenellales; family Aristaeellaceae; genus Aristaeella. Next base: position 34,088 of record JAFRBK010000019.1, on the reverse strand, counting down.
CGGCTCCGTGATCCCGTTCACGCACTGGATGGAGCCCGGGAGGCGGCCATCCTCCCGCTGGCAGCGCATGAAGAGGAGGCAGTTGTTCAGGCCGGCCTCCAGGTTTCTGAGTGCATACATTTCCCCGCCCATGGGCTGGGTTTCCAGCCAGATTTTTTCATACCCGCCGCCTTCGGTGAGAACGGGGCTGCCGCTGAAGTCCTTCAGGTTCAGCAGGCATTTTTCCTCCGCGGCATCATAAACCCGTTGCAGCTTTTCATCGGCGGTGCGGAAACGGACACGTGTTTCGGGCAGCATATTTCATCGTCCTTCTTTCCATGGGTTTCTGTTCCTTCAGACAGTGAAATCATAGCATGTTTCAGCTGTTTTTCATAGGCATAAAAACAGGCGTTATTCGATGTCGGAAGCGCGGAAAAACCAGCGGCATGCGGCCAAATCCTTCTTCCGTTTTGAGCACCGGGCAGTTATAATGGGAACTGATGAATCAACCGGAATCGGGAAAGAACAGAGCGAAACAGGAGGGTCACCATGAAGACGAGTGAAATTAATATCCGGGATCCTTTCGTGCTGCTGCAGGACGGCACCTATTTCCTTTACGGCACCCGGGGGGAAACCTGCTGGGGGCCGGCGACGGGATTCGACGTATACACCGGCACGGACCTGGAAAACTGGGAAGGGCCCTTTCCCTGTTTTGAGAACGACGGGAGCTTCTGGGCGGACCGGAACTACTGGGCGCCGGAGGTGCATTCGTGGCAGGGCGCCTGGTATATGTTTGCCAGCTTCAAGAGCGGGGATCGGCGGCGGGGAACCGCGATCCTGCGGGCGGAAACGCCGAAGGGGCCTTTCATCCCCTGGTCCCTGGGGCCGGTGACGCCGGACGCCTGGGAATGCCTGGACGGAACTTTCTACGTGGACCGCGGCGGGAATCCCTGGATGGTTTTCTGTCATGAATGGGTGCAGGCCGGGGACGGGGAAGTGCTGGCCATGCCCCTGACCATGGATCTGCGGGCGGCGGCCGGGGAACCGAGGCTGCTTTTCCGGGCCTCAGAGGCGGAATGGACGAAGGAGATGGCCCATTCCTCCGGCATCCGGGGGCGGGTGACGGATGGGCCTTTCCTGTGGTGGGAGGATGGGCGGCTGCTGTGCCTGTGGTCCTCTTTCTCCGAGGACGGATACACCCAGGGCCTGGCGGCATCGGACAACGGGGAGATTACCGGCCGGTTCCGGCAGCTTCCGCCGCTTTTCCGGGAAGACGGCGGCCACGGCATGCTTTTCCGAACGAAAGAGGGGCAGCTGATGCTGGCGCTGCACCGGCCCAACCGGCATCTGGAGGAACATCCGGTTTTCCTGCCGGTTGCCCTTTGATAAACAGAATATAAAGCACGGAAAACCGCCGGGGCCGCGGAAAGGCAGAGGACGGCCGATTTTTCACAAAGGCTATTGCATTAGAGCACACTCAAAGGAATACAATAGCGGCAGAAGGACGAAAACCATATCACCGGGGATGCCCGGCGGGAAAGCTGCCGGGACAAAAAAGGAGAACCACTATGCTGTTTCGTGAAAAAGAAGCATCTTCAGCCATTCTGCCGGACGGGCGGGCATTCGATTTCTGGGAGCGGGAGACTGCCTGGATCCGGGAACTGCACGTTGCTGCCAACGATCCTGCCGCATCGGATGAAAACGATGGCAGCGCCGCGAAACCTTTCAGGACGATTAACCGGGCCGCCGCAGAAGCGGCTCCGGGGACCCGGGTGCTGATCCACGGGGGCCTTTACAGGGAATGTGTGAAACCCGCCATGGGCGGAACGGATCCGGAACACATGATTTCCTACGAAGCCTTCGGAGACGGGGAGGTTACAGTCAGTGCTTCGGAGCAGGTGACTGAATTCCTTCCCAGCGAAGGATGGAGCCTGCATCGGTTTGACCGCCTGAATCCCGCGGATGACGCCCGCATCTGGGAATATGACCTGGATCCGGACCTGTTCCGCGGATACAATCCTTTCTGCGCGATTAACCTGATCCATGACCGGCTGTTTATCGAATATGACAAAACGGATATGACCACCTATCTGAACCGGAGAGGGTGCGTTTTCTGCGATGGGAAACCGCTGGACCAGGTGGCTCTGTATTATCAGCTGGGCATGCAGGAAAATGCCTACTGGGTTGAAGCCAACGGCATGAAGGTGCATTTCCGCCTGGCCGGGGATGCCGATCCGAAGGACCACAAAATCGAAGTGACCGTGCGGGAACAGTGCTTTGCGCCGGACAAGCCATTCCTGAGCTATATCCGTGTGAAGGGCCTGCGTTTTGAGCACGCGGCCACTGGTGCGCCGGTGCCGCAGCGGGGTGCGGTATCCGCATACCGGGGCCACCACTGGGTGATCGAGGACTGCGAAGTGAACTGGTCCAACACCCTGGCCATCGACGTCGGCAACGAGTGCTGGCACCATACCCATACCCCGGGAGAAATCATCGGATACAGCGTGATCCGGAACTGCAGGATCCGGGACGCGGGCGTCTGCGGGATCGCCGGGCTTTATGCCGAGCGGATGCTGATCGAAGGGAACGTGATCGAGGGCACCGGCTGGCAGAAGATGGAACTGAGCTGGGAAGCCGGCGCCATCAAGCTGCACAACAGCATTGACGGGCTGATCCGCAACAATGTTTTCCGGAATACGTTCCGGGCGGACCACCTGTGGCTGGACTGCGGCAATGAGAACAACCGAATCACCGGGAATCTCTTCCTGGACGGCATCGAACAGCGGGAAGCGATTTTTATCGAATGCACCCGGGACGGTATCAACCTGATTGACCACAACATTATCTGGAATGTTGAGGGGCGTTTCGACCCGGCGAAAATTCCGGCGGAGCCGGGTTCCTCCGGCTGGTACAAGCTGCGGGAGGACGACGCGGTCAACGGATACGGCGTGTACGGAGAAGGCACGGACCGGCTGCACGTGTGCCACAACCTGATCGGAAAATGCCGCCACAGCGGATACTATCTGAAGCCTGTTTCCTTCCGCATGCACGGAATGGAACGGGGCGGAACCTCCCGGGACGCGAAAATCATCAACAACATCTTCTATGACTGCGGCGAGGCGGCCATCGATTTTCCCACGCGGGACAATACTGCCGAGGGCAACCTGTATGTGCGCATGCAGGGCGGCTATCTGCGGGTCATGTATCCGGAACCGGAAGTGTGCCTGCACTTGTCTGCCTGGCAGGAATTCCTGGGCTTTGACCGGGAAGGGCAGAACGGCTGGTTTGACATCGACCTGGACAAGGCGACCGGGGAAGCGGTTTTCCGCTGCCCGGAGGACCGGCCCTTCGGCTTCCGGGGCGAAATCCAGCGGCTGCATATGCTTCTGGATCCGGCGGCGGTGAAGCAGGTGGCCGCGGACCCGGACCTGCCGGGAGAAACGCGGGACAAGGTTCTGCCGGGCCCCTACCCGGTCTGGGAGATCCAGTCGAAATAAGCCTTTTCCGGGACGAAAGAAAACAAAAGCGGGGATCCCAGGCCGGGATTCCCGCTTTTTCAGTCGTTCCATAGCAGCGCGATCGCCGCATCATTGACATTGGTTCCGGTGGGGCCGGTGATGATCAGGCCGCCGACCCGCTTCAGCGCGGGATAGGCGCCATTTTCCCGCAATACCGCATCGACAGCCAGCCCGGCTTCCGCCAGGGCCCGGCAGGTATCGCCGTCCGAATAACCGCCGGCGGCATCCGTCGGCCCGTCCGTTCCGTCACTGCCAAAGGAGAAAACCGCCGCGTTCTCCATTCCGCTGATGCTGGGCGCAGCCGCCAGCGCGAGTTCCTGGTTGCGGCCGCCCAGGCCATGGCCCGTGACCTGAACCACCGTTTCACCGCCCGCGATGAAGGCAAGAGGCCTGCCGTCTCCGGCATGGGTTTTCAGGATCGAAGCGAGGAAACTGCCGGCTTCCTTTGCCTGGCAGCACAGGCGATCGGTCAGGAGAAACGGCTCATAGCCCAGCCGGCGGCAGGCATCAGCGGCGGCAGCGCACAGCTCCCGGACGCTTCCGGTTACCTGGGTGTGCACGTTTTCCAGCACCTTGGGTGTTTCCGCATCCAGCAGCTTCCGGGCGTCATCCGACAGTTCCAGGCTGTACTTTTCCGCGACCCGGCGGGCATCTTCTGACGTGGAGGTATCCGGGGCGGCAGGGCCGGATGCAATCATATCCAGCGGATCTCCGAGAATATCCGAGAGCACGACGGCTTCCACCCGGGCCGGGCTGCAGAACCGGGCAAACCGCCCGCCTTTCACCGCGCTGAGGCGCTTGCGGACGGTATTGATTTCCACAATATCCGCGCCGCAGGAGAGCAGTTGGGCGGTGATGCCCTGCAGCTCTTCGGCGGAGACCAGCGGCTTTTCAAACAGCGCGCTGCCGCCCCCGGAAAGCAGGAACAGGACGGTGTCCCTTTCCGACAGATCCGCCACCAGATCCAGGGCGGCCTGGGTGCCCCGGAAGGAATTTTCATCCGGCACGGGATGGCCGGCTTCGAAACAGGTGAAGTTGGCGATGGGACCCCGGACATGGCCGTACTTGGTGACCACAACCCCGTTTTCAATGCGGCTGCCGAGGCAGGCGGAGGCCGCATGCGCCATCTGCCAGGCCGCCTTTCCGGCGGCCACCAGCAGCACACGGCCCGAAAAGCGGATGTTTCCGAGGGCCCGGCGGACTGCCTCATCCGGCAGAACCGCGGAAACCGCCTCCCGGACAATCCGGTCCGCATGGGACCGTAAAACCTGATTCATGCGCTTATACCCATTCCTTATTGATCCGGATATACAGGACCTTCATCGCCTGGGCCAGGATGGTATAGACGACCATCAGGCCGGCCATCCACGCCAGGAAGGAAATCGGCATGACCGGCAGGCTGAAGAGGGGTGCGATCCCGGTGAAACCGATCAGCAGCGTAATCACGCATACGGCCAGGGTGGAAAGGGTCAGCTGCAGGGAAGCCCGGTCCTGAATAAAGGGAATTTTCGGCGTGCGGATGGTATGAATGACCATGGTCTGGGAGATGACGCCGAACATGAACCAGCCGCACTGGAAGAACCCGGCCACGGCAACATTGTTGTATTTATACACAAACCAGAGCACCAGGAAGCAGAGCACGTCCAGGACGGTACTGAGCAGGCCGAAACAGACCATGAACTTCTTGATGCCCGGGATATCCCAGTGCTTCGGCTTGGCGATAAATTCATCCTCCACATGGTCGAAGGGCATGCCCAGCTGGGCGAAGTCGTTCATCATATTCTGGACCAGGATATGGATCGGGAGCATCGGCAGGAACGGCAGGAAGATGCTCGCAATCAGGACGGAGAACATATTGCCGAAGTTGCCGCTGACGGTCATCTTGAGATACTTGGACATGTTGGCAAAGGTACGGCGGCCTTCGATGACGCCTTCTTCCAGCACCTGCAGGTCCTTTTCCAGCAGAATGATATCCGCCACTTCCTTGGCGATATCGACCGCGGTATCCACAGAGATGCCGACATCCGCCTGCTTGAGCGGCAGGCTGTCGTTAATGCCGTCGCCCATATAGCCGACGATGTGGCCGTTGGACTGGAAGGCCTTGACGACACGCTGCTTCTGATAGGGAGAAAGCTTGGAGAAGATGTGACATTTTTCACAGGCGGCCTTCAGGGCATCATCGTCCATGGCCTCCACATCCGAACCGGTCAGCGTGTAATCCGTATCAATTCCCAGGCGGCCGCAGATGGCAATGGCGACGCCTTCGTTATCGCCGGTGAGGACGACGGTGCGCACGCCGTTTTTCTGCAGGGCGGCGATGGCCGTGCCGGCGGAGGGCTTCGGCGGATCCAGGAAGCCGACAAAGCCGATGAGCACCATGCTGCTTTCGTCCTGAACGCCAAAGGTATCGACCCCGTGGACATCGTTTTTCTGTGCCACGGCAATGACGCGGATGCCTTCCGCGTTGTTTTCCTCCGCGATTTTCTGCGCGTTCGCGGCCAGTTCAGGCGTGAGCGGCTTCACCTCGCCGTCAATTTCGATCAGGGAGCAGATGGAGATCATCTCTTCTACCGCGCCCTTGGTAATCAGCTGGCGCTTACCCTCCTTATCCCGCAGAACAACGCTCATCCGGCGGCGGCTGAAATCGAAGGGGATTTCATCCTCGCGGACATAGGCTTCCTTAAGGTAGGAGAGGTCTTCCTTTTCGGCCCGGCTGATAATGGCCAGGTCCATCAGGTTTTTCAGGCCGGTCTGGAAATAACTGTTCAGAAACGCGTGCCGGAGAATCCGTTTGTCCTCGCGGCCCAGGACGTCCATGTATTTTTCGAGCACGATTTCATCCTGGGTCAGGGTGCCGGTCTTATCCGTGCAGAAGACGTCCATTTCGCCGAAGGTCTGGATCGAGCTCAGGCGCTTGACGATGGTCTGCTTGCGGGACATGCTGACAGCGCCCTTGGCCAGGGAAGAAGTCATAATCACCGGGAGCATTTCCGGCATGATGCCGACGGCAATGGTGATGCCGAACATCAGCGACTGGAGCCAGTCGCCTTTGGTGATGAAGTTGGCGATGAAAATGATGGGAACCATGACCACCATGAAGCCGATCAGCAGGCGGCTGATGGAGCTCAGGTTTTCTTCAAAACTGCTCTTGTCCTTATAGGTATTCAGGCTCTTGGCCATGCTGCCGAAATAAGTATTGTTTCCCGTGGTCAGAATGACGCCCTTCGCGCTGCCGGAAACGATGTTGCTGCCCATGAACCCGATATTGTCGATATCCGTCAGGCTGTCGCCTTCCGGGTCCGGGCCGGCAAACTTCTCCACCGGGTTGCTCTCGCCGGTCAGCTGGGACTGGTCAATGAACAGGTCCTTGGATTCAATGAAGCGCACATCGCCGGGGATCATGTCGCCGGAGGCGAGCTTGACGACGTCGCCGGGAACCGCTTCATCGATGTCAATCTCCATGATGCTGCCGTTGCGGATGACGTCGATTTTGTTGGCGATCATTTTCTGCAGCTTCTGGGCCGCATTGTTGGATTTTTCCGACTGGATGAAGGAGATGATGCCGGAGATCAGGATGACGAGCACCAGCATGATAAAGGTGGCCGGGCTCGGCTCGTCCGACAGGATCACGTCCGTAAAAAGGGTTACGATGGCGACGACCATCAGGACAATATTGAAGGGATTGACGAGTGCATCCTTGATCCGGCTGAGCAGGCTGTGCTCATTGGCGATATCAATAATATTCCGGCCGTACTCCTCCAGGCGCTCGGCGGCTTCCACCTGGTTCAGGCCCTCCGGATCCGTTTTGAACTTTTCAAAAAGCTGTTCATCATTCAGACGGCTGACGGATATCAGATTCTGCTCCACTTCCCGGGCCCGGTTATCATTTTTACGTTCCGACATCAGGATATCCCCCCTGCAAACAAAAAAATCAACTGATGAAACCCTGAATACAACCACAAAGTATACCACAGCGCCCGAAAGCAGAAAAGTCCTTTTTCAGTTGCCAGGAAGGAAGAAAATATGGTATGCTCTGTAAAGAGGAACAAAATCAAAAACACAGGGAGGAGACCAACATGATTATTCACACCAACAATGCACCGGCGGCGGTCGGCCCGTATTCCCAGGCGATTATGATGGGCAACATGCTCTTTACCTCCGGCCAGCTCGGGCTGATTCCGGAAACAGGCGCTTTTCCGGAAGGCATTCAAGCCCAGACGGAACAAAGCCTGAAGAACATCCAGGCGATTCTGGACGCTTCCGGCTTTGCCAAAACGGACGTGGTCAAGACGACGGTTTTCATTAAGAATATGGACGATTTTGCCGCCGTGAACGCAATCTATGCCGCCTGGTTCGGCGACCATAAGCCGGCCCGCTCCTGTGTGGAGGTGGCACGGCTGCCGAAGGACGGCCTGGTGGAAATTGAGATCGTCGCCGTGAAGGCAGAGTAAAGGCTGCTCCGGGGCGGTTATTCGGGCAGCTTCCGGGCCGATTAGTGGTAAAAAACGGAAAATATGGTATACTTCCGGAAAGGGACAAAATAAAAGGGAGGTACTCAAAAAGTGGAAGAAGAAAAAAATGAAATCGGGAGTCCGGCAGCAGAAAGCCCGGAACTGCCTGCTGCGGACGCCGCGGCAGGAACCGTAAAAAAGAAAAAGCGGACCAAATTCCATGAGTTTACTGCCGAGAACGACATGAAATACCGGGCCCCGCTTAACTATCAGCATTTCCAGATGCTGGGCTGGTTCTGTATGGTTATCACAACCGTGGTGGCTGTAATCACCATCGGCGGAAAGATTCATCCCGCCGTGACGCAAAAATACGGCAAAATCGCCGATATCCTGAGCTATGTGGCAGCACTTTCCCTGCCGTTCCTGCTGATCGCCAACTTTTCCAAAATCCTGTCCAATAAGGAAGGATATATGAAACAACTGTTGCGGAACGGCGGCGCCGCGCTGGCGATTTTCGTTGTCACCATTTTGATGGGAAACCGCTACTTCGTCGGGACTATTCAGCAGATTGTGGTGCAGAAGGATGAAGTTGTCCCGATGCTGACGAAAATGTTCCAGGGCTTTAAGCAGGAAGGCTTCCTGGCATTCAACCTGTTTATTGACCTGTTCCTGTGCACCCTGACCATGTATTTCCTGAATGCCCGGCCCAAACGTGTTTTCACCGGGAAGAAAATCATTATTCTTCGGCTCTTCGCGTTATTGCCGATCGCTTACGAAATTGGCTGCTTCGTGCTGAAAGTTCAGGCGGCGAGAGGCAAAATCATGCTGCCGCTGTGGAGCTTTCCGCTGCTGACGGTGAAACCGCCGATGACCTTCGCTTTCTTTGTTTACATCGCCCTGCTTGTCCGGATCCGTGAGTACCGTTACTGCAGGCACGGCAAAACCCACGAGGAGTACCAGGCGTTCATGAGCACGAAAAGGAACTCCTTCCATCTCTCGGTGCATTTTAGCATTGGGATGATTATCTTTGCCGCGATTGATGCGATTCTGCTGCTGGTGCTGACCATACTGCAGGCCAGCTCGGTCGTGCCGGGCACGGTCGAAGTGACCGAGGAAATTGCAGACGCGGCATTGGCTGAAGGTTTACGGGTTGCCGTAGCCGTCGGGCTCGGCGGATCCATCTCGCTGGCATTCGTTGCGCCTCTGATGCTTTTGTATTCCTATAACAGTGAGCCGAAAAACAAGATGATCAGCATGCTGATTCCAGTAGTCGGCATTGTTCTGATGGTTATCGTGGTGCTGGAAGCCGGCCGCAAGGGCGTCGGCATGTTCATGGCGGGCCGCCAGATTGACCTGGATGCCATCCGTGATGCATTGAAACAACTGGTGGCGCAATAGCGTCGCAAGGGGATTCCGGCCGGGAGCAGGGCTTCATCATTTCGCCCTGCTCCCGTTTTTTTCGAAGCGCTTGATGCACCACGGGAAGAGAAAGGAGATATACAGCATCTGGACAAAGCAGGAGATGATTGTTCCGGCGGGGCCGGGGAGCCACTCCTTGATCCAGGGCATCAGGATCAGGCTGAACGCATAGAAGCCAAGCAAACCGGACACGGCGCGCATCAGCTTCTTCTGAACGGAAACCTCTGTGGAAAAGCCGACAAAACGGCGCTCCAGGACCCAGCCAGTCAGAAACGCGACCACCCAGCCGACGGCCTTGAAGGTATCGTTGGCCATTTTGGCGCCGTCCACAATCAATTTCCCATTTGCGTCATAATCTTCCGGATAAGGCTTCACCGCGGCATATACCGCAAGCGCTGCAGTCAGGCCGATCCCGACGCAGACCACGATCCAGTCCTTTTCCGGATGTGTTTCAACCCATGACATCAGTTTGCCGGTCAGCCACATCACCAGAATGCCGGCCCCAATGCCGACCAGGATATCCTGCGGCGTATGCACGCCAAGGAAAATCCGGCTGAAGGCGACCAGGGCGACAATCACCAAGGTAACGATCCGTAATCCCCGGGATGTTCCTTTTCTGACTGCCAGCCCGCCGTACAGCGTTGCGGCATTCATACTGTGACCGCTTGGGAAGGAATAGCCTGTGGCGGTGGTGATGGAATCGCCGTAGGGCACAATGCGGGCGTCCCTGATCCATGGGCGGTAGACACAGGCGGTCACCTTCAGCGCGCCGTTCAGCAGGCGGTTTCCGCACCAGCCCATCATCAGATATGTGCCCAGCTCCTTCTGCACACACCAGTAAAGAATAGCGAGAAGGACAAGGGCTGTGTTCAGCTCGCCCAGAAAGGTCATCTTTTTCATGAATTCCGCAAGGAATGCGCCCGCGCCGTTCCTGAAATCCTGCAGCCCAAGAAGAATTGAAATATCCATGTTCGCCCCTCCGATTTAACGTCATCCTATAAAATATTCGGCAAAAAAAACAGCTGTTCCTTCCTGCCGGGGTTCTGTGTATTTCGACAAGGAGGGGCAGGGGACTCCGGCAGCAAAACAAGCTGTTGTTTACACAGTGTTCACATTCCAAATTTGGTCAGGTTGATTTTTTCCCTTTTAAATTATATAATTTTATCAAGGCAATTTTGAGGGCCATCGGCTTTTCGAAGAAAGCGGATAAATCACGAGAAAAGGAGACTTCATCCATGAAAACTCTGAAAAGAATACTGGTTGTTGCTGCGATTGTATGCCTTGTTGCAGGGGCTGCCTGTGCCGAAACTCCTGAGGAGCGGGAAGCAAAGGCTGCCGAGTGTCTGATGGACGGAGTGGTTCCGGTGACCTGGGAGCCGGATAAGGATCATTTGATTATCACGGGTGACGAGGCGAAAACACTGTACGATCGCATCGAAAGCGGGGACTATTTGTCCATGGAAGAACTCAAAGCCAATCATGTGGTCGCCCAGATTGATTCTCTCAGCGCGTACTATAAAGCGCTTTACGGGAATACACTGGAAATTAATACTCCGGAGCGTGACGCTCTGCGGAAGGAAATCAGGGATAAATTCCTGGCCTACGGCTCCGCCCGGACCAAGAAGATCAATCCGGAGACCGGAAAGCATAAGATTGCTTATGACGGCCCGCTGAACAGAGATTACAAAATGATCCTTGCTCTCGGGCTTCCCGCTTCCGGAAAATCCACTAATCTTGCAGAACCGATCAGCGAAGAAATTGGTGCCTTTATTCTGGATTGTGACGAAGTAAAGAAACTGATTCCGGAATATCAGGAAAGTCACGGATGTGCAGCGGATGCCGTGCATTTTGAAAGCTTTGCTATCATGGATGACGCGATGCAGGAATTCCTGACCGGAAGCATGAAAGGTGTCAACGTCATTATTCCGATCGTAGCGTCAGATTTTGATGAACTGATGGAAAGCTATATCAAACCTTTTGAGGAAGCGGGATACAACGTGAAGGCCGTGTTTCGTCCCGCAAAGCCAAATGAAGCCGCATGCCGTTGCGTCTCGCGGGAATTAAGAAACGGCCGGATCATCAACAGTGCTGTTGCTTTCGGTTTCGGCGACGGACCGGAGGAAGTATTCAACAAGCTGTCGGAAATGACCAATGCATGGGGAGAACCCTATGTGGATCCGGCTGATGAAACGGAAGAAGAACTTGCTCCCGCGGCATAATCCTCCCCAAAGATCCGGATCTTCCTCCCTGTTTGGGTCCTCTCAGTGCCTCATTCCGCGGGAGTGGAATCCGGAAAGGCGTCTGTGTTCATCGGATACTGATCCTTGGGAATGTTGGGGTATGGAATGACACGGTGCGGCGGCAGCGCCGCGGCCAGGCCTGTGATCGCATGCATCAGGGCGGCGCAGATGCGGGAGTCCTCATCAACGTCCGGCGCCTCCGGGTTATAGCGCACCGGCGCGCCGAAGGAGATGATCTTCAGCCGGGGGGTGACGTACATCGGCACGAAGGAAAGGATCCTGCCCGTTCTCCGGTAATACAGTTTGGCCAGTTCGACAAAGTGCTCCTGAAACTGCCAGAGGATCCCGTTGAAGGGGGCGGCGCTTTCCGGTAAAATGACCACGTCCGTCCCCGCCTGAAGGTCGTCGATGGACTTCCGGAAGGTCGTCACCACCCGCGCGTCCCGGTATACCGGAATCGTGTGCGCATGGGTGAAAAGATACTCCGCGATCGGGGCAATCAGCCGGCTCAGCAGCCGATAGAACCAATGGGTCCTTTCGGGCTTCATGGACCAGAAGTCCTGGAAGGCGTAGGCCGGAACCTGCTTCCGGTCCATCATTTCCCCGATGCACCAGGTGGCGTGGGGACGCGGCATATAAAACTCCGCGGCCAGGGGACCGTATATCTGGGCATGGTTGCCGACGATCACGCAGGATTCATCCGGAAAATGCTCCGCACCGGACAGGGTGTATTTCGGAGACAGGCGAAACACAGCCCAGGCCACCAGACGGTAAAGCCGCGGCTGTTTTTCGTTTCGGGGTTGATCGGGATTTTGCATGATTCGCTCCTGCTGAATGATTTTTTCGGGAAAGCGATTCGGAAACCTGCTGACCCAGCGAATTTTTTTCCGCCCCGTGGCAAATGTCACGGGGTTGTTTTTCTGTCCTGCGCGTATTGTGCGATCACGGCCTGATACTGTTCCTGCACGATGGGGATCAGTTTTTCCCAGGAAAGCGGGATCGTCTCCCGTGCGCACCGGCCGATTCCGCGAACATCCTCCTCCGCGAAAATCCGGTGGATTTCATTGCTCATATCTTTCGGCGTGGCTGCGGCAGTGAAGCCGTTCACGTTCTTCCGGATGGCGCCGGCTGCGTTGGAACCTTCCGTGGCCAGCGTGGGCACGCCCAGCACGGCCGCCTCCCGCAGAACCAGCGGCGCATTGTCGAACACGGAAGGGAAAAACAGCAGATCCGCGTTCAGATAGATGCCCCGGAGCAGGTCCCGGTCCCGGACCTGGCCTGTGAAGCGCACCTGCGCCTCCGTTAGTCCCAGGGACGCGGCATAGCGGGCAATGTCCTTCTCATCTTTGCCGGTGCCAACCATGATGAGAAAATAATCATTGCCCGCATCGCAAAGCAGCCGGAACGCGTCCAGGATCAGGCGCTGATTCTTATACCAGATCTGCTGGCCGACAAACAGCAGCACATGCTTATCACCGGGAATCTGAAAGCGGGCGGCCGCCTGCGCCTTCAGTTCCTCCGTGTTTTCCGGTACGGACACATCGGTGCCGTTGGGCATCACGGAATAGGGCTTGCTGAACCCGTATGACCGCATGGTCTCCCCGGTTTCCTCCGAGCAGGCCCAGACCGCGTCGCACTGCTCGTAGAGCTTCACAATCCGGTCCGTCATGGTCTTTGAGATGGCGCGGCTCTTCGTGAACGCAAGGATCGCATCGTAGTACTTGGAGTGGAACGTGGCGACCACCGGAATCTTCTGCTTTTTCCCCAGGCGGACTGCATATGAACCCAGCAGGGAAGGGCTGTGCACATGAAAAATCTGCGGTGCTTCCGCCGCAATGAGACTGGCCAGTTTTCCGTCCAGATCCGGGAACGCACAGGAATAGCGGGAGGCAGGGATCCGGAAAGTTCGGCTGGGCAGCAGTTTATACGGAAACTGATAGGTTTCCTGATAATGCGCCGTCATTGCCGGACAGACGACCGGGGCGTTCATGTGGGTGGCATATTCGTGAACGGTTTCCGTAACCCCGTCGATCACGGGAAAGTAATTGTCGATAAACTGGACGGATCGGACGGCAGCGCTCATGCGGATTCACCTCCCTTGCGGCGCCTTTTCTGCAGCGCGTTGACGGCGTAGACTCCCGCGCCGACCAGAATGAATGAATAGAAGGAGAACAGCCGCCAGATCAGCATGGCCCAGAATACACCGTCCGACTTCATGGCGGAGAACACCAGGTAGAAAGCGCCTTCCGCCGCGCCGGCGTTCCCAGGCGTCGGAACCAGCGCGATGGATGCGTACAGATAGACGGTGGTGGCAAAGATGCGGATGAAGCTGACCTGTGCGCCGAACATCTTCAGCACGAAGAAGGGCAGGCTGCACAGGGCAACCCGGTAAATCAGCGAAAGGAGCAGAAGGCAGACCAGGGTCAGCTTGTCCTTTGCGATGACGGAAAAGCTCTGGTGATAGCTGTCCAGCATCCCGATGAGCTTCTCCGTGGTTTCTTCCGGCTTTTTCACCAGCTTCAGCCGTGCGCCAAGGCGGATTGCCGCGGAGATGATCTTCTTCACGGTGTCAGGCATAAAGGAAAAAGAGGCCAGGAGCACCGGAATCAGGGAAAAGAGCAGCAGGCCGAAATAGGCAGTGTAGCGGATGGCTTCCAGTTCAACGGAACGCCAGGTGATAAACACGCCGAGCGCCAGGAGGATGAAGCCGGCCTGCATGGTGATGAAGCCGGTAATCGTCATGGCGGAGGATCCGCCGCTGGAATAGCCATGCCGGTGCAGCCAGAGGATCTGGAACGGCTGGCCCCCGGCGCCGGAGGGCGTAATGCAGTCGTAGTATTTTCCGAGGGCGGCGGTTTCAAAGGCGATGCGGAAGGAAGGCTTTTCTCCCAGGGAGCGCATCATCAGCCAGTATTTCGTGGATTCCGCAAGGAAAACAACAACAAGGCACAGAAAGCAGCACGCCAGGTAAAGCAACGCGCTTTTGGTAAAAACAAGCGCGGCGGAACCTTGGGCGCCTCCCGAAAACTCGTTGATCGCGGTTGCGGCTACGACGGCAATATTGATCAGGACAAAGAGAAGCGTCCATATCCACTTTTTTGTTGGTTTCTGCTTCGGTTCACTCACGTTTATAACAGTGCCCCTCCTCGTTTCTTCGGGTCATATCGAATAAATCGGCTGGATAAAGCCAACATGACATATTTTACCATGAGATACCTTTCGGCTCAATGCCCGCGGACATTTTATTTTTAACAGAATGAAGAAATCCTTTAAAGGAAATGATTTTCGCTTGTCATGATGGGGAGAGTGGAAAGGGGGCGGTAATCATCTTAAGTGTTTCCGCCAACAGCTACGATGCGGCCGTCTCCGTAGGGATCGCCGTAGCGTTCCTGCAGTGCGCCGTCCGGCAGGGATTTGAGATAGTTGATCAGGGCCTCGTTGTCGACAGCCATATCCTGCAGAAGCGCGGTACAGCCTTCAAATACGGAATAACTGTAACCGCCTTCAAAGATGAAGCAAGGGTGTTTCCGGTTTCGCCTGTACTCGTTTTAGTAACACTTTTCTTTAGTATCACCGCCTCCTGAAACAGCGCTGGTCATCTTTTTGACCGGTATTTCCATTCTGCTGTTGCCGTATCAAGTTTTGAGTGTACTGTTTTTTGAGTGTACACGGGTGCGTACTCGAATCGCCGGGCATCACGAATCATATCACAGTTTGAGTTTCACTTTTTTTGAGTTTCATTACGTTCTGGAACGAACGAGACACAAAAAATTCGAGTCACAAACTGAGCCGGGCATTGGATATGGGATGCTTTGGTTACTTGTTCTTATGAGCTTTGTTACGAAAAGATAATTCATAGAACTGTTTTCTGGAAAAATATGTTAATCCTATTCGCCTATTCGCCAATTTGACCGATGACTGGCGAATAGGCAAGCATTATTTATCAAGGTCTGGAGACCTCTATTCGCCTATTCGCCAATTCGCCGACGATACAACCCTTAGCGAATAGGTAAACGGTTCAAATTACATTGCCAAGATGTGCTTCTGTATCTGGCGTAACCTCTTTCTCTCGTTAAGCTTCGGTCCCATGAGAGCCTCAGTTCCTTTCAAACCGATATGGAGCAACTTGATACAATATACATTATATCAACCTCTTATTGTCAGGAGCCCTGTTTGAAAAGAGTTACCACTCACTCTCGCTTTAGGATTGTCATTCAGCATGTTCCGCGGTTTTCATTTCTTCCGTGGCATCCGGATCCGCGGTGTTTTTGGTTTCATTGTAGAAGTTGACAATGATGGATGTAATCAGCGCGACTACGATGATGCCGTAGAGTCCGAGGGCCACGGAAATGGCCCTGCCCGGAAGGGTGGCGGCCGTGAAATCGCCGAATCCGATGGTCGTAACAATCGCGAAACAGTACCAGAGCGCGTCTTCAAAGGAAGGAATGCCGGGTTCAAACTGCGGAAGGACAATGGAGAAGGCGACAATCAGCAGGAACATTCCGAACAGGATTTCAGCCGCGTAGGTTTTTCTCATGATTTTGCGCAGCACATCCATTTTGATCCGGGAGAAAACGATCTGTGCAATGTAGTAGAAGATCCGGGGAACAGTCAGGACCAGCAGATAGAGCAGCGCGGTACTGCCGCCCAGCAGAAACGCCAGGACCGCAATGAACAGAAGAATCAGGATGAAAAGTACCCTTGGGATCACATTGCGGACTTTGTGATTCCTGATGACAGAGAAGACATGATCCACGGTCAGGGCAGCCACATGGAGAACAACCACCGGGATGTATGCTTTTTCTGAATCAGTGAAAAGAA
Source organism: Clostridia bacterium (assembly GCA_017404985.1). Taxonomy (GTDB): domain Bacteria; phylum Bacillota; class Clostridia; order Christensenellales; family Aristaeellaceae; genus Aristaeella. Next base: position 17,660 of record JAFRBK010000019.1, on the reverse strand, counting down.
AGATTCCGGCACAGGCGGCAAAAAGCAGGGAACCAATCCCGTACCGGAACAGGTTCAGGTGCCAATTGTCCCTGGTGATCAAAGCCCTCAGCAGGAACAGCAGGGCAAATGCGGTATACATGATGACTGCCAGAAGCTTCCGGGTCTCTGAGGCTTCTTCGTATTGTTCCAGCGCCGCTCTTGCTTCGTTCAGCGCTTCCAGGCTGTCATTGATCTCCTGCGCATTTTCTTCCGTGACCGCAATCTGCTGTTCGGCGATTTTTTCATTTAAAGCATTCATGTCAGCCCTGACTCCGGTCATCAGCAGATTGATGCATACGGAAAACAGTATAGACAGGATTACAAGCAGGAGCAATCCCTGCAGAACCGTCATCAGGATCCTGTTTTGTTTCAGTTTCTGAATTTTCATCGCTTATTCTCCTCTTTACCTTTATGGGTATTGTTTCAGGGCGACATTCGTCCCCGATAATTTGCTTTATTATACCACATCCCGGTCTCAAAACAAACTCACGGTTACGCCTCTTCCGGCTTCGGCAAAAAAAGTGTTACTAAAAAGTGTTGCGTGAAAAAACACAATATGGTATTCTGAAATCAGAGCACAGTATGGTATTCTTGTCATTTTTTCACCCATGGAGGAACAGCTGAAATGAGCCGTTTGAAAAGATCATGGATCATCATGGCGAATGTGGCCCTGGTGGCAGCTGTTCTGGTCTTTGTTTCGCTGTATTCCAACCATGAGAGAAAAGAAAACTACGCGCACCAGGTGGAGCATTTTGTCAAAGCGACCGTTGCCATGGAACGGGTGACGGGAAACTACCTGGAAGGGGAACAGGGAATCTGCGACAACTGGGCCCAGTATATCAACAACCGGGACATGACGTTGGAAGAAGCCGCGGCATACGTCCGGGCCACCCATGCGCAGGCCACCACATCCGCCCACCTGATTGACGCGGAAACGCTGGAAGGGTATTCCACCCGGCCGAGGCTGAACAGCGAAGACAACTATCATGTTTCCTATCAGCGGATGAACCTGATTGGGGATGGGGCCTGGATTGCTGACCTGGGCACGGCGATCAATATCACCCGGACCTACACCAATCCCATCAACGGGGAACAATCCCTGGCCTTCTGCAACCGGATCACGGTGCTGGACGCGGAAACAGGGGAGAGGAAGCCGGCTTACCTGCTGCGCATCGTTCCCACGTCCAATCTGGCGGAGAAATGGGTTTTGCCCCGGGAAGAATACGCGAATGAAGAGTTTTCCATGATCGACGCCGAGAGCAACTACATTATCCGGGGGCGATCCTTCAAAAATTCCAGCTTCTTCGAATTCTACAAATCTTATAACCAGCCGGGCGTCGTGGCGCAGCAGCAGCTGTTTGAGGACATCCTGTCCGGAACGGGTTCGTTCATCATGCAGGATTCAAAGGGCAGGGAGCGCATTGTTGCCCATACCCCCATCACGTCCACGAAGGGATGGGTGCTGCTGAGCAGCGCACCGGCCAGCGACCTGAACGCGGATACGGAGGACTGGCTGCTGATCGGGGTCGTAACCGCCGGGCTGCTGCTGTTGCTGGTGACGGATTTCCTGTATCTGCTTTCCTTCAATAAAAAGCTTCGGGTGATGGCTCAGGAAGCCGAATCCGCCAACAAGGCAAAAACCGACTTCCTTTCCACCATGTCCCACGATATCCGCACCCCGATGAACGCGATCATCGGGCTGACCACTATCGCCGAAAAGAACCTGGATGACCGGGAAGCCGTAAAGGAAAACCTGCGGAAGATCAGCCTGGCCAGCAACCACCTGCTGACGCTGATCAACGATATTCTGGATATTTCCAAGGTCGAGAGCGGGAAACTGACCCTGAGCCCGCTGACCTTCTCCATCGTGGAGACCGTGGAGAACCTGGTGAACATGTCCCAGCCCATGATCAAGGAGAAAAGCATTGACTTCAATTTCCGGATCAACCGTATGGAGAAGGAATACCTTTACGCGGATCAGCTGCGGCTGAACCAGATCTACATCAACATCCTTTCCAACGCCATCAAATATACGGAGCCGGGTGGCCGCGTATCCGTGGACCTGCGGGAGGAAAAGAGCGAAAAGGAGGGCTGCATCCAGCTGGTCTATATTGTATCGGATACCGGCATCGGCATGAGCCCCGAATTCATGGAAAAGATGTACCAGCCCTTCTCCCGGCAGACGGACAGCCGGGTCAACAGCATTCAGGGGACCGGGCTCGGGCTTGCGATCACCCGGCAGATGGTCGAGCTGATGAACGGGACGATCGAATGCCAGAGCGAAGTCGGGAAGGGGACCACCTTCACCGTGACGCTGGATATTCCCATCGCCGAAAGGCAGCTGGAGGAGATGCGGTTCGAGAACGTGGAAGCCCTGATCGCGGACGACGACCCGGTCATGCTGGACACCGCAGCGGATACGCTGGAATCGCTGGGCATTACCGCGGAACGGGCGAAGAGCGGCCTGGAAGCACTGGACATGATTCGACGGCGGCATGAAGAAGGAAAGGATTACGACGTGGTGATCCTGGACTGGCGGATGCCGGACCTGAACGGGATTGAGACCGTGCGGCGAATCCGGGCGGAAACCGACGCCCGCATTCCCATCCTGCTGACTTCTGCATACGACTTCTCCGACATCGAAGACGAGGCGAAGGAAGCGGGAGCAAATGGCTTCCTCAGCAAGCCGCTTTTCCGGTCCCGGCTGTATGAGAAAATCAATGAACTGCTCGGGACGGAAGCAAAGGCCGTGGAGCCGCAGGACAACTATTCCGACCTGGAAGGGATGAACATCCTGGTCGCGGAAGACAATGACATCAACTGGGAGATCATTTCCGCCATGCTGGGCATGTTCGGCATCACGTCCGAACGGGCTGAAAACGGGCGGATCTGTGTGGAAAAAACGGCGAACGCCAGGGAGGAAAGCTATGAGCTGATATTCATGGACATTCAAATGCCGGAAATGAACGGACTGGAAGCGACGCAGCAGATCCGAAAACTGGATAACCCATGGGCGGCTTCCATCCCCATCATTGCCATGACCGCCAACGCCTTCTCTGAGGACGTGGCGAAATGCCTGGAAGCGGGCATGGATGGACATATTGCCAAACCGATCGACATGAACCTGATCATCAAAGAAATCCGCAGAATCATGGAGGAAAAGAGAAAATGAAAAAAATGCTTTGCGCCATCCTGGCAGCCCTGATCGCGATCGTACCGGCGGCTTTCGCATCCCCGGGACAGGCGGAATCCGCCGGCGCCTTTCAGCCGAGGCTGGATACGGATACCAGCTGCGAAATCACCGTGGTCGGAACCTATTCCAACTTTGAAGCGATGGAAGCCGAATTCGACAGATTCAACGCGTTTTATCCCGACGTGGAACTGAGCTATGTGAAACCGGACGACTACAACAATCTGCTGGGAACGATTCTGGCAGGTAACAATGCCCCGAACATCTTTTTCTCCTACCAATGGATGTGCGGAAATGAAAAATACCAGCAGGTTTGCGACCACATGGAGGACCTTTCGGATCCCCAGCTGGGCCTGGAGCTGGACTGCCTTCGCCAGGGCCTGACAAGCTCCGACGCGGACGGGCATCTGCTGATGGTGCCGATTTTTGCCAGGAACTACGGCATGCTGGTGAACAACGACCTGTTCAAGAAGGAAGGCCTTCAGGTTCCGACCACATGGGAGGAGCTGGTGGCTGTGTGCGAAGCGTTTCTTGAAAAGGGCTACGCCAGCCCCATGATGGGCTACAGCGCGGGTTCCTCCAGCTGCCTGATGAACATCCTGGTGTATCCGGAAGTTGTGGCGGCCCTCGCTGGTGATTCCGAAGCGCTCCGGGCCGCAAACGAAATGAACCCCTCCGCGGGCGAATGCATGCGGCCGGGCCTGGAGGCGATGATGCAGCTGATCGGGAAGGGCTATATCAATCTCGAAAAATGCAATGAGATCAGCGACAACTATACCCAGGTCATTCTCCGATTCTTTGAGGGGGATGTTCCCATGATGATCTGCACGGGGGATACCGTGTCCGGAACTGGCAAACGGGAAAGCCAGTCCGAAGAGTTTTCCAAAGCGCCTTTCACCTATTCCTTTGCTCCCATTCCGCTGTCGGAAGCCGGAGGATATTTCATTGACAGCCCATCCATCCAGTTCTCGGTCAACAAAACCTGCGACAATCTGGACATGACCAATGAATTCATGCGCTTTCTGATCAGCCGCCGGGAGCTGAACGAGATGGCTTCCGTGAAGCGCCTGGTGACGCCGACGACCGACCTGTCCTTCGACTCCGTGTACGCGCCTTTCGGCCAGGTGCCCGCCGAGCGGATTCTTTCCCCGGAAGTGATCGGGATCACAGATCCCCTGGCTACACAGATCCGGATTGCGGCCTATCAGGTCGGAACCGGGGCCATCACCATTGACGAAGCCGTAAGCAAATACGGAACCTTTGAGTAATTCAGCCGGCTTCCTGCCAGTGCAGCTGAAAGCCCTTTGAAGTCAAGAGATCCTGAAAATCCCTGATTGAATCGTCGGCGACGGCGGCGGGATGCATCCGATGAAGAATGCAGTAGGATGCCAGATACCCGGCCGCCTCGCCGACGGTCCATTCTACGGGGTGCAGGCGGAAGCATCCGCCGGTCAGGTGGGTGGTGCCGATGTTTTTGGCGGCGGGGATCAGGTTGCGGATCCGGACGGGGATCATCGCGTTCAGCGGAATCTCAAAGGGCTGCGCATCTTCGTACAGGGCCGTTCCGGTGACGGTCGTCCCATGCAGGTCAATATGGTAATGGCCGACGCCGACACTGTCCTTCCGCCGGAGTGGACGGCCATTGCAGGCGGAAGCGATTTCCTGCTCCAGCACGGTGGCCCGCGCCACGATGCGCCGGGATTCCCGGATGTACGGCGCCTTGGCCAGGCCGTCCCGGGTGCCAAGGACTTCGCCGGCCAGACGGACGGGATACCCCTGTTCCCATAGCCAGTACGCGCAGCACCGGGTCAGTTCCCGGGCTTCCTCCAGGTGCGCTTCCGCGGCGGGATCATCGACGATGTTCCCGAAGGTGTAGTCGTTCTGCGGCCAGTTCAGCAGCGTGATTTCGGGCCGATTGTCCCGATAATAGGGCGGATACTGGATTCTTCTGTAGCTCCATAATCCCTGGGGATAAGCTCCTGGTTCGCCGTCGAACATGGAAAAGCGGGTCAGCCCGAGGGCGCCGCGGGATTCCCAACCGAGAAGCGGCACGCCTTTCACCTGGCGGGCACGCCATTCGTCATAGTGCTCCGGCCTGGCCATCGGCGGCCTTTCCGCCTCCAGCGCCAGGGCGGCCACCCAGGTAATCGGTTGATGATCCGTTGGGCAGGCAACATCCGGCGCGTGGGGTTCGCCGGTTTCGCTTTTCGCCTCTGCGCCGATTCTGTATTCGGCGCCGGAGAGGGGCAGCAGGTCCCCCATGTCCGTCGCATCCAGATAATACGATGCGCGGACCAGCTCCCTCCGCCCGGCTGGATCCTCCACGATGACGCCTTCGATCCGGTCCCCCCGGACCAGGGCTTCGCGGCAGCGGGTGAAAAGGGCAATCACCAGAAGCCCGTTTTCGACGAAAGGCTGCAGGGATTCCGAAAGCAGGCGATGGGCCAGGCGGGGATCGTGGGCCAGCCGGCTGACCCAGCTGTTTCCCGGGCAGAAGACGCGCTGGGAGGTCATCTGTTCCGAAGCGGCGGGATCATTCAGATACGCCTCGCGGACGGCTTTGCGGTAATTCAGATAGGACGCGGTCGCCCCCTGCTCCTCAATCCAGGGATGCTCATCCGGCGGAACGGCCTGGCTGGTCAGCTGTCCGCCGATCCAGTCCGTTTCTTCGCACAGGAAGACCTTCATGCCCATGGAACAGGCTGCCCGGGCTGCCTGTACGCCGCCCAGGCCCCCGCCGATAATGGCAATATCAAAAACTCTTTCCGTCATATTTTTTCCTTTCCCACGGACCGGCCGTGTGCAGACCATTCAATCATTGCTGACACGAAAACAGGAGGAGACCATGCCGATTCCCAACAAGCACGAATACCTTTCATCCCTCTGCGACACATTGGCTTGTCGCTGGCCGGACAACCGGACGGTCCATCTGGTTTGCCACGGGCACAGCGTGCCATCCGGATATGCCTGTACGCCGTATGTGGATTCTTTCCATGCTTATCCGCATCTGATGCACCGAACGCTGGCGCAGCGCTTTCCCTATGCCGTGATTAATGTTATCGTTACGGCCATTGGGGGAGAAAACGCCGTTCAGGGAGCCGCGCGATTTCAGAAAGACGTCCTGTGCCATCAGCCGGACCTGGTTACCATTGATTACGGGCTCAATGACCGGGGCGTGGGCCTGAAACAGGCGGAAGAGGCATGGCGGCAAATGATCGGGGATGCGCTTGACTGCCATATTCCGGTCCTCCTTCTGACACCGAGCTGGGACCAGACCCGGTTTGCCCAGTCAGAGGAATGGCATGCTCTTGAACAGCACGCGCAGCAGATCCGACGCCTTGCGGAGGAGTACCGGGTGGGGTTGGCTGACAGCTTCGCGGCATACGAGCGGGAAGTGAACGCGCACGGCAACCTGCTGAACCTGCTGAGCCACTGGAATCACCCTTCGCCCGCCGGACATGAACTGATTGCCCGGGAGCTGACCGCCTGGTTCCCGGCCCGATGACCGATTAATCGGTCTCACCTTTGTACGGCGCCACATCCAGCTCCACTTTGATCGGTTCCAGCACCCGTTCGGTCGAATACATTTCATCGGTCTCTGGGTTCATGCCCATTTTCATGGTGTTTGAATTTGCGCTCATTGCCCAGCGAACCTCGTTCAGAAGCGCTTTTCCATCCTCAAAAGCTTTTTCCTGCAGGTCCGAACAGAAAACCGTCATTTGCCTCTGAGCCTTCGCGGGGTCGCTTTTCAACAGCTCGTTGACCGATTCCAGTTCGGACGCCATGGCGTCGATCATGTGCTTTTCCGCGGTATGCCAGTATTTGCGCACCGGGATGCCGTAGGTCATGTAGTCCGTCAGGCAAATGAACGCCGTGACGGACATCGTCATGGCAACACCGTATTCGTTGACGCAGACCGCGTCATCCATTCCGCTTCCGGTTTCCAGGATAGCGGAATCCATCATCGGCGTTCCGATGTATTTATAGGTTGTAACCGGCAGATCGAAGAATTGGGAGTTTTCGCTGTCCACCGGCATCTTCCGGTTCGGATCCTGCTCCACGCGGGGGGAGACCATGACCCTGGTCGGATAATTTCCCTGGGAGTCGTTGGAACGCGCGATGATGATTGTTCCGTCCGTGGAGGCTTCCTTCCCGACATACACACCCGTACATGCCGACGCGGCAACTGACAAAAGACAGATCATAAAACAGACCGCTATACACAGAACTTTCTTCATGATGGACCACCCTCCCGATATTCAATTTCCCGCTGGAACCATCTTATTCGTTTCCGGCTGGCAAGTCAACAGAAATCATTCTTCCTCGGAACCCAGATGGTAGACGGCACAAAGCTGAAATGGAGTATGTTCCATGATAACGATTGCCCTCTCAGGGGTGTCGCTTTTCAGGAACCGGCTTATTTTGTATAATAGTAGGTGTAGAAATCAGAGCTTGAGGAGGAAACGATCGGTAGGGGGCGTAAGGTTGACCTGATCAGGCTGCATGCGAATCATTGCGGCACGTCTATATTCATTTTGATCTGCGGATCGATCCAGCTTGTTTGTTTTGCTTCATGCACCTGGTCATCCGGCAATAACTGTCCAAGCAGCAAAGGCGATTCCGGATCATGCGCCGCCATGTTTTGGCGAACGGTGCCGGTATCATAATTTGCGTAGCAATACCGGCACAAATGTCCGCAGGTATTATACGCGCCGATATCGCCTCCCAGATAGCAGGCACATTCCTTTCTGGCAGGCGCTTTCGCCGGTATCTTCAGCCGCTGGTGAAGCGCCTGTTCATAAGTGGCAATAGTCATGCAGCCGCTGCAGTCCGCACCGAACCGGGCCAGTTCGTTTCCTTCCCCGCAGGGCCGAATTGTTAAACCGTATTGTCTCCCGATTTCCACAAAGGTTTTTCCGAGCAAAAGACGTTCTTCTGTTTGGACGGCTTTTGCTTCCGGGAAATTACGTCTGGTTTTCTCATACAGGTCGATAAAGCTGATCACTGCCGTGCGCGTATATCCGGACAAAGCTTTTGCCATGTATTCAAAAGCTTTGATATGTCTCTCCACTGGCCAGGTATCACTGATCAGGATCGGATCATAACGCCAGCCGATACTGTCTGTGCCGACAATTTCAGAAAGATGCCTGAAATGATCCAGCACTTCCAGTTTGTTCGGAACATGGGGTTCAATCTCCTTGCCATAAGGGGTGATTGTGACAAACCAGTATTGTCCGTATGGCTGAAGGAGATCCATGTATCTGAACATCGGTGCGGGATTCTTTGTACAGAACCCGATCAGATCAACAATATCAGGAGACAACCGGTATCGGGTAACTGAATGAGGATTGTAAGGATTTCTCACCAAAACGAAGCCTGCCTTCAGCCGATTTGAAAACCATTCTGAATAAAAGGCGGGGATATCTGTACGCTGACCTGTATTGATAATCATGATACCAGCTCCCAAATAACCTGATCCGAATCTCCGCTGATCATCACAGAACGATTCCGGATCTCTTCTGGCACAGGCTGTTCCTCATAGTTCAGGCAAACATAAGCCGCCTGCTCATTCTGATAAACCTGCTGCCAGAAGTTGTACTTGATGATTCCGGGCGTATTGTACCCAACCCCGATCTCAAGCCAGAGGGTCTTCGTGTTCTGATGGGAAGTCACCCATTTTTCATATTCGACAGCAGCTTTCTGCCAACCTGCGTCTTCCACAAACCGATCATCAGACCGAAGGTTCATTGTCAATGGCTGCCCACAGTTCGGGCATACCGGCAGCAGCCCGGACGGAACTGTCATGGTGGCTGCTTTTCCTTCCGGCAAAATCAGCTCATGATGTTCACCGATCTCAAAGCCCTGGGCCAGGATCATTCTGCGAATGCTCTCTTCATTATCCCAGGTCTGTTGGCAGCAGGGCTTTGTGCATTGGAACAGGCCATAATCCCCCTGCGTATAGAAGATCCGTTTTTTGTCAAAACCGGCTTTTTGGAAACAATGATCCACATTGGTGGTCAGTACGAAGTAATCCTTGCCTTTCACCAGTTGAAGCAGATTATTATAAGTCTTTTTCGGCGCATCCATATATCGGTTAATCCAGATATACCGGCTCCAGTAAGCCCAGAATTCCTCTTTCGCGCCATAGGGATAAAAGCCGCCGGAATACATGTCCCGGAAGCCGTATTTCTGTCCAAAGTCCGCAAAATACTTTTCAAAACGGGCTCCGGTATAGACAAACCCGGCAGCAGTGCTGAGCCCGGCTCCCGCTCCGATGATTATGGCGTCCGCCTGAGCAATCTTTTGTTTCAGTTCTGTTATTCTTTCTTTCATGGGAATCCTTCTTCCGCAAATCAAGTCCCGGCAGGTTGCTCTGCCGGGATCCATTCCGTTCTTCTTACGCTGCAATCGGTGAAGCAACCGCCGTTCCTTCATCTGTGAAGAATACGCCTTTTTCATGCATGGTCAACGGATCAGCGTGGCTGGTGATAGCAACTGCGGCATCTTCATCATACCGGAAACAGCCCATGCCCAGCAAAGCATTTTCATCTGCTCCTTTTTCCTGGATCTTTTGCCGGATTTCCTTCTGGCGGGATTATATTAGCAGATGCGGAAATGCGAACACAAGAACGCACTTTTTTATTATGTAGTTACCTTTTGGTAACTGTGGCCGGATTCAACAGGCGTTCATAGATTTCTCGATCTGTATCCTTGAATACATTGAAAACAACCTTCATGCTGCTTCCGGTTTCTTCCAGCCATTCCTGTACCGTTGCCACAGCAATCTCCGCCGCCCGTTGAGGCGGGAACATAAACACACCTGTGGATATGCAGCAGAAGGCAATACTTGTTACTCCGTTTTCACTTGCCAAATTAAGACAGCTGCGATAGCAGGAGGCAAGCAGTTCCTCATGCTTTGGAGTCAACTGACCTTCAACAACAGGCCCAACGGTATGAAGAACATATTTACAGGGAAGATTGAAACCCGGGGTGATCTTTGCCTGGCCCGCAGGTTCTTCATGGCCCTGCTTCTGCATGATCTCATGGCAGGCCAGGCGAAGCTGCACACCGCTCATGGTATGAATAATGTTATCAATACAGGAATGGCAGGGCTGGAAGCAACCCAGCAGCTGGCTGTTTGCAGCGTTTACAATAGCATCGCAGCGCAGGGTTGTAATATCACCCTGCCAGAGGACCAGCCTGTTATCAATGCTGCATGAGGCTAGGCTGTCAACATCTGTGATGCCTTTCTCCCGGGTCATTTCCTGCAGGCAGGCATTCTGAATCTGCAGGAATTCTTCTGTAACCGGCCTTGGAGGGCGAACATTCATCAGGCTGCGAAGAAAACGCCACTGGCGTTCCTGTGTATACGGGAAAACAGGATACTGATACTGAGGCATTTCTTCGAGCAGCGTGTGAATCATCTGTCGGTATTGGTCCTGCTGTTTCATGCCTGATCACGCACCATTTTCTGATACCCGGTTCCCCAGGCTTCCAGGGCCTTGATAATCGGACGCATGGATTCACCCAATTCACTCAACGCATACTCGACCCGGGGAGGAACTTCTGGGTATACGGTCCTGGTAATAATGCCGTCCGCTTCCAGCGTGCGAAGGTTATCTGTCAACACCTTCTGACTGATTCCGGGAATAGAACGCTGCATCTCATTAAAACGCCAGGGCCGGGTGAACAGGTTGCGCAGGATCAGCATCTTCCATTTGTTTCCGATGAGCTGCAATGTGGTTGCAACCGGGCAGTCAGGCAATTCTTCCTTCGTCAGCATTCTCAGCACCTCCTGTGGATGTATGTGCCATTTGTGATGTAACATTTTATCATGCTGTAAGGCTTTTTTCAACGCTTCCAGACATATGTATTCACCAGACAACTTGAAATTTGGAAGTTGTTTCCAAACAATCCGTTCTGTCTCATCATGCCCTTCTTCAGCATGCTTCATACATGACTCATCGTGACCGAAAAAAGGCATTCATTCTGAAACTCCTGCTTCGTCAATTCCATCATTGCTCACCCCCGAACCAGTCGCGGATGTAGCAATCATGTGAGCAGTATTTCCGGTTGCGGAGAAGGTCTTCCCACAGACAGGGCACGTGGATTCCCGGAGCGATTCGCGCTGGAGCTGATTCGGATGAGAATTCCACCATTTATACCGGCAGGAATCTGAGCAGAATCTCTTTGTTTTCCGTCCCGGGGTCTGCCTGATTTCTTCACTGCACTGCGGGCATGAAAAAACCGCCGCTGGCTGATCAGGTTCTTTCTGATCATCTGCGGCGGTCATTCGCTTCAGATAGGATTTAACCGTGTTTTCGGAAATTCCGATCTGTGCGGCGATTTTCCTGTACCCCAGTCCATTTTCACTGAGACTGGCAATCATCTGTTTCTCTTGGGTCGTCATCGAGCAGTCCTCCAATCGTTTGATCGTTTGACTACTCACGCCCAAAAGTTAGGGAGTTTTATAAACGGTATATATATTTAATCCTTCCTACCCGGCTTTTTCGTACATACGCTGTGCAGGCAGGTTGGATTCCGGCACATCAAGACGCATGGCTTTCTTCCCCTTTTGTTTTGCCAGTTCACCGGCCAGTTCAAGGATCGTATTGCCGAGAGCTCTCCCCCGGTATTCAGGGCAGACGGCCAGAAGGTGGAGCGTGGTCACCTGGTCGCTTTCCAGTTTTTCGGCCCAGGGAACAGCTTCATAATCCTGCTCCTGATGCATAACGATCGCAACCATTCCGGCAACAGTATCCAGATCCGTAAGCAGGTACATTTCTCCATTCTCAATATACGATCTGAGTCCTTCATCTGTCGGATGCTTGCCATACACCCAGCGGGCGTTTTTTTCGATCTCCGGCGTGTTTTCAATGACGTTGATGTAGTGCCCCTTGACTGAATCCGGATCATGTGCCTGTACCAGATTTATTATATTTCAGCTCCTGTCTGTTTATCTTGGTGAAAAGATCACAGCCATTTGATCATCATATATTCATTCAAAAAAGTACCGTCTCTCATCCGTATGGCATCCGGCTTTACGCCTGTGATATGGAACCCCATTTTCTCATACAAACCTCTTGCACGGAGGATCGGATAAAATATGATCCAGAGAATGTATATAGTATTTATATCAATGCATTGACAGGAGAACTCGTGCCAGCTGACTAATCTGCGAAAGTCATTTTCTACTTATGAAACATAACAAGCGGAAAAGTTTGATAAAGGGAAAACTTTTGTAAGATTTCTTCATGATCTGCGTCTAATAAAGTGAAAGGGTGGGAGCTGAATGCAGCTTGATTCTTTTGATCAGATCTATCAGAGCTACTTCGAATCGGTATACCGTTATGCGCTCTCCCTCTCCGGAAATACGCAGACTGCCGAGGAGATAACCCAGGAAACCTTTTTCAAGGCGATGCGTTCCCTGGATCAGTTTCAGGGGAAAAGCAGCCTGAAAAGCTGGCTATGTACGATAGCCAAAAACCTATGGCTGTCAGATCAGCGAAAGAAAAAGGCCCAGCCAATTGACGATGCATTGCAGCTTCCGGATTTGTCTGCCGGACCGGAAGAAGCGATTGTACGCCAGGATGAAAGCATGCGCATCCATCGGCTGCTCCATCACCTGGACGAGCCCTATCGGGAAGTTTTCACACTCAGAACCTTAGGACAGTTAAGCTTCCGGGACATCGGAGAACTCTTTGGCAAGTCGGGAAATTGGGCTTGCGTTGTTTATCACAGAGCCCGTGCAAAGATCAAGGAGAAGATGGAGGAATGAATATGAAACTGCCATGTTCTGTTATACATGATTTGCTGCCGCTGTATGCTGAAAACATGGTTGAACCGGATACAAAAGACCTGGTTGATCAGCATTTGACCGAATGCCCTGACTGTCAGAAACGGTTTTCTGAGATTGAGACATCCCCGGAACCGCCTGTTGAAACGGTAAAACCGCTGCAATCGCTCAGAAAGGAAATCCGGAAGCGCCGCTGGTACACAGCTATCCTTGCTGCGCTGTGTGTATTTATCGCAGTCTTTACTTATTTCTTCTATGCCACGAGCATGAATTATATTCTCTGGCAGGATGGCTTGATCGAGGTTGTAGGTGTCGAAACCGTCAATCCTGCTGAGTATTACAGCGGTGAGGTGTATTTGCCGACAGATGACAAAGCGGCTCCTGTGCCAACTGTTGCTCCTGCTTCCGCGGAGCAATCCTGTGAAGCTTTGATTCTGAAGGTTAGCAGCTTCATCAACGGGTTTGAGGAGCATGTGGTCGTTGAGGATGACGGCACAACAACTGTCATCCTGCAGGCATTCAGCACAAATCAAGGTTCCAGTCATCAAACCCAGTCGTATTATGAATCAACCTACTATCCTGTACCTGACCGTCTGATTTATGGGTTTGAACAGCGGCAGGTGCTGCTATGGGGAACTCCTCTGAATGGAGGAACAGTAGTTCTTCCTCGCCTTGCGCTGGGATATTATTTACTGATTGCGGCAGGGTTGTCGGGATTGCTTGGACTGATTTGGGTAATTTTCAGAAAATGGGACTACAGCTGGATTCTGCGCCAATTGTTCTTTGCGCCCATTTCCTATATCCTGTCACATATTCTTTTGAAAGGCACTAAGACAACAAGCAACTTTATGGAACATGATCTTTTCAGCATCCTCTTGGTAGTGCTTGCTGTATATGCATTCCTTTCCATTGCCTGGCAGGTATTCCTTAACCGAAGAAAAGAGACATAATATAAAAACGTCCACAAGGCTTATTACTCCGTGAACGTTAACCGGAATCAGAAATCTGGCGGACATCATTGCACAATGGTGTCCGTTTTTGATTGCCACTCAGAATAATGATAAAATGAAAAAAATTGGGGTCGTGTGCCGATTCTTCCTTCTCACCCGTCTAATGGATGTAACGTTACGAAACAGGAGGCAGAACACCGTGGACAGAGGATTCTTCATCGCAGAGATCGAAACCTGCTCGGACATGATGTACCGGGTAGCTTGGTCGATCCTGCGGAACGAAGCCGATGTGCAGGACGCATTACAGGATGCAGTCCTCAAGGCATGGGAAAAGCGGGATAAACTGCGGGAAGAGAAGTATTTCCGCACCTGGATGACCCGCATACTGATCAATGTGTGTTACGACACACAACGAATGCATCGGAAAATCGTTCCATTGGACAAGATCCCTGTACAAAACACGTCTGCCCCGGATCCTGACCTGGCAATGGCACTAGAGGCTCTTCCGGAGAAGCTTCGATTGCCTCTTGTCCTCTGCTATTCAGAGGGAATGACCTATGAGGAAGCAGCAGACGTGCTGCGAATCCCGATGACAACTCTTCGAGGACGACTTCGCCGGGGGAAAAAAGAACTGAGAAAGGAGCTGGATGCGGAATGAAGCGTGACATGGACAATCTGAATCTGCGGGATGCTTTCAGGCCAATGCCGGAAGAAACCCGTGATGCGCTGATGAGTGCCGCTCGCTCCGTGAAGGAGGACGAACCCGTGAAAAAGGCAGCTTTTAGAACCGTATTGATTGCGGCTTGTGTTATCGTGGCAACTATGGCAGTAGCGATGGCTGCTGGACAGATCTTCGGATGGAATGATTTCTTCAAAAAAGACTATGGCGCTGATATCCCGAAGACAGCTCAGGAAATTATGGCAACGTGTGAACCTGTATCTTGGCAGGAAGGTGATGTGGCCTTCACCGTGCGGGAACGTTACAGTGATTCGCGGTTGGCTATGATTTCAGTTGAAGCCCGGCTGGCGGATGGTGTGAAAGGGATTCTTGCTGCGGATGATTTCACCGAAGCCATCGGTGCCTACGGGGAAAACAGCGCCGCCGTTGCGAAACAGCTCGGTGTAGATCCGTCCATGACCTGGGTGGAAGCTGCGAAAGAGCTGAACCTGCCTCTGTACAGCGTCCGCGCCACGTTGGAGATCCCGTCTGAACTCTGGGGCAGCGAAGCGTATGAGGATCCTATGTTCAATGATGATGGCAGCCTGACCTATTTCTCCCTGCAGCCCCTGAACGGGCAGATCAGCGGTGAGGAAATCAAAGCCAGGGTGTATCTGCGTACAAAACTAGTGAACCTGGAAGATGTAGAGGACGATACCAACGTCACCAAGGAATATGTGGATCTGCCCATCCATACCGAGAAGGCCATTGCTACGGCGGAATACATCGTTCCTGAAGGCACTAAGGTACTTGATGCCTTCCAGATTGACAGCATCCACGCGGAACTGCTGCCCAGCGGCCTGCACTTCACAACCAATCTGACCGCTCTGGAAGGTGCGACACAGGATATGGCCCTTGACAAGCTGATGGTGAAAATCGTGAAAGAAAATGGAGATGATTACCCCACCGGTATTACCCTTTCCAGTGGTTTCTCCAACCTGGATACCTGGCCTCAGATTCCGTATACGCAGATGATTTCTGTGGATCAGATTCCGGAGACGATTCATCTGGTATTCCCAGATGGAAGCGGAAATGACACCATGCTGGTGCTGCAGCTGAAAAAGTAAAGATCCACTCGGAGCGCCGTCATCTTCAAACGGATGGCGGCGCTCCCTTCGGGAGGAAAAATGAAGAACCTGTTTTGTATCCTGCTGCTGGCAGTGATGCTCTTATTGGTCATTGCCCAATATGCCTGCGCTGATGAGGAAAAGGCAGAAAGAACGGATGAGGAGTTTAAGCCATGAGAAAGAGAATCACTTTGGCAGTGATGGCAATCATGCTGTGTGTAATGACAGCAGCGAACGCCGGAGCGGAAGGAACTCAGGAATCACCGACATTATTGTGGATCGCCGGTGAGGAGACCGAAAAGCAATGGGCTGAGATGCTGGGTTTTCAGGAACCCTTGAAAAGCCTGGTAGCCAAACAGCACTATGACAGCTTTATCGACCTGATCAACGATTATCAGCCGGATTTTTTTGGAGTTGATACCGATATGCAGGAAACACCCAAAGCACTCTACAAAGCCGGTCTCATTGAGCCCTTTGCTCCTACCAGCGCCATGCTGGAGGAAATTGAGTCAATGTCACCTTTGATCCAGCAGGTGATTCGCAACGAGCTGATGACTGAGGATGGGAAACTGCTGGCTTATCCCGGCGCTGGATATTTTATTTGTTTTGTACCTGGCTTTATCGGCTATTGGGTGCCCGACGCATGGGCCGCCTCCCCCTTCCGGGATATTACGCCTCCTTCCTCTTTTGAGGAGCTGCTGGATTTCATCGAGATTTTTCTGGATATGCCTCACGAAGGCTTCCGGCTCTTCTATGGCACTGCAGGTGACAAGAGAGAATATCTGTCTGAGCTGTTCAGGGATAATCTGCTGGAGGGTTGGATACTTCGGTGCAGGGTTGCCGGAATACCCGTAGTGTTCAGCGATCCGAAATTCATCGAGCTGGCAGGCAGGGCTCAAAAGCTGTATAAGCGGCTGCTGAAGGTGGATTTCAAACAGAAGGTGAGCACCAAAGTACGGTATTTGCTGGCAGGACGTCAGCAGTACGGTTTCTCTTTCAATCAAAAGGACACTTTTACCTGTGCAAACATCATCCCCCTTCGGATCACTGCCGACCAGCCGTCGCTGTTCAATGTGAGGATGGTTTCGCTTCAATGCGTACGCAAGGGGAGCAACTATGCCTCTTATGCTCCTGCACTTTTTGAAACAGCTATTCCCCATGTAGAAAAAAAACGAAGCATGACCATGTATGACTGGTGGGTTTTCCCTGACAAATTCAATCCTGAGGAATGGAACCAGGACCTGAAAAAGCACAACGGGACGAAATACAGGTATCTGACAAAGGAGTGGCTGACTTCCATCAGTATGCTGGATCAATCAATCGTGCCCTGCATGGAAAAAACAAACTGGATTATCGAAAGCCAGTACGGAGCCTGCATGCGGGCGCAGCATCAATTTTGGGTGGACGGCAAACTGACAGCGGAAGAATACGCTGCTGAGATGGATCGGGAATGGGCTGCAGCTATTAGCGGAGCTAATGATGTGGAAATGTGGATTGAGGAGTTTCCGGAGGATACTGATTGATGAATAAGCAGATGAAAAACGTTTTCTGCATCCTGCTGACTGCAATGATGCTTTTTGCACAATGTTCATATGCGTTAGGGGAACAAGCCGCAGAAGCAGACACCCCTATCCTTATGGGAATTAACGAGGATATGTTGTATGTATGGGCTGAAAAGCTCGGCTTCAGCAAACCACTGAAAAACCTTTTCACTACAAAAAGCTATGATGACTATTTTCCTCAATCCGTGAAACTCGAACCTTGACAACTTGCCAGACGCCTTGAAAACACTGCTCTCAAAGCGACCAATCAAGTACTGTGGAAATACACCCAACAGGTGCTGAAAACGTAGTGATTTCAAGCCCTCCGTGGTATAATAGAAGCACAAGAAACGGAGGGATTTCATGTACAAGCCGCG
>JAFRBK010000018.1 GCA_017404985.1 Clostridia bacterium | reverse complement strand
GCACCGGTGATCCTGTTATTAACATAGTCCGCGTGGCCGGGGCAGTCCACATGCGCGTAGTGGCGCTTCGCGGTTTCATATTCCACGTGAGCGGTGTTGATGGTGATTCCACGGGCCTTTTCTTCGGGCGCCTTGTCAATTTCGTCGTACCGCATGGCCTGGGCTTCGCCCTTCTGGGCCAGCGTCATGGTGATCGCGGCGGTCAGCGTGGTCTTGCCGTGGTCAACGTGTCCGATCGTGCCGATGTTAACGTGGGGCTTTGTCCGTTCATAACGACCTTTTGCCATTTGGGGTTTCCTCCTTAATTATCCTCGCTCAAAAGCGAATGCGTAATTGCTTCCGAGTCATTGATGCGGGATTGGAGCAGGTGATGGGAATCGAACCCACGTGACCAGCTTGGGAAGCTGGAGCTCTGCCATTGAGCTACACCTGCATGCTCCGCATCAAGCCCTTGAAGACTTGCGAACAAACTGTATTTTATCCGTTTTTCTCAGGCGTGTCAACCCTTTTGCGTTTTTCTTCATCGCTTTCTTGCTCATGAAGGGGTTCTTTTTTTCGGCTTTGGCGGAACTGGCCCGGCGTGGTATGCTTCAGACGGCGGAAATCCTTGATCATATGGCTGCAATCCGCATACCCGGTCGCCTGGCTGATATAGTTCAGGTCATAATCGGTGAAGAGCAGATAATGCTCGACTTTGCTGATGCGGACCTTTTCAATATATTCCTTGCAGCTGATGCCGTAAATTTCGCGGAAACGCTTGGCAAACCAGGGATAGCTCAGGCCGCAGTGGCGGGCCAGGTCCTCCACCTTCAGGGACTCCTGGATGTTGCGGTTGATATGTGCCGTGATGGTATACAGCGGGTCAGTGGGGGTATTCCGGGTCTGCAGGGAGAGGCCCTCCTGAATCCAGATCCGGACCAGGGCCGTGAAAATCAGGAAAAGGAGGGAGCGGATTTTGAGGTCATAGGCGAAATCCCGCTCGCGGTATTCCTGAATGCACTGCATAAACATGGCATCCATCCCGTGCTCATGCACCTGCTGGGCACTCAGATGAAAGGAGAGGTGTGACTGCTCCGCCTCCAGCATCAGGGAACGCGGATGCGGAGCATAGCCGAGGGTATCATCATGCTGGCTCAGGTCATGCTTGATGACGCCGTAATGGACGGTCTTCCCGTCCGCGGAGGTGATGCTGTGGTGCATCAGGGGAGGGATGACCAGCAGCTCGCCGGGCTGGATGACGTGGGTCTCCGCCCCCCGGGTCACCTGCAGGGTACCGTCTATGCCGAGAATGGTTTCGGCAAAATAATGGCAATGGTCCTTGACCGGAAAGGGGTTAACAGAAGAATCAAACTCAAAGCACTCAAAAGGCATGCTGAGAGGATTGGCGGGCTCGTAACGCTGCTCCAAGGGAAGCCTCCTGTACACATGTTGAATTTTGTGGTTGTATTATATTTTGATTTTTACAAAAAAGCAATAGGTTTTTACAAAATCTGAAAGAGGGCTTCCGGAAAACGTGCCATTCAGAGGATCATCATCGCATCCCCGAAGGAGAAGAAACGATAGCGCTCCCGGACGGCTTCCGCATAGACCCGGAGGGCTTCCTCCCGGCCCATGAGGGCGCTGACCAGCATCAGCAGCGTGCTCTGGGGGAGGTGGAAATTGGTAATGAGCGCGTCCGTGGCCTTGAGGGTGACGCCGGGATGGATGAAGATGGCAGTGTCCCCGGCGCCGGCATGGATGACGCCGGATGCGTCAGACCGGGTTTCCAGGGTGCGGACCGAGGTTGTGCCGACGCAGACGATGCGCCCGCCGGCAGCCCGGACGCCGTTCAGGATGGAAGCGGCTTCCTCCGTGACCTGGCAGAATTCGCTGTGCATGACATGGTCCTCGGCGTTTTCCTCCTTGACGGGGCGGAAGGTGCCGAGCCCCACATGCAGGAGGACGGGGACCGTGACGATGCCCTTTGCGCGGATTTTCTGCAGGAGCTCCGGCGTGAAATGCAGGCCGGCCGTGGGCGCGGCGGCGGAGCCTTCCTGCTTCGCATACACGGTCTGATACCGGCTGCTGTCCTGCAGCTTTTCATGAATATAGGGCGGGAGGGGCATTTCGCCCAGCCGGTCCAGAATTTCCTCAAAGACGCCGTCGCAATGGAAGCGGACCAGGCGGCCGCCGGTTTCCTCCACGTTGCGGAGGATTTCGCAGCGGAGGAGGCCGCCGCCGAAGGAACAGAAACCCCCGGGCTTCAGGCGCCGCCCGGGACGGACCAGGGCCTCCCAGTCCGTGGCGTTTTCCCGGCGGAGAAGGAGCACCTCCACCGGCACGCCGGTGCCCTCCTTTTCCCCCAGGAGGCGGGCGGGGATCACCTTCGTTTCATTAATCACGAGGGCGTCCCCGGGGTTCAGGTAATCCACCACGTCATAGAAATGCTTATGCTCGATGCTGCGGTCGCTGCGGTGATAAACCAGGAGGCGGCTGTGGTCCCGGGGCTCGACCGGGGTCTGGGCAATGAGCTCCTCCGGAAGAAAATAATCAAAATCCGATGTCTTCATATAAAATATCAGATCTCCATTCTGATCTGCTCCTGCGCGGCGGCGGGCATGCTCTTTTTCATATGGGCCCAGGCGGCGGGCGTGCAGATCCGGCCGCGGGGCGTCCGCATCAGGAAGCCGAGCTGCATCAGATAGGGCTCATAAACGTCCTCAATGGTGACGGCGTCCTCCCCCGTGGTGGCGGCCAGGGTATCGAGGCCCACGGGGCCGCCGGAAAACTTATCCATCATGGTGGAGAGCATATTCCGGTCCACCTTGTCGAGGCCCAGCTCATCCACATCCAGCATGGCGAGGGCCTCCCGGGCCACGTCCCGGCTGATATGGCCGCCGGCCCGGACCTGGGCATAGTCCCGAACCCGCTTCAGCATACGGTTGGCAATCCGGGGCGTGCCGCGGCTGCGGCGGGCGATTTCCAGCAGGCCCTCCCGGTCCGCGTCGATTTCCAGGATGCCGGCGCTGCGCTCCACGATCTGGCAGAGCTCCTCCGGGGAATACATCTCCAGCCGGAACAGCATGCCGAACCGGTCCCGCAGGGGGGCGGAGAGCTGGCCGGCCCGGGTCGTGGCCCCGACGAGGGTGAAGCGGGGCAGGTCCACCCGGATGCTTCGGGCGGTCGGCCCCTTGCCGATCATGATATCGATGGCGTAATCCTCCATGGCGGGATAGAGCACTTCCTCTACCTGGCGGGAGAGGCGGTGAATTTCGTCAATAAAGAGCACATCCCCGCTGCTGAGGTTGCTGAGGATGGAGGCCAGGTCGCCCGGGCGCTCGATGGCGGGGCCGCTGGTGACGCGGATATTCTGGCCCATTTCGGAGGCGACGATGCAGGCCAGGGTCGTCTTCCCCAGGCCGGGAGGGCCGTACAGCAGCATATGGTCCAGCGCGTCATGGCGGGAGAGGGCCGCCTGGATATAGATATTCAGGCTGTCCTTCACCGCTTTCTGGCCGACATATTCCCGCAGGGTCCGGGGGCGGAGCGTCTGCTCCACGGAGCCGTCCTCAGCCAGGAAAGAGCCGTTCATCAGTCTGTCGTCCATGGTTCATTCTCCTTCATTCTATACCGGCCGCATCACATGCCGGCCATGGCCCGCAGCGCCAGGCGGATCAGCTCCTCCGGCTTGTCGGACTGGTCCCGCACCTGGCTGACGGCATTCCGGGCTTCCGTGGAGGAATAGCCCAGGGCGGCCAGGGCTTCGATGGCCTCGGCAACGCAGTCGGAAGCCATGGAGGCCAGGGGCGCGGCGGGCACATCCGCCTGGGCGGAGACGTCCGCCTGGCTGATTTTGTCCTTCAGCTCCAGGGCGATGCGCTGGGCCGTTTTCTTCCCGATGCCGGGGGCGCGGGAAAGGGCGTTCACATCCCCCAGCAGGATGGCGAGGCTCAGGTCCCGCAGGGGCATGGACCCCAGCACGCCGAGGGCGGTTTTCGGCCCGATGCCGGACACGGAGGTCAGCTGGAGAAACATTTCCTTTTCCTCCCGGGTAGCGAAGCCGAAGAGCTCCATCGCGTCTTCCCGGACGGAGAGAAAGGTATAGCAGCGCATTTTTTCCCCCACCGGCGGGGCGGCCTGGAGCGTGTTATTGGAACAGTTCAGCTGCCAGCCGACGCCGGCGGCCAGGATCACCAGCCCCCCGTTGACCTTCTCACATACTTCGCCTTCAATAAATGCATACATCGGCGCGCGTCCTCCGTTATTTCATCAGGAATTCGTTCCGGGCATGGCCGGCCTGGCAATGGGTGATGGCGCAGGCGATGGCATCCGCCGCGTCATCCGGCTTCGGGATTTCATCCAGCTTCAGCAGGAGCTTGACCATCTGCTGCACCTGCTTCTTATCGGCTTTGCCGTACCCCGTGACCGCCTGCTTGATCTGCATCGGCGTATATTCATATAAATTGCGCGTGTACTCCGCGGCGGCGATGATGGCCGCGCCCCGGGCGGCGCCCACCATCAGCGCGGTGGTCACATTCCGGGCGAAAAAAAGCTCCTCGAAGGCGACGTCATCCGGATGATAAATCGCCAGCAGGTCCCGGATCCCGAGCTGCAGGGTGCGGAGCCGGTCCGGCATGGGAACGCCGGCCTTCGTTTCAATACAGCCGTAATTCACCAGCTTCATCCGGGAGCCTTTGCACTCCACCACGCTCCAGCCCATGAGCGCATACCCCGGATCGATCCCCAGCACCGTCAAGCCATCGCCCCTTTTCCTGCGGTTTCATGCCGTTATGGTAAACGCCCATCCGGAAAAAGTCAAGGCGAACAAAAAGAAGAAATCCGGCGGATTCTCCCTTGCGAAAACCGCGGGAACGTGTACAATTGAAAAGGGCCTGCGCCGGCACGCGGCGGGGGCCGGGAAGAATCATCAGAAAAGGAATGAATCGACATGAAACTGTGGGGCGGACGGTTCGGCAAGGCGACAGACGGGCTGGTGGACGATTTCCACTCCAGCATATCCTTTGACCAGCGCCTGTTTGAGCAGGATATTACCGGGTCCATCGCCCATGCCACGATGCTGGGCGAGCAGGGCATCATTCCCGCGGAGGATGCGGAAACAATCGTGGCGGGGCTGAAGGGGATCCTGGAGGATGCCCGGGCGGGAAAGATCCAGTGGATGGTGGACGCGGAAGACATCCACATGAACGTGGAAACCCTGCTGACGGAGCGGATCGGGGAGGCCGGGAAGCGGCTGCACACCGGCCGCAGCCGGAACGACCAGGTGGCCCTGGACACCCGGATGTACGCGAAGGCGGCCTGCCGGGAAACGGAGGCCATGCTGAAGGAGCTGCTGGAGGCGATTCTCGGCATCGCGGAGGAGAACCTGCACACGATCATGCCGGGATATACCCACCTGCAGAAGGCCCAGCCGATTACGCTGGCGCACCACATGATGGCTTATGCCCAGATGTTCCTGCGGGACCGGGACCGCTTCCGCCGGGCATACGAGGCGGCAGACGTGATGGTGCTCGGCTCCGGCGCGCTGGCGGGAACCACCTATCCCCTGAACCGGGAACGGGTGGCGGAGCTGCTGGACTTCAGTGCCATCTCCGAAAACAGCCTGGACGGCGTATCGGACCGGGACTATATGCTGGACTACCTTTCCGCGGCGGCGATCTGCATGATGCACCTGAGCCGCTTCTGCGAGGAGCTGATCCTCTGGAACACCAACGAGTTCCGCTTCGTGGAGATGGACGACGCCTTCGCCACCGGATCCAGCATCATGCCCCAGAAAAAGAACCCGGACGTGGCGGAGCTGATCCGGGGGAAGACCGGGCGGGTATACGGCCACCTGATGGGGCTGCTGACGGTGATGAAGGGGCTGCCGCTGGCATACAACAAGGATATGCAGGAGGACAAGGAGGCCTTCTTCGACACCCGGGACACGCTGGTCAAGGGGCTGACCGTGTTCACGGCCATGCTGAAGACTGTTACCTTCCGGAAGGACGTGATGGAGCGGGGGGCCTCCGGCGGATTCACCAACGCGACGGACTGCGCCGACTACCTGGTGAAAAAAGGGGTGGCCTTCCGGGATGCCCACAAGGTGGTGGGAGAACTGGTGGCCCACTGCCTGGACGGGAACAAGGCGCTGCTGGACCTGTCCCTGGAGGAGCTGAAGCAGTTCCATCCCGCCTTTGAGCAGGATGTTTTCGACGACCTGAGCATGAGCGCCTGCGTGGAGAAGCGTAAGATTCCCGGCGCCCCGGCCCCGGAGATGGTGCAGCAGGCCATTGAGTCTGCGCGGAGAAAGCTGGAGGGCTGATATTCCGGCCTTTGGGCATAAAACGGGCCTTCAAAATGAGCGCTGAAGCGAGCTGCGAAAAAGGAAAAATTTATGCTGGACAAACGCGGGCGGCTTTGATATAATACCCGTTGCTGGTTGTGCCGATGTGGCTCAGTTGGTAGAGCAGCCGATTCGTAATCAGCAGGTCAGGGGTTCGAGTCCCCTCATCGGCTCCAGCAACGAGGTGTAGCGCAGTTTGGTAGCGCGTTTGGTTCGGGACCAAAAGGCCGCGGGTTCGAATCCCGCCACTTCGACTCCCCGGGACATTGTAAATCAATGCTCCCGGGGTTTTGCTTTTCGTGCGGGTTTTCCGCTTTTTTCCGATCTGCAACCTCCCGGGTTGCAGCGTGGCGGTGAGGCACCTTGCGGTGAACTTGAAAATACCACTTCCGTAAATTTCCGTAAATTTCCGGTTTTTTCCTCTGGAAATTTTGCCGGTTTAAAATGTTGGCTTTTTTAGACTGCCTCTTTAAAATTTCTGGGCTGACCATAGTTCCCGTTGAACCGGGCTTGCAGTCGGCAGGGAGCTATAAGTTCCGGCTGAGGATCTCGAACGGTTGATTGGCGACGGAATTTTGCCGGATGGACACAGCATGGTGGGTTTGATAATATATTTCATAGATAAAACCGAGGAGGCAAGCGTATGAAGTGTGAACTATTAGCAGAACAAAATCTTGCGCTGATGCTTGACTTTGTTGATGATGAGAATACGAAATACGATGAAGCGGTGCTGAAGGCGTTTTTGAATGAAAAAAACGCATACGGTTATATAGCTGCAGACAACGGAAAAGCAATCGGATTTGCTTACGGTTATGTTCTGAATGAGCCAAACGGGCAAAAAGTATACTATCTTTACGCAATTGACATTATGGAAGGATGGCAAAATCAGGGTTACGGAACGGAACTTGTCCGGTTTATTCATGAGCATTCGAAAACCCTGGGCTGCCGCAAGATGTTTCTGCTTACTTATAAACACAATGCTTCTGCCTGCAGGTGTTATGAGAAAGCAGGAGGGATCTGTAATGCCGCTTCCGATGATATCGTGTTTGCATTCAAGTGATGTGCGTTTAAGTGAAGGTTTTCGGGTATTATTTCAATTCGAAGGGGAGATCAGTTTCTATGACCGGGAATGATACTCAGCAGCGGCTGGCTGCATTCATAGAGCGGGAGACGGAATACTGGGATTTTTGGGGAGCCATTCGTATTGTTAAAGATGAGAAAATACTTTGGGAAACCAGCCGTGGCTATTCCTGCGCGGAGTTTGGTGTGAAGAATACCCTGGCTACCCGGTTCACGATTGCGTCGGTCACAAAGCAGTTTACCGCTTTTGCCATAATGCTTCTGTATGACAGGAGACTTTTATCATTGGATGCGGATGCAAATACATATCTCCCGGAGAATATGCAGATTCCTGCCGGGATTACAGTCCATCATCTGCTTGCCCATACATCAGGATTGTATAACTTTTACAATTTCGAGGATAACTTCTATATCGGGGAAGACAGGTTGCCTTATGATCGAAAAGCTTTCCTCAGTAAGTGGATTCTGAAACAGCCGATGAATCCCCCGGGAGAATCGTTCAATTACAACAATTCAAATTACAACCTGCTGGCCTGGATCATTGAGCATGTTTCAAAACAGACCTACGGGGATTTTCTGCGTGAGAACATTTTCCTTCCGCTGGGGATGGTCAATACCGTGTTTGACGACGGCCTGGCTGTTCACGAAAACAAGGCATACAATTATATGCATGATTACGGGAAGACGGTTCGGGTGCCGTATGTGAACAACCTGTTTCTGTTGGGAGCCGGGGCGTTGGTTTCGAACTGCGATGATCTGCAGAAGTGGTATGAGTGCCTGAAGGAGAGAAAGTTGCTGTCCGCAAAGGCGTATAAGCGGTTCTTTGCAGAGAACATGAATCATTATTGCTACGGGCTGGAACGGCATGACCGGAACGGCGTGACGATGTATGCCCACGGCGGTGATGCCAACGGGATTGCCGCGTATACGCAGTACTTCTTTGAGGACGATCTTTGTATCATCATTCTTTCCAATAACGAATCGCTGAACCAGTACCGGTTGGGAGAAGGCATCGCTGATATCCTTTATGGAAAAGAACCGAAACATGCAGCGAGGCCGGAGGAGGTACCGGTTTTGGAGGAGGGTCTCCGGAAGTTCACCGGCACATATCTTCCAGGCAAAATACATATTGAAGTAAAGGATGGGAAATTGTATCTTGTGCGTGTAAACCAGAATATCCATATTGAACTGTACTGTATCGGTCCCAATACATTTATCCGCAGGCATGAGGAGCAGAGCTATACGCACAATCTGCTGCCGGAAGGCACAGAGAAACCAACGGTATGGGGATATGAACTGATCAGTAAAGCATTCATATAACAGTGGGGTATAGTGAAGCAGGAGGCTATCATCTTGTCAGACGGAAACGGATCAGTATCCGGCCTTAAGAGATATGTCATCAGCTGATGTTTCGGATTTACTTGCTGAAGCATATGCGAAATGCTATTCTTTGACAGAGAATCTGCGATGCCGCTTCCGATGATATCGTGTTTGCATTCAAGTGATGCGCGTTGATCCCGACAATTCAAAAAACAAAAATGGAGGTTGACGGAGTATATATCATGATATATACTACAATTGAAAGGACGGTGATGAATATGACAGTAGCGAAGGTTTTTGAGAATGGAAGAAGCCAGGCTGTAAGATTACCAAAGGAATACCGGTTTTCTTCTGATGAAGTGATAATAAACCGGATTGGCGACATTGTTCTTTTGATGCCTAAAACAAGCCAATGGGAATCCTTTATGAAGGCAATCGATATGTTCTCAGATGACTTTATGAAAGACGGAAGAGACAATCAGGGAGTTCAGGAGCGGGAAGCGTTATGAGGTATATGCTGGATACCAATATCTGCATTTATGCAATTAAACACAAACCCGAAAAGGTATTTCAGAAGTTGCGGAAAATGGAGCCCAAAGATGTTTGTATTTCCTCAGTAACATATGCAGAACTTGTCTGCGGCGTAGAGAAAAGCGAAGCGGTTGACAAAAACAGACTGGCTTTATCTCTTTTGCTTGCGAATATAGAAATCCTGGATTTTGATACACGTGCAGCGGATGAGTATGGAAAGGTTCGGGCAGATCTTGAAAAAAGAGGAATTCCAATCGGCCCTTTAGACATGCTCATAGCAGGACATGCCAGATCATTAGGTTATACTGTTGTGACAAACAATACACGTGAGTTTTGCAGGGTAAAAAACCTGAAGACGGCAAACTGGGCGGAATAAACCAAATGGCAAGGCACAGCCTGCGAGCATGCTGCGACGCACGGGGTTGCAACGGATGATTGAACCTTTAAAGTGAGAAAAATGCCCAAATGTCCGGTTTGAAGCCAACCGGAAAGAAGCGGAAAAACGGGTAAACAGGCGGAAAAAGCCGGAGAAAACGGGCATTTCACGGTATCTCTGGGAAAGAAGCGGCGAGAACCGGAAAAACGGACTAAATCTTTGGTTCGGGACCAAAAGGCCGCGGGTTCGAATCCCGCCACTTCGACACGATGACCCGGAGTGCCCTTAATGGGTGCTCCGGGTCATTGTTAATCGATGGCAGGGATCAGGCAATTGAATATGCCAAAGAATTAGGCTATCGCCAACTTTTATTATGAGCGGTGAACAGGGTCTGTATGAGAAATATGGATTTGAGAAGTATTATTCTGATCAGGAAAGGAAAATGCTTAAGGCTATTCAAGAGAAATTGAATGAATCAAATGACTCGGAAACAGGAAAATTTGTTGCGAGAACAGACGAAGTGTTGTAAGATTTGTGTGCAGATAATGATAGGTGGTGAAACTGCTGATGGATAAGAATTCCTTTTCTTTTGTGGTGTACATGATCCATCGGTGTGCTAATCAATGGGGATTGTCCCCGTCCAGGGTTTATCAAATGCTCGAGGAATCCGGGTGCATCCAGTCATATCTTGTACCGCATTATGAAGTGCTTCATACGCAGTCCAGCAAGTATGTGCTTGAAGATATTCAGCAGTACTTGCAGCAAAGGGGGATTGCTGTGTGATCGTCTATCATGGTTCTTCGGAGATTGTAAAGCAACCGGACGTTTTGCATTCGTATCGTGCTTTGGACTTCGGCAAAGGGTATTATGTAACAAGCGTACGGGAACAAGCGGAGCGCTGGGCCAGGCGTAAAGTTAGCCTGACAGGCGGGAATGCAATTGTCAATCAGTACAGGATGAGTGATCAGATATCAGGTTTAAAGGTAAAGACATTTCCTGATGACTTGACGGAATGGATCGATTTCGTGTGTGATTGCCGCGATGACAAGACGATTTACCAGCAATATGATCTGATTATCGGAAAGGTTGCCAATGACAGAGTGTTCCGGGTGGTGGACATGTATCATTCCGGCATCTGGGACAGGGACAGAGCCCTGCAGGACATCAGGGCATATCCGAATTATGATCAAATTGCTTTTATCACCCAGAATGCAATCGACAGATTGCTGTTTTTTGAACGATGGTGGGAGGTGTAAGCTGTGGATGAAACGATTCTGGAGCAGACGTATCAGGAGAACCTTGAAGAACGTCTGATTGCATATATCGCGGAGCAGAGCGGTTTTTCGCTGGAGAAGGCCATGAATGTGTATTATCACAGCAAACTGGCTGACAAAATCCATCAGGGTACAGAAGGCATACAGTATCTGGATTATAAAGTATTGGCTGACATTTTGCGGGATACGGAAGCAGAACTGTTTCAATGAATCCTGCTACTTCGACAGAAAAACCTCGGGAGATCAAGACTTCCGGGGTTTTCTTTATGGTGCACTACAGGTGGTTCCATTTCGCTACAATGTACATCGCAATGTACAAATTCAAAAAACGGAAGAGCTTGACGAGTCCCCTCTGCCTGCTGTACTGTAATCCGGAGAAGAAAGAACATGAAACAAAACCGGCGGAAGGAGGAACGGGATTGACCATCTATTTTGCGCCGATGGAAGGAATAACGGACGGGATCCTGCGGCAGGTGCATAACAGGATCTTCGGGGGGATTGATGTTTACTGCCTGCCGTTTCACAGGCTGACTCAGTCCCTGTCCCTGCTGACCCGGGAGGAAAGGGATATTGCCCCGGAGGAAAACGAGGGACTGAATGTGCTGCCCCAGGCACTGACACGGGACCCGGAACAGTTGTCCGCCTGGCTGTATTATGTAAGCGAATGCGGTTATTCCTGCGCGGACCTGAATCTCGGATGCCCGTCTCCGACGGTGACCAGGCGGGGCAGGGGAAGCGCTATGCTTCAGGATCCGGCATGCCTGCGTTCTTTCCTGGACCGCCTGTTTTCAAACACCCTTCCCGCAGCGCTTTCCATCAAAACCCGTATCGGATATGAAAGCACAGAGGAATGGCCTGAACTCGCGGATTTGTTTGCTGATTATCCCTTTGCCCATGTGACCATCCACGTCCGGACAACAAGGGAGCAATATACCGGAGCAGTTCATCCGGAAGCCTTTGAACTGGCGCTGCAGAAGGGAATACCGCATCCTGTTTACAACGGGGACCTGCGCTCTCTGGAAGACGTGCGGGCATTTGCAGAGCGCTTTCCAACGGCCGAAGCCGTTATGATCGGCCGCGGCCTTCTGGCTGACCCTGCCCTGGCCCGCAGGATTCGGGGAGGGAAAGAAGCAGGCAAAGATGAACTGAGAAACTGGTACACAGCCCTTTATGAGGGCTGGAAGGACCGGTTTGACAGAACGATTGCCCTCGGCAGGATCAAGAAGCTGATGGAATGGCCCAGTGAAGGGGACATCCGGCGAAAAAGGCTGCTGCGGAGGGCCGATGGCATTGAAAGCTGCATCAGCGCGGTCGTCGGAGAGTGAGTGTTGCAGGCGCAGGCCTGCATATCGCTTTGCTTATGAAAAAAAATTACAGGAAAGGATGAACCGGAATGAAGGGCCCCGTGATTTCGAGGGATCAGGTGAAAACGCTGCTGGACACCCCGTTTCTGAATGTGGTTGATTTGCAGTATGCGGAAGGGAAACACTATTACAACGCCAGCCGGAGGAAACCGGACCGGATGGCGGCGGTCAAAACAGAGGAAGAGTTCCGCGCGATGCTGCCGGACGCGGTGACGTGCATTGTGATTATCCGGACGCCGGGGCAGGAGCCCCGACTGCTGCTGGCGCGGGAATACCGGTATCCGGCCGGGCGGTTTCTGCTATCCCCGCCGGCCGGGCTGATCGATCCGTCGGACCGGCAGGAGGAATCCCCCCTGCTGGAAACCGCGCGGCGGGAGATTCGGGAAGAGACGGGGATCACGGCGGAGCCTTCCCGGCTTGAAGTCGTCAATCCCCTGCTGTTTTCCTCGCCCGGCATGACGGACGAAAGCAATGCGCTGGTGCTGGCAGTATACGACCTGGAGAACCTGGGAAAGCTGAACCAGGACGGCGCGGAGGGCAGCGAGCTTTTCGACGGGTTCCGGCTGCTGGGCCGGCAGGAAGCGGAGGAAACCCTGCGCCGCGGCCGGGATGAGCACGGATATTTCTATTCGGTGTATACCTGGACGGCCCTGGCATGGTTTGTTTCCGGCCTGTGGGATAAGTAAACGGCGGATGGGGTAAACAGCACAGGCTGCGAAACGTTTCAATCCCATCCGGCCCTGCTTTCGCTGGCTTTTTCGTGTTTCGGGGGGATCCCAAAACAAAAAACGTTTGTTTTTTGGGTGAATCTCTGATACGATAGAACCATCAAGCGGAGGTGAGCATATGGCAGCGACGATGAAAGACCTTTCCCGTGAAACGGGGCTTGGCCTGGCTACGATCTCCAAATACTTCAACGGCGGAGTTGTCCGTGAAAAAAACCGGCTGGCGATTGAAAACGCGGTGAAAAAGCTGCACTACGTGCCCAATGAAGTGGCTCGCAGCCTCAAAACCCAGCAGACCCGTGTGATTGGCGTCGTCATTCCGGAGCTGAGCAACGCCTTCATTACCTCCATCATCTCCTCGATGGAGGATATTCTGCGGAAGCAGGATTATGCCGTGATCGTCTGCGACTGCCGGAGCGACCCGAAGCGGGAAAAGGAAGCCGTGGAGTTTCTGCTTCACCGGCGGGTGGACGGGCTGATCAACATGGCCACCGACGCCACCGGCGCCCACCTGAAGGCTGCCCTGAACGCCAATATCCCCGTGCTGCTGATCGACCGGCTGGTGGAAAGCCTGCGCGGCAAGGTCAGCGCCGTCGTGATCGACAATGCCCACGCGGCCGGGCAGGCGGTGCGGAAGCTGACGGAGCTCGGCCACCGCAAGATCGGCCTGGTGCTGGGCAGCCCCAATCTGTACACGACCAACCAGCGGCTGACCGGATACCTGAACGCCCTGAAGGACGCCGGCATCACGCCGACCGAGGAATACATCCGCTACGGGAACTATACCATGGACGGCGGATACCAGGCGGTTTCCGACCTGCTGAAGCTGAAGGACCGCCCCACCGCCCTGTTCGTGACCAATTTTGAAATGACCCTGGGCACGATGCTGGCGCTGCAGCACAGCGGCATCCGCGTGCCGGAGGACCTGTCCGTGATCGGCTTCGACAAGCTGGAGCTGTTCGGCGAGATTTTCCCGGACCTGACGCTGATCCGCCAGCCCCAGCTGAGCATCGGCCGGGAGGCGGCCAACCTGATGCTGGACTTGCTGATGAACCGCGACGCGGTTTCCCACCGGATCGTGACGCTCAGCACGGCGCTCACGGAGGGGCGCTCCGTCCGGGCTTGCGCTGACGGCTGATTCCGGGGTATCATAGGGTAGAAAAAGGAAACGTTATTTCCGCTGCGACAATACATTGCGACAAAATCATAAGGAGGCTTCAGAACCACATGGCGAAAAACAGATATCTTGGCAGCTATCCCGTGATCGGCATCCGCCCGACCATCGACGGCCGCCGCGGCGTGCTGAAGGTGCGGGAGAGCCTGGAAGACCAAACCATGAACATGGCCCGTTCCGCCGCGAAGCTTTTTGAGGAAAACCTGCGGTATTCCAACGGCGAGCCGGTGAAGGTCGTGATCGCGGACACCACCATCGGCCGGGTGGCGGAGGCCGCCGCCTGCGAGGAAAAATTCCGTCGGGAGGGCGTGGCCGTCACGCTGACGGTGACCCCCTGCTGGTGCTACGGTTCCGAAACCATGGACATGGACCGGAACACCATCAAGGCCGTGTGGGGCTTTAACGGCACCGAGCGCCCCGGCGCGGTCTACCTGGCCAGCGTCCTGGCCACCCATGCCCAGAAGGGCCTGCCGGCTTTCGGCATCTACGGCCACGAGGTGCAGGAGGCGGACGACACCTCCATTCCGGAAGACGTGCGGGAAAAGCTGCTCCGCTTCGGCCGGGCTGCCGTCGCCGCTGCCACGATGCGCGGCAAGAGCTACCTGCAGATCGGCGCCATCACCATGGGCATCGGCGGATCCATCATCGACAGCAAATTCATTGAGGAATACCTGGGCATGCGCGTGGAGTCCGTGGACGAGGTGGAAATCATCCGCCGCATGACGCTGGGCATCTACGACGCCGCAGAATATGAAAAGCTGAAGGCCTGGGCCGAAGAAAATGTGAAGGAGGGCTTCGACAAGAATCCCGCCGAACTGCAGAAAACCCGGGAGCAGAAGGACCGGGACTGGGAGTTCACCCTGAAGATGTACCTGATCATCAAGGACCTGATGAACGGCAACCCCAACCTGCCCGCCGGAAACGAGGAGGAGGCGGTCGGCCACAACGCCATCGCCGGCGGCTTCCAGGGCCAGCGCCAGTGGACGGATTTCTATCCGAACTGCGACTTCCCGGAGGCCATGCTGAACACCTCCTTCGACCACAACGGCACGCGGGAGCCCTACATCCTCGCCACCGAGAACGACGTGCTCAACGGCCTGGGCATGCTCTTCATGAAGCTGCTGACCAACCGCGCCCAGATGTTTGCGGATGTCCGCACCTTCTGGAGCCCCGAAGCCGTCAAGCGGTGCACCGGGTATGACCTGGAAGGCGCGGCGAAGGAAAACGGCGGGTTCATCCACCTGATCAACTCCGGTGCCTGCTGCCTGGACGCCAACGGCCAGGCCCGGGATGCCGAAGGGAACCGGCTCATGAAGCCCTGGTACGAGGTGAACGAGGCGGACCGGAAGGCCATCATGGAACATACGACCTGGAACTATGCCGACCTGGGATACTTCCGCGGCGGCGGATTCTCAAGCCGCTTCGTGACGGACTACGCGATGCCCGCCACCATGATCCGGCTGAATCTGGTCGACGGGCTCGGCCCGATGCTCCAGATCGCCGAAGGCTGGACGGTGTGCCTGCCGGAGGACGTGACGGACATCCTGTGGAAGCGGACGGATTACACCTGGCCCTGCACGTGGTTCACCCCGCGCTGCGACGGGAAGGAGGGCAGCCCCTTCAAATCCGCCTATGACGTGATGAACAACTGGGGAGCCAACCACGGCGCCATCAGCTACGGCCATATCGGCGCGGACCTGATCACCTTCTGCTCCATGCTGCGCATTCCCGTCGCCATGCATAATGTTCCTGCCGGGGATATTTTCCGCCCCGCCGCCTGGAACGCCTTCGGCATGGACAAGGAAGGCGCCGACTACCGCGCCTGCGCGAACTATGGCCCCTTCTATAAAAAATAATTATTCCTGAACGCTGCATCCTGCAGGCCTCCGGATTCCGGGGGTCTGCATTTTTCAGGGCAACAGAAAGCCGCGCTTCCGGTCAGGCAGGAGGCGCGGCTTTCCGCTAAAAGGAGAAACCGTGGAACGGGAACAGGCCTTGTCAGTCGGGCTTCACGACGCCCTTTTTCAGGATCACGTTGGCATACAGTGCCGTTTCGCCGGTGGCGATGCAGGCGTAGCACTTCGCGCCCCGGGGATAGAATTCCGGCTTCTGCACGGCGATTTCCCGGAGGCCGTCCTTCTCATATTTTTTGCCGATTTCCCGGTAGGTATCCCAGATTTCCGGCTTGTAAGGGTCGCCCGGCAGCACGGCCATCAGGATCGTCGGGTTTTCCACATAGGGATCCAGGGGGAAGAACCGCAGGATGGCGTCGAGGATTTCCGGGATGCCGTGGCCGTCCAGCCGCACGCAGCGCTCCGGGCAGCCAAACTTCGGATAGTTGCCGTCGCAGATCAGCAGCTCGTCCCCGTGGCCCATTTCCATCAGGATCTTCAGCAGCTCCGGGGTCAGGATCGAAGGGATTCCTTTCAGCATGTTTCCGCCGCCCCCCTTATTTCACAATCACGCCGTCCTCGTCCCACAGGTCGTGCCAGGACGAGGCGCCGGGCCACAGGAAGACCTGGCCCTTGATCAGGCGGCAGTTTTTGTCCACGCCTTTGAGGATCGCCATCTCCGCGTTGGTCAGCGGATCCTTGACGGTGGATTCCAGGTTGGACACATACTCGTTCTCATGAATGGAGAAGGGGATCGGAATCTGGCCGCGCTGCACGGCCCATTTCAGGCAGATAACCGCGGGATGCACGCCGTGGGCCCGGGCGATGTCCACCAGCTCCGGCACCTGGATATCCGCGATGTCGTCCGGCGTCATGTCCCGGTCGGGGCGGGTGGGGCTGCCGATGGGGCAGAAGCCGATGGGCTGGATGCCGCGGGCCACCACGTAATCATACAGCTTCGGCTGCTGGAAGCAGGGATGCAGCTCCATTTCGATCACCATGGGCTGAATGCGGCACAGCGGCAGCACCGCCTCCAGCTTCGGAATCGTCATGCTGCTCATGCCGATATTGCGGACCAGGCCCATATCCACCAGGCGCTCCATCTGGCGCCAGGTGCTCATGAATTCCTCCACGCTGAAGGGCTTGCTGTCCGGGTTCCGGCTGTCCCCGTCGCATCCCGGCGCATGGTAGTTCGGGAAGGGCCAGTGGACAAAGTAGAAGTCCAGATAATCGAGCCGCAGATCCTTCAGGGTCTTGGCGCAGGAAAGCAGGACGTCGCCCTGGCCGTGCATGTCGTTCCACACCTTGGATGTGATGAACAGCTCTTCCCGCGACACCACGCCTTCCTTCATCGCGTCCTCGAAAACCTTGCCGATCAGGTCTTCGTTGCCGTAGACGGACGCGCAGTCAAACAGGCGGTATCCGCTGCGGATGGCGCCGGCCACCGCGGTGGACACCTGCTCGGGGGTGAAACGGTCGCTGCCGAAGGTGCCCATGCCGATGCAGGGGATCTCCTGGCCGTTCGACAGTTTCCGCTTCGGAACCAGTTTCGGGTCAATGAATGCCATGTTCTTCTCCTCCTTTATTTTGGCCTTGGCCATCCTTGATTATTCTTCGTTGATCAGCATGATTTTTCCGTGCACGTCCCGCGGGTTCTTATACAGGGCGAAGGCTTCCGCCGCCCGGCTCAGCGGGAATTTCCGGAAAATCATGGAGGGATCGAATTTCAGCCGCCCGTCCGCGAAGCAGTGGGCCGTCAGCTTCCATTCTTTTCCCGGGAAGGGGGCGGAATAGCTCATCCAGCTGCCCGTGAGGTAAAACTCCTTGCGGTTCATGTTTTCCCACTGGGCCGGGGTGAAAGTCAGGTCCGTGTGCGGCGTGCCGATGAAGCAGACCTTCGCCTTGTTCGCTGCCAGCTCGAAGGCCATGCGCATGGTCACCGGGTTTCCGGCGGTCTCCAGCACGTTTTCGAATCCGCGGCCGCCGGTGAGGGCCTTTGCCTCGCCCATAAAGCCGTCCTTCAGGGTGTTGACCGTTGCGTGGGCGCCCAGCCGCCGGGCCAGTTCCAGCCGGCCGTCGTCGATATCGAAGGCCACGATCTGCTTCGCGCCGAGAATTTTCGCCCATTGCAGCGTGAAGATGCCGATGGTGCCGCAGCCCAGGATGGCCACGGTTTCCCCGCCCCGGTAGCGGGCCTGCAGAAGCCCGTGCACCGCCACGGTGGAGGGCTCGAACATGGCCGCCTGCTCATAGGGGATCACGGGGTCATAGGGGATGGCGTTCGCCGCGGGAATGACGACGTATTCGGCGAAGCTTCCCTGCTCCCGGCTGCCGATGAAGCTGTAATGCTTGCAGAGGGAGAAATTCCCCAGCTGGCAGTCCTCGCATTTCATGCAGGGCACCAGCGGCGCCCCGCTGACCGTGTCGCCGACATTCAGCCCTTCGACGCCCTCGCCGATTTCCACAATATCCCCGCTGAATTCGTGCCCGAGCACCACCGGATAGAAATGGGCGCCGTGGTTCAGCACCCGGGGAACGTCGCTGCCGCAGATGCCGGTGGCCCGCACCCGGACTTTCACCGTGCCGGGGCGGCACACGGGGGTTTCCCAGTCGTCGTAACGGATATCCTCGTTGCCGTAGAGTACTGCTGCTTTCATTGGATCAGGGTCCCTTCCTTTCGTTCCTTTGGGGATGTTTCCTTGCTTTGGGGCCTGCCCGGCGCTGTCACTGCCGGTGCATCAGGCCCTTCAGGCTTTCATACAGTTCCCGGTAGGCCGCATATCCCCGGTCGTAGGTTTCCTGGTTTTCCGGATTCGGCTTCACGCTGCGCGAAACCCGGACGGTCTGCTCCGCGGCCGCCTCGAAGCTGTCGTAGACGCCGGTGCCGACCCCGGCCAGGATGGCCGCGCCGAGGGTCGTGGCCGTGTCGCTGGAGGGTACCTCGATGTCGCGGCCCGTCACGTCCGCCTTGATCTGGGTCCAGATCCGGCTGTTGGCGCTGCCGCCCATGGCCCGCAGCACGTCCGCCCGGGCGCCGGCCTGCTCCGCCGTCTCCAGGTTATGCCGCAGGGCATAGGCCACGCCTTCCATGCAGGCCCGGATCATCTGGGCCCTGCCGGTTCCGAAATTCAGCCCGAAGAAAACGCCGCAGGCTTTCGGATCCCAGATCGGGCTGCGCTCCCCCGCCATATAGGGCAGGAAAACGACCCCGCCGCTGCCGGCCGGCGCGCTTTCCGCCAGGGCGCTCATGGCCACGAAGTCCAGTTCGGGGCACATGGTTTCCCGCAGCCATTTCAGGGCGCCTCCGCCGCCGGTGGTGCCGCCCTGCAGGAGCCAGCGCCCCGGAACCACGTGGAAGCCCAGAATCAGCCGGGGATCCGCCGCGTATTCGCCGATGCAGATACTCATGCCGCCGGCCTGGCCGCCTTGCTCCTGGGTCTGCCCGGAGGAAACGACCCCGGCCCCCAGGGTTCCGCAGGCGGCGTCCAGCCCGCCGGCCACCACGGGGATGCCCGCCTGCAGCCCGCAGCGCTCCGCCGCCTCCGCCGTCAGCCGGCCCGCCACCTGGTGGGAGGGCATCAGCTCCGGCAGCATCCTGCGCGGAATGCCGAGCCGCTCGCAGGTTTCCCCGCTCCAGCATCCCCGGCGCATATCGAAGCAGGCCAGACCGTATCCCTGGGAAAGGTCCTGGGTGATTTCGCCGGTCATGCGGTAGACGATATAGCTGTTGGACTGGAGAATTTTCTCCGTCTGTTCGAACACCTCCGGCCGGTGCTTCCGGTACCAGAGGATTTTCGGCCAGGTGTAGCCCGGCTGCACGGGATTGCCGCAGATGTCAAACAGCTCCCGCTCCGGGATCCGTTCCGCGGTTTCCCGGCAGATGTCCGCGCTGCGGGTATCCGTCCAGATCGGCGTCGGGCAGAGCACCTGCCCCGCGGCGTCCAGGGCTATGGCGGACCAGCTCTGGCCGTCGACGCCGATGCCGGCGATTTCGGCCGGGGAGATCCCGCTGCTTTCCATCATGCCCCGGATCGCCCGGCAGATGCCGTCCCACCATTCCTCCGGATCCTGTTCCGCCCAGCCGCGCTGCGGATACCGGACGGAATAGTCCGCCCCGCCCAGGGCGGCGACCCGGCCGTCGGGCTCAAACAGCGCCGTCTTGCAGGAAGAGGTGCCCAGGTCCACTCCCATCAGATACGTTTTCATGAGGGCCTCCGCTCTGCCTTTTTGGTCATGCTTTTCCGCTGCTGCCGAGCAGGCGGATCAGCTCCTGCACCCGCTCCTGCACCGCCTGGCGGCCGCAGCTCAGGTATTTCTTCGGGTCAAAGGCGGAGGGCTGTTCCTCGATGCCTTTCTTCACCCCCGCGGTGAAGGCGATCCGCAGGTCCGTGGCGTAGTTCACCTTGCAGATTCCGCGGCGGATGCACTCCCGCACCTGGTCCTCCGGCACGCCGGAGGTGCCGTGCAGCACCAGGGGAATGCTCACCTTTTCCCGCACGGCGGAAAGCCGCTCCAGGTCCAGCTTCGGCTCTCCTTTGTATACGCCGTGGGCCGTGCCGATGGCGACGGCGAAGCTGCTGATGCCCGTCCGGCCGACGAAATCCGCCGCTTCCTCCGGGTCGGTATACTGGGGCTTGGCTTCCATGCCGTCCTCTTTTCCGCCGACGGTGCCCAGCTCCGCTTCCACCGGCAGGCCGCACGCCATGCCGACCACCCGGCGGGTGAGAGCCACGTTTTCTTCGTATGGCAGCTTGGACCCGTCGATCATCAGGGAGGTATAGCCTTCCCGGGCGCACTGCTCCGCCAGCTCATAGCTGCTGCCGTGGTCCAGGTGCAGGGCCACGGGCACCGCCGCGTCCCGCGCCAGGCGGCTCACGAGGCCCGCGAAGCAGGCGGGCCCGGCGTATTTCAGCGTCCCCGGCGTGGTCTGAATCATCACAGGCGCCCGCTCCGCCTCCGCGGCGGCGATAATCGCCTGAACCATTTCCATGTTTTCGGCGTTGAAGGCGCCGATGGCGTAGGCGCCCTGCTGGGCTCCGGCCAGCATGTCCTTCGTCGATACAAACGGCATATGTTTCCCTCTCTTTCTTTCACAGAAAAAACGAATCGTTTCGCTTTTTTGATGATACCCCTTGTTCGTCGCTTTGTCAATGGGAAAAGCAGCGGATTTCATGCAATTTTGATGATTTTCTGCCTGCGGGCCGCCGCCCTTCCGCCGGGCCGCCGTTCCCACAAAACCGGCGCCCGTGCCGCCGAAAAACAGAAACGTTGCTAAAAACGTGAAAATAGTGTATGATCATTCCAAAAGAAAAGCCGCCTCCGTCCGGGCGGAGATGGCTGCGCGGGGGAATGCTGTATGATTCTGACGGTGACGCTGAATGCCTCGATTGACAAGCTGTATCTGATGGAGTCCATCCATCCGGATACGGTGATGCGGGTGAAGGAGGTCCATAATACGGCCGGCGGCAAGGGGCTGAATGTCAGCAAGGTGGCGGCCCTGCTGGGGGAGCCGGTCACCGCCATGGGCTTCACCGGCGGCTTCAACGGCCGGTATCTGGAATCCCTGGTGGCTCAGCCCCTGGTCCGCTGCGCCTTCACCCACGTGGCGGAGGAAACCCGCTCCTGCATCAACTGCTGGGATTTGTCCACCGGCAAATCCACGGAATACCTGGAGCCCGGCGAGCCGGTGTCACCGGCGGATGTGGATCGATTTTTTGCCGATTTTGACGCGGCGCTACCCTCCGCCGATGTGGTAGCCGTCAGCGGCAGCATCCCGAAGGGTGTTCCGGAGGATGCTTACTGCGATATTATCCGCCGGTGCCGGAAGGCCGGCATCCCCGCGATGATTGATACCAGCGGCAGCCGGCTGGTGCTGGCCGCCCGGGAAAAGCCGTTCTTCCTGAAACCGAATGAGGATGAAATCGCCCAGCTCACCGGCCGCGCGTTCTCCGGCGCGGAGGAAGCGGCGGATGTGCTTTTGTCCCTGCATGAGGGCGGCATTCCCTATGCCGTGCTCTCCATGGGGGCGGAGGGTGCGCTGCTGGCCTGCGATGAGGGCCTCTTCCGCGGAAGGCCGCCGAAAATCACCCCGAAAAATACCGTCGGCTGCGGGGACAGCATGGTGGCCGGTTTCGCCGTGGGCTTTGCCCGCCGCCTGCCCGTGGAGGAAACCTTCCGGATGGCCCTGGCCGTGTCCGCCGCCAACGCTCTGAGCATTTTCACGGGGGATTTCGATCCCGCGGATTACGAGCGGCTTCGTTCCCTGGTCTCCGTCGAAAGGCTTCGCTGAAAGGCTCCATTGATCGTCTCTGCTGAAAGCTTCTATACGAAAGCCTCCGCTTTTCACTGCCCGCTTTTCAGGCTGCGGATTTCCTCTGCCAGGCGCATGTATTCCGCCTGCAGCTCTTCCGGCCGATCTCCCTTCCGCGGGGCGGACATGCGTGCGGCCAGGGCGGCCATCTGCATTTCCAGCCTGCTGGCGGCCAGCCGGCGGTCTTCGGCGGTCCGGTCCTTTGGGGCCGGCTTCTTCATTTCGTCCCATCCCCCCTCGCAGGTTTTCAGCCCTTCTCCCTCAAAAAGGATCAGCCGGGTGGATACTTTCCGGATGAATTCCTCGTCATGGCTCACGAAGAGCAGGGTTCCGCCGTAGCCGGCCAGCAGCTTTTCCAGCTCTTCCATGGTGAACAGGTCCAGGTGGTTGGTGGGTTCGTCCAGCATCAGCAGGTTGCAGTCCATCAGCAGCAGCCTGCCGAGCGCCGCCTTGGCTTTCTCGCCGCCGGAAAGCAGCTTCACCGGCTTGAACACGCTGTCTCCGGCGATGCCGAGGCAGGCCATCACCGTGCGGGCGAAATGCTCCGGATGCTCCGAATCCCGCAGGATGTTTTCCAGGATGGATTTTTCCGGGTCCAGGGTGCTTTCGTGATGCTGGTCGAACCACCCGATCCGCACGGCGGGGTTGAACCGGATGCTTCCCCGGAACTCCACGGCGTCTCCGGCGTGGTCGGTCAGCGCCCGGAGCAGGGTCGTTTTTCCGCATCCGTTCGGGCCGCACAGGGCCGTCCGGCTGCCGGCCGGGAGCACGAAGGACGTGTCCCGCAGCAACGTTTTTCCGCCGGCCGCCAGGGCTTCGCACTGCACCGTCAGGGCGTCCCGGGCCTCCACCGGATGGCTCACGCCGAGCTTCATGCGGATGTCGGGCAGCGCCCGGGGCTTCTCCTTGGGTTCCAGGTGCTCCATCCGGTTCTGGATGGTCCGCTTCGCGTGGCTCAGCTGCAGCACGGAGTCGGTCCATTCGCGCTTATGAAGCCGGGCTTCGCTGTTGCCCATCCGGGACGGCGCCTTCCGAACCTGGGCGGCCCGCTCCGCCATCCGCTGGGCGGATTCCTGCAGCCGCTTCTGCTCCGCGCGGTACTGGCTGTATTCGAAGGCGGCGCGCTCCCGCTGCCGCAGGCGCTCGGCCATGAATTCGTCGTATCCGCCGGGAAAGTCGGCCACCGTCCCATCCTCGAGGTACCAGATCCGGGTGCAGATCCGGCGCAGCAGCGCCCGGTCGTGGGAAACCAGCAGGATCGCCCCTTCGAAGCCGTCCAGGCGGCGGCGCAGCAGGGCCTGCCCCTCCCGGTCCAGGTCCGTGGTCGGCTCGTCGGCGAGCAGCAGCCCGGGCCGGGCGGAGAGGGCGCCGGAGATCCGGTTCCGGGTCATTTCCCCGCCGGACAGGCCCTCCCTGTCTTCCTGCGTGCGGAACACGGCCCGGGTTTCCCCATCCCCGCCGGCGTCCGCGTTGCCCTGCTGGTGGATCATGGCGATGGGGCAGAGCCGGCGCACCGTGCCCTCGTCCGGCATGAGTTCCCCGGCCAGAATCCGCAGCAGCGTGGTTTTTCCTGCGCCGTTTTCGCCGATCAGGCCGATTCTTTCGTCTTCGCATACCGCCAGCCGGCCCGCGTCCAGCAGCAGGCGGTCTCCGAGGGAATAACGGAGGCCTTTGGCCTCCAGAATGGTTTTGGACATGAAAAAAACCTCCTCCCAGGCCGCTGGAGGAAGCATGAACAAGACAGGCAGAAAAAAAGACGTCCGGTGTCCGCGTTCGCAACCTCCAGACGGCAGCATAAAAAGTCCTTCCGGATACGCCGTACCCGGATCCTTTGCCGCCGAATATCAGTTGCGAATTCTCATCAGTCTGCGAAACCCGTCCTTTCGTCCATCTGGAAAAAAGCATACCCCCGTTCGTCCGTTTTGTCAACCGCGTTTTGAAAGGGGACCGTGTTATTAAAGGGCTGTTATCAAAGGATTGTTATCAAAGAGCCGGCGTCCGGACGGTTGCTGAAATTCCCCGGATCGTCTATAATGCAGGCAGAAGAATCAGTACCGGTTTGCCGGAAAATGCAGGGCGGGGGAGGGAATAGCCTGTGGCGCAGGAAATCACCTGGGAATTGTTCGAAAAGCAGGTGGCGGAATGCCGGCTGTGCCCCCTGCATGCCGGAATTCAGCATAAGGTTCCTGGCCAGGGGGACCGTCATTCGCCGCTGATGCTGGTCGGGGAGGGCCCGGGCCAGACGGAGGATGAGCAGGGGCTGGCCTTCGTCGGGGCGGCCGGCCAGCTGCTGACCCGGATGCTGGAGGCCATTCAGCTGCCCCGGGACCGGGTTTATATCTGCAATGTGGTCAAATGCCGCCCGCCCTTCAACCGGGTGCCGGCGCCGGAGGAAGCGGAAGCCTGCCGGATCCACCTGCGGATGCAGGCCTGGCTGGTCCGGCCGAAGGTCATCGTGCTGCTGGGCAGCACCGCCGCGAAGAACCTGCTGGATCCGGAAATCCGGATCACCCGGGACCGGGGAAAATGGGTCGAGCGGAAGGGAGTCTGGATGATGCCGACCTTCCATCCCTCCGCGCTTCTGCGGGATCCGGATAAGAAGCGGCTGGCCTGGGAGGATATGAAAAGCCTTCGCGATAAACTGCAGGAACTGCACTTGTATGAGGATATCTATGGAAAAGAACCGTAACGGGATCCGCCCGGACCGGGAAACCGCCTATGTTTCCCTGCCCCCCTCCACGATGCTGAACCCGGCGCCGGTGGTGCTGGTCAGCTGCGCGGAAAAAGGGCGCCCGGCAAACCGGAATATGGTCACCGTCGCCTGGGCCGGCACGGTCAATTCCGATCCGCCGATGGTCTCCGTCAGCCTGCGGAAGGAGCGGTATTCCCACGGGCTGATTCTGGAATCGGGGGAATTCGTGGTCAATCTGGTGGATGAAGCCATGGCGAAAGCCGTGGATTTCTGCGGCGTCCGCAGCGGCAGGGACCTGGACAAGGCGGCGGAAACCGGCCTTAGTTATCTCTCCGCGGAGGGAATGGAAACGGCCCCGGCCGTGGCGGGCGCGCCGGTCCACCTGTGCTGCCGCGTGAAGCAGGTGCTTGAGCTGGGCAGCCATGACCTGTTTCTGGCGGAGGTGGCGGCGGTTCAGGTCCGAAAGGACCTGTTGGATGAAAAAGGCGGCGTCCACCTGGAAAAAGCCCGCCTGATTGCTTACAGCCACGGCCTGTATCAGCAGCTGGGCAGCGTGATCGGCTTTTTCGGCTGGTCCGTCGCCCGGCAGGATGTGCTGGAAAGGCGGCTGGCGCAGGTGGCCGTCCGCCCGGCGGAGGGAAGCCGAAGCCGCTTAGCATCCGCCGGAAAACCCCATCCGAAAAAAACGGTCCGGAAACCGGGAAAGCGTCAGCAGTCACCATGAAAACCATTCATGTCGTCGCCGCCGTCATCTGCCATGAAGGCCGGGTCTTCGCCACCCAGCGGGGATACGGCGCATACAGGGGATACTGGGAGTTCCCCGGGGGAAAAATCGAGCCGGGGGAGACGCCGGAGGATGCGCTGGTCCGGGAAATCCGGGAGGAGCTGGCCGTCCGGATTGCCGTGGACGCCCCCGCCTGCCGGGTTGAGTACGATTATCCCGAATTCCATCTGTCGATGCAGTGCTT
The DNA here is from genome assembly GCA_017404985.1 of Clostridia bacterium. GTDB lineage: Bacteria > Bacillota > Clostridia > Christensenellales > Aristaeellaceae > Aristaeella. Next base: position 6,744 of record JAFRBK010000018.1, on the reverse strand, counting down.
CTGGTGCAGCATCGTGTCCGGCCAGCCGAAGCTGCTGGAGCACGAGGCCGCCAGGTGGCTGGGCCGGGCGCAGTTGGATTCTGTGGACTGGCTGCCGGCTGACCGGATCATTCTGCCGGAGATTCAGGCCAGGCTGGATTAACGCGGAGGGATGCGCCATGGATATGCTTTCAGCCACGCCGGACTGGCTCGTCTGCGTCAAGCCGGCCGGAACAGATTCTGAAAAAGAAATGCCCGCCCTGCTCGCGGAGCAGTTCGGCAGGCGCGTTTTTCCCGTGCACCGGCTGGACCTGAACGTCGGCGGCGTGATGGTTTTCGCGCGCCATGCCGCGGCCGCGGCGGAGCTTTCCCGCCTGGTCCGGGAAGGGCTCATGGCCAAGGAATACGTGGCGGCCGTTCACGGAAGCCTGCCGCCTTCCGGCATCCTGGAAGACCTTTTGTGGAAAGACGTGCGGAAGAATAAAGTCTTCGTGGTGGACCGTCTCCGGAACGGTGTGCGGAAGGCGGTGCTTTCCTATACCGTGCTCAGCCGCCCCGAACCGGATAAAACCCTTGTCCGCATTCGGCTGCAGACGGGGCGAAGCCACCAGATCCGGGTCCAGTTCAGCCATCGCCAGTGCCCCCTGTGGGGGGACCATAAATACGGCGCCCGGGACCGGGAAAAGGCCCCGCTGCTGTTTTCGTGCCGCCTGGCTTTCCCCTGGCGGGGGCAGGATGTGGCCTTCGAAGCCTATCCGGACTGGTGCCCGGCGCCGGCCGAAGATTAGTTCACGCTTTCCCGGAGCCACAGGCGGATGGCTTCCGCGCATCCTCCGTGGTCCATGTCCGCCACGGTTCTGTCCGCCGCCCGGCGCACGTCGGGCGCCGCGTTGCCCATGGCGATCCCCAGCCCGGCGGCCCGCAGCATCGGAATATCGTTTTCCGCGTCCCCGACCGCCGCGCAGTTTTCCCGCGGGATGCCCAGCAGCCCGCATAGCCGCTCCAGCCCCGTTCCCTTGTTGACTCCCGGCGCGGAGCACTCCAGCGAGGAAATTTCCGAAAACACCATCTCGATGCCCGATAACTGCTCCCGGGTGCGGATCCGCTCCTCCGGCAGGGCATGGTACAGGTTCAGCTTCAGGATTTGGTCCGCGTGGGCTTCCGTAAACGCGTAAATATCCGCCACGGGATACATGGCTTTTTCGTACAGCGGCCGGTATATCCCCATGTTGAAGTGCTCCAGAATGTCCAGATGGCTGGCCTGCAAGGCGTCCCGGTCCTCCAGCACGGCCTGGGGCATCACGTCCTTCTCCCGGGCGATGTGCAGGATTTCCTTCACCTTCTGCGCGCTCAGCGGCCGCAGGGCGAAGGCTTTTTTCTTTTCCCGGTCATAGATCCCTGCCCCGCTGGAAAACACCGCGTAGCGGATTTCAGGAAAGGCGGCGAACTGGTCCGCCAGCTCGGTCACGGCCCGGCCGGTATCCAGGGCGACGATGATTCCCGCACCGGCCGCCTCCCGCACCGCCTGCACCGTGTCCGGACGGATCTGCTTCCGGCTGTCCAGCAGGGTGCCGTCCACGTCCAGCGCGATCAATCGTTTTTCCGATAATGCCATCCGGTTTGCTCCTTTATTCCTGTCTGCCCGTGCCTTCTGCGGTTTCCCGCAGCACAGACCAGGCGCCGATCAGCCTTTCCAGGGACCATTGCGCGTTCGCGGGGCTGGTGGAGGGCAGGCATCCGGCTTCCCGGCCCAGAACCGGCAGAATATATTTTTCATACATTTCGTGGGATTTCCGGCCGTTGCAGTAGATCCGTTCGATCGGGCAATGGTCCAGAATGATCCGCAGGTCGTTCGCCTTCACGTCCCGGATGCTCGCGTCGGAGGAACCGGTCACCACGCAGCTGGCAATGGAATCCCACAGGGCCAGCCCGCAGTCCATAATCAGTTCCTTCTTCTGCGGGATGGTTGTCGGAACCTCCCGGCCGTATACCCCCGCGATCACCTTCCAGAACCGGTTCTGCGGATGCCCGTAGAAGAACTGCTGCTCCCGGGATTTGACCGAGGGAAAGGACCCCAGAATCAGAATCCGGCTCTCCGGGCCGAACAGCGGCCCAAAGGGATGCTCCACCCGGCTGCCTGCCATCCTGCTTTCCTCCCATGCTTTTTCTGCCCGTTTCCCCCATGGCCCTGCGGCCGGCGGACGGGCTTTTTCCGCCTTCCGGCGGTTGATCCAAGCTTACCCCGGCCCCTTCCGCTTTGTCAAGCGTCCGGCTTTCCCGGTCGGATGCCGTGCCGGGGAAGGCTCAGAAAACGCGAATGGCGTTGAAAAAAACCGGGCCATACGGTATACTTGTCCGCAGATCCCGGAGAAAAGACAGAGGTGAAAACAGATGACACAGGAATGGATCAGGGAAATACTGGACAGGACCGACTGCGTGCGCTTCAGCGGATCGGCGGAAGAGAAGGCAGCGGCGGAGTATCTGAAATCGCTGTGCGAGGCGCAGGGCGCGGCCGCATGGCTGGAACCCTTCGATGTGGCCGCGGCCGAAATCCGGTCCGAGTGCCTCACGGCGGACGGGAAGGAAATCCCCTGCCGGGGATACCTGCTGTGCGGCAGCGGGAGCGTGGAAGCGCCGTTGTGCTACCTGCCCAACACGGACGCGGCGTCGATCGCCTCGGCGAAGGGCAAAATCGTGCTGCTGGACAGCTCGCTCACCTATTGGCTCTATCACGACCTGCTGGACGCCGGGGCGGTGGGATTTATTACCTATGCCGGGAACGTGCACTACGCGGACCGGGATATCGACCGGATCGCGCTGCGCCCCTATGTATCCCATGGCAGAAAAGCGCTCTGCGCCAGAATCAACGCGAAGGACGCCTTTGACCTGGTGCAGGCCGCGCCGAAGATGGTTTGCATCCAGATCGACCAGACGGAATACACAGCGCAATCGCAGAACGTGATTGCGGAGGTTCCCGGGCGGACGGACGAATGGATCACGCTGACCGCCCACTATGATTCGACCTCCCTGTCCCACGGCGCATACGATAACATGACCGGATGCATCGGGCTGCTGGGCGTCCTGGAAGCGCTGAAGGAGAAGGCCCCGCTTCGCTACGGGCTGCGCTTCATCTTCTGCGGCAGCGAGGAGCTGGGGCTGCTCGGCTCCAAAGCCTACACCGCTGCCCACGCCGGGGAACTGGAGAAAACCGCCCTGAATATCAACCTGGACATGATCGGGACCTATATGGGCCGGTTCATCGCCCGGGTGAGCGCGGAAGAAAAGCTGGTGCACTTCCTGGAATACTTTAGCGCGCAGCGGGGATGGGGCATGGACGCCAGGCAGGATATCTATTCCAGCGATTCCACGCCCTTTGCGGACCGCGGGGTTCCCGCCCTTTCCTTTGCGCGGCTTGCGACGCCGTCCCAGGCCGTGATCCACACCCGGTACGACACGAAGCATCTGATCTCGGAAGGGCAGATGATTGCGGACACCGAATTCATCACGGCCTTCACGCTGGGCATGGCCGACGCCGCGAAATGCCCGGTTTCCCGGGAGATTCCCGAAGCCGTGAAGGAGAAGCTGGACGAATACCTGCTGCGGAAGCGTAAAAAGGAAGGCTGACTGTTACGGGGTCAGGGCCTGGCGGAGCACCGCCAGATTCTGCTCCATGATGCCGAGATAGGAGGCGCCGTTTTTGATATCCGCGGCGGTGACTCCCTGCATGGAATTCATCATCAGCACGGCCGGCGCCTCGCCGGCCGTGTTTGATGCGATGGTTTCCGCGATCCGGCCGTCCGACCCTTCGATCACCAGCACCGCGGGGAGGCCCAGCTCCTGCACCTTTTCCGCCAGGAAGATCACCGTTTCAAAGCTGGCTTCCGTTTCGGCTTCGCAGCCGGAGAAAGCGGCATAATAGTTCAGACCATAATCCCTGACCAGATACAGGAAGGGGAAGCGGTCCCCGAAGAGCACTGTATTCAGCGGCGCCTCCGCGACCATCCGAGCGTATTCGCTGTCCAGCTCCTGCAGTTTGGCGGCATAGTTTTCCGCGTTCACGCGGTATTGCTCCGCCCGGGCCGGATCCGCCTTCGCCATGGCATCCGCAATGACCTGCACCAGCTTCGCCGCATTCCGCAGGGAGAGCCAGATATGCTCATCCTTTTCCGGGGCTTCGGCTTCCTTTTCCCCGTGGGAATCCTCCATGCCCTCCGGGTGCTCTTCCATCATGGCGTCGCTGCCCAGGGCTTCCATCAGGTTGACCGCCACCAGATCCGGATTCACGGACTCCGCCAGGGCGTCCTTCACCCATTCGTCGGACTCCCCGCCGATATAAATAAAGACATCGCAGGAGGCAATGGCCATCATATCGCTGACGCCAGGCTGGAAGCTGTGCATATCCACGCCGTTTTCCATCAGGAGCATCAGGTTCACCCCTTCGGCCTTCCCGACAATCTCCCGCGTCCAGTCCCAGACGGGGAAAACGGTAACCACCACGCTGAGGGTTTTCCCCTCCGCGGCTGCCGGGAAAGCGGCAGCCATGCTGAAAACCAGCGCCAGGCAGAGCCACGCGGCAAACCATTTTTTCATCATCGTTCTTTTCATTTCTGGATACCCTGTTCCTTTCCGGAGATTCCTGCTCAAATTTGAGAATCGTTCTCAATTATAAAGAACCGCCGTTCCCTTGTCAAGTGAGAAAAGGGGACTGTGAGAAAAGGGGATAGCTGTCATCCCACCTGATAATACAGACTGCGTGATTGGGTATCACAAAAATACCCACGGAAAGCAAAGAAAAACGCCCCCCCGGAAACAGATCCTTGGATCATGCTTCCGGAGGGCTTGGTGTTTACTGCTCTCCCAGGGTTCCTGATAGCTCATGGCGCGTTTGGTTTCCTAAACCCTTGTTCGAATCTGGATGTTGAAATTACAGGCAAAGAATAGTAACATCAAGATTATAGTAATCAACCAGGTACTCTTTTCCATCATTGGCAGTATGGGCAAATTTTGCCCATACTGAATCTCTCTGTAATTCTCCGTCGGTGAAAATGTTTTTAATATGTTTCCCAATCACACTTCGATCTCGTTGAAACAAAGATGCCATTTCATCCAAGGACAGCCAGACAGTATCATTATCAAACGTAACATCGATTTGTGTTAATCCATCCTGGGTCTGGTAGATAATCATCTCTGATTGTTTACTCATATAATCAAATTCTCCTGAAATCAATCATTCTCTGTGGATGGTTTTACGATCTGAAATTTAATTTCACCGTTATCTGTATTATATCGTACACTTACTTCCGGGAATCCCTTGGAGAGAAAACACTCGTATTGTTCAATCACTGCAATGGCCGCTTTACCATATTTTCTCTTAGCCAACGAAGGATCAGCAGCACTCAGCAATATTTCTAGTCTTTCTGAATTAATCAAATCAATCACATCACCGGCAGTAGTTTACCATAAAAAACAAGAAATGCAAAAGATCCGGAAAGAACCGTCCCCTCCGGACCAGAGCATCACAAGAGCTCTCTTTTCAGCATGATTATTTCCTCTGTCCTGTATTCCTCATGAAATGCGCACCGAAGGAACAATGCGATCCCGGGATTGTCTATGGCGATATTGTCATACAGTTCCGGGATTCCTGCTTTTTGGGCAGCTGCACAGAGCATCTGCAAACCGGCTTTCCCGAATCCCCGCCTGCGGGACTTTGCCGATACGATGACGTCAGCCAGATAAAGCCCCAGGTCTTCATCGTAGTGATAGGCCGCTTCTCCCACAAAGGATCTGCTTTTGCCTGTAGTAATGTACCGATAGAAGCGTTTGTTGGGGTTCGTAATCCAAAAATCGTACCAATTCTCCCACTTTTCACGTGGAAATGGGATCGTTCCACCCCATGCATTGTTGTAGCTCATGGTTTCAGGATCAGCCATCATGGCTTCCCGAAACCAGAGATCTTCGAGCCGGGGCTTGTAAAAGGACACCTCGGGTATTCTGTTTTCCATGTCTGTATCTCACTGCCTGCCGTCGGCGGGCAATTACTCTTTCTTAAACTGGCGAGTTTCGTCTCTCTGAGAATAACCTATTGTCTTTCGTTTTTTTCCCGGAGCTCCTTCACGGGGATTTCAAAGTATTCAGCGATTTCCTCCAGCAGTTCCGGTTCCGGTTTCTTGAAGCCCTGTTCCCAGCCATCCCAGTCTCCGCGCTGCAGCTGGAAGCGCTCATCCAGAGCGGCAGCGGGCATACCTTTCTTCTCACGGAGTTCCCTGAAGATATTCATTGCGGATTTCCCCTTTCGTGGGGTTGGTCAAGGGGTTTTATGCAAAGCGCAGTTCGTCCAGCGTATAGCAGATCACTTCGTCAACGGAATCGTCCTCATCCTGTTTCGTCAGCACGGAAAGCCAGGGATGGGATTCTTCCCATGAAACTTGTGTTTCCTTCGTCTCCTCGTTCACGGTTATATCACTCCTTTTTTTGAAACCGCTATACATTGTAGCCGAGAGCAAAGTGGAATACAATATCCATTCTGGTTTTTCTATGTTCCCAAATAAGTGCGGAAGTGAAAAGGCAATCCGTAAGGCAGCTGATCAGGCTATTGAAAAATAGCAGAGATAATCATAAAACACAAAATCTTGACGAATTACGGGTATATTGATTAGCCTACGGGATATATTCATTCCGTAGGCAATTTTACACCCAGGCGGCCGAGCAGTTCAACATCTTTCAGGGGAACCTCGGACAGCCTGAAATTTGGCAGGCCATGGTATT
>JAFRBK010000017.1 GCA_017404985.1 Clostridia bacterium | reverse complement strand
GCTGGACCTCCGCCGGCGGAAAAAACGCCTGGGCGGAAATCACCGCCCCCAAAGGCGAAACGCTCTCCGGCGTCTGGCTCCAATGGAGCGACCATCCCCATGCCTGGAGTGTCCAGGTACCGGATGGGGACGGCTGGGCCGAAGCCGGCCATACGGAAGGCGCTTATCTGTCCGAATACCTGCCGCTGCCGAAAGGAACCACCCGCTGCCGGGTGGCCAACGCTCCCGGCCTTTCGAAAAAGTTTACGCTGACCGAGCTCCGGGTGTACGGTGCCGGGGATCCCGCGCCGGAAGTCCAGCAGTGGACGCCTCCCGCGGAAAAAGCGGACCTCCTGATGATCGTTGCCCATCCGGATGACGAGGTGCTCTGGTTCGGGGGCACGCTGCCGCTCTATGCCGGGGAGCAGGGGAAAATCTGCCAGATCTGTATGATGGTGCCCACCATGCCCTACCGCCGGCTGGAGCTGCTGGACTGCCTGTGGACCTGCGGCGTGAAAAACTATCCGGTCTGGGGCAAATTCCCGGACAGCTTCTCGGGAACCCTGGCCAAGCAGTACAAGCACTGGTCCAAAAACACGGTTTACAAGCTGATCACCGAATGGATCCGGCGTTTCAGGCCGGAGGTGCTCCTGACGCACGACATCAACGGGGAATACGGCCACGGCGCCCACCGGGTCTGTGCGGACGCGGTGATGCACTGCCTGAAGCTTGCTGCCAACGCCAAAAAATATCCCCAGTCCGCCAAAGAATATGGCGTCTGGGATGTTCCGAAATGCTATCTTCACCTGTATTCGGAAAATGTCGTCGATATGGACTGGCATCAGCCGCTGGACGCCTTCGGCGGAAAAACATCCTTTGAGGTGGCTGAAGACGCTTTCCACTGCCATGTGTCCCAGCAGGAAACCCGGTATACCGTGGAGGATTCCGGCCCCTGGGACTGCAGCCTGTTCGGCCTGTACCGCAGCCTGGTGGGCACAGATACGGAGAAAAACGATTTCTTCGAAAACCTGCCCTGATCAGGGCAGCGTTGCGGCGGTCGTATCCAGCAGGTTCGCTTCCATCAGCACATGCTTGGACTCAATGTATCCGTGGAAACCCATCGCTTCAACCTCGACCCATTTTCCGTCCACGGAGAAGATGGTCAGCGGCGTATTCATGGCGCAGTCCGCCAGCTTGCGGGAAGAGCTCTTCGCGGAAATCCGCAGGGGAACAACCTCCCCTTTCAGAATCTTTCCGTTCACGCAGGCGGTCCCCATCTGGTAGGTTTTGGGCGTGTTGTCATAGAAGGTCAGGGTATTGGTTTTCACGTAACCCCGCACGCCGTTGTAATCGATGAAGGTCCAGGTTTTGTTGGTATCGATCACCCGCACCAGCGAACCGGAAACGCATTTTTCCATTTTCATGACCTTTTTATTGGTGCTTGGCTTGGCCCGAAGCCAGGTGTATCCGTCCTTCAGGGATTTGATCATCGCCAGTACCTTGTTCTCCGGCGCGTCCGTCTCCCACATCAGGTCACAGGTGTTGACCATCTGCTGCGTCCCCTGCAGCACGATCATGGAACGGGCCAGGCCGAGATAAGCCACTTCCACAGGATAGATCTCGTCATCTGCCTGCCGGTAGAAGGTCTGGGTATACCGGCCGTTCCGCTCCGCGATCTGGTCCCGCTTTGCCTGGTATTCCTCCGCCGTCATCGGCTTGCTCTCGGATTCTTCCCGGATCTGGATGGTGCCGGATTCCACGGAGATGGACCCGTCCGCGTTCTGGACCACGCTGTCCGAATCGCCGGTATAAATGGTCACGCTGCCGTCGGCGTTCTGCTTGGTTCCGACATAGCCGCTGTCGTCGCCGCTGCCGCTGTCGCCGTCGTAAATGCTGACAGTGGAGCCGTCCGGAGCGGTATAGACCCCCTTGTCAAAGTCCCAGACGCCGCCGTCTTCATCATATTCTATACCGGATGCCGCCGCGGCGCCGGCACCCAGGAAAAGGCACAGTACAGCGATAGCAAGCACTTTCCAAAATGCTGTCCTGCTCACGACGAAATCCCTCCCTGTCAATCACCTGAAACCGGGACAGTTGTACCCGGTACTCTCTATTATAACCGACCGGGCACATTTCGTCAAACCGGCTGCAATGGCCCAAACCGAAAGGAGAACCCCATGAAAATCAGTAAAAAGGACGCCCTGGACTGGTTCCGTTTCTTCGCCGAGCTTCCCGAAGAGGAGCCGCTGGGCTGCCGGCAGCAGGAAATCGCGAGTGCGGTGTTTGCCCAGATTGAGACGGCAGTGGACGCCCGGCGGGAAAAGATGCTTCGGGCCATTCCCGGGCTTCAGCGCATCGTTCCCGGCGAGGCAGGCAGCCTGCCGTGGGAACCCGGTGCCCCCGCCTGCACGCTGTTTGTCGGGCCGGAAGGCCGCTTCCCCCGTGGCTGCCGAAGCTGCCTGCTGGGCACGGGCCTGTCCGCGGTCCGTAAAACCAACCGCTGCAACGCGGCCTGCCCCTTCTGTTACGATTACGGAATGCTGGACGCAATCCCTCCGATCGGCGAAGGCCTTTGGGAAATCGGCGGCACCCGGTTCCGGGAGGAAGACCTGCCGCTGCTGTTTTCCCTCCACCGGAAGCCGACGGGCATCGCCTACGTTTATCTGGAACCCTTTATGGAAATTGAGCTGTATTACGGCGTTATCCGCCGCTTCCATGAGGCCGGCATTCATCAGCACCTGTATACCAACGGCCTGCTGGCCGACGCGGCAAACCTGAAGGCCCTCGGCGAGGCCGGGCTGGACGAAATCCGGTTCAACCTGGGGGCTTCCAAAACGGCGGACAGGGTGATTGAGGCCATGTCCGTCGCGAAGCAGTGGATCCCCGCCGTCGGCATCGAAACGCCCATGACCCGGGAATTCTATGCGGACTTCCTCCGGAAAAAGGATCGGATTCTGGCTTCCGGCATTGATTTTATCAACTGCGCCGAGCTCCACCTGAATGAGAACAACCTGGCCAATTATTTCGGGGAGAATATGTATTTCTGCCGGATGGGCTACCTCAGCCCGGTCATCAGCCGGGACCTGACCCTGGACCTGATGAAAACCGCCGCGGAAGAAGCCTGGCCGGTGGTGGTGCACGACTGTTCCAACCATACCAAATTTGCCCGGGACCTGCATCTGAAAGCACAGGAAGGTGGCTGGTTCGGCCAGAGCAGCTACGGCTGCGAGTTCTCCGCCATCCCCTATGAAGCCTTCCTGCCGGTGCTGGAAGACCCGGATTTCTCCTTTATGGAGGAAGAGCCCCTGCCCAGGGGCTACCGTCCCGGAGACATTGTGCTGTAATGCGGTGGCTTTCCCGCCTTTTCCGAAGCCAAACCGCGCAGCGGGAAATCCTTCCCTTTCCGGCCGGACAAAGCTATAATCATGACGGAGGTGAAAACCATGAACAGGAATTTTCTGATCGTTGTGGATATGCAGAATGACTTTATTGACGGGGCGCTCGGCACCAAAGAAGCCGTCGCGGTCGTCCCGAATGTGCTTCGCCGGATTCAGGCCTGCCGCCGGGAAGGCTTTGCCGTGATTGCAACCCTGGACACGCATCCGGAGAACTATCTGCAAACCCGGGAAGGGCAGAAGCTGCCGGTTCCCCACTGCATCAGGGGAACAGGCGGCTGGGACCTTTCCCCCGCCCTGAAGGAAGCACTGGACACGGCCCTGAAAGTCGAAAAGCCCACCTTCGGCAGCCTGAAGCTTCCGGAACTCGTTCGGGAAATCTCCGGCGGTCAGCCGGAATCCATTGAACTGGTCGGGCTTTGCACCGATATCTGCGTCGTCTCGAACGCCCTGCTTCTGAAGGCCGCCTTTCCGGAAGCCCGGATTCAGGTCCGGAAGGACTGCTGTGCCGGCGTAACGCCTGAAAAGCATGCAGCTGCCCTGGAAACGATGGCCAGCTGCCAGATCGACATCCTTTGAAAAAGGAGGTAACCGCCCATGAAAAATGTTGCCTTTTCTCCGGAGGATGCCCGGGACCGCCTTGTCGCTGCCCTGAAGGAGCTCGCCCGGGAGCAGGGGTTCTCAAAGGTTGTCGTCGGCATCTCCGGCGGAAAAGATTCCACCGTCACCGCGGCCATCTGTGCCCGGGCCCTTGGCCGTGAAAACGTCTACGGCATCATGCTGCCTGACGGCGAACAGAAAGACATCGCCGACAGCCGGAGGGTCTGTGAAGCCCTCGGAATCCATTTCCGTACGGTCAATATCGGGAAAATGCACGATGCGCTCCGGGACGCTGTGTTCCGCAGTCCGGAGATCGCGGAAGACGGTGATTTTCCCGTTCCCGACAGCCGGGAAAGCGATATCAATGTCGGCCCGCGGCTGAGGATGACGACGCTGCGGTATATCGCCCAGGCCATCGGCGCCAGGCTGGCCGGAACCGGCAACCTGAGCGAGGCAACCGTCGGATACTGCACAAAGGACGGGGATACGTCCTGTGATTTCTCCATGCTCGGCGCGCTGACCAGTATTGAGGTCGTGCAGGTCGGCCTGGCCATGCCGGAAATCCCGGCGGACCTGGTTCGGAAAACCCCGACCGACGGCCTGTCAGGCGTCAGTGACGAGGAAAAGCTGGGCATCCGGTATCAGGATATCCACAGCTATATCCGTTCGGGTTCCTGCGGAAATCCGGAAATCGATGCCAAAATCGCGCAAAAGGAAGCCGCCGGCATGCACAAACGCCGCATGCCCAGGATTCTGGATCCCTTTGAAGCGGGTGATGGAAATGCATGAAACCCTGGCCTTTTTCGGGGCGTTCAACCCTCCGACCGTTGCGCACATCCGTCTGGCTGAATTTGCCATGCGGGAAGCCGGCGCGCAAAACGTCCTGTTCGTTCCCTCGAAATCCGGTTATATCCGCGACAGCCAGCAGAAGGATTTCGCTTTTCAGGATGAGGACAGGCTGGCCATGCTGGATAAAATCGCGAAAACCCGTCCCTGGATGCAGAAAACGGATTGGGAAATCCGGCAGGAGTCCCAGCCCCGGACCTATCATACCCTTTGCGCCCTCCGGGACGGGGGAGTTTCTGCTTCCCTGCTGATGGGCTCGGACAAACTGAAGGAATTGGAAAACGGCTGGCGCTTTGTGCCGGAAATCTGCCGGGAATTCGGCATCGTCTGCCTGGCCCGCGGGGAAGACAACTGCAGGCAAACCATCCAAAGCAGTCCTTTCCTGCAAAACCTTTCCCCGTTTATTCAGGTGCTGGAAACCCCGGATGAATTTCGCGGAATTTCTTCCACGGCGGTCCGGAAGCTGCTGCTCCGGAAGCCGGTCCCGGAGGAAGAACTCAGCCGCATGGTTCCCGAAGAAATACTGCCTTTGCTGATTCATGCCGCAAATAAAGGAGGTTCCCTATGAAACTGAGCCCGATCGTAGTCTCCCTGCTGGATACAGATCTGTACAAATTCAATATGGACCAGGTCATTTTCCACCGCCACACGGACCTGTGCGGAGAGTATTATTTCCGCTGCCGGAACGAGGGCGTTGTCTTCACGCCGGAAATGTTTGAGGAAATCAACGCGCAGATCGACCACCTTTGCTCCCTCCGCTTCCGGAAGGAAGAGCTGGATTATCTCCGTTCCATCCGTTTCATCAAAAAGGATTATGTGGAGTTCCTGCGCCTGTGGCGCCCGATCCGCGATTATGTGGAAACCGGCCTGTCCGAAAGCGGCGAACTGAGCATTGTGATCCGCGGCCCGTTGTTCTCCGCCATGCAGTTTGAAATCTATCTGCTGGAAATCGTCAACGAAGTGTATTTCCGCATGAAGTATGATTACAGCACGCTGCTCGCTTCCGCCCGGGAAAAGCTGGATGCAAAAATTCAGGCATTCCGGGACGGAAAATACACCTTCCGTTTCGCGGAGTTCGGCGCCCGCAGGCGCCTGAGCCTGGAGTGGCAGGATGAAGTCGTCCGCCGTCTCTCGCAGGAAACCGCCAACTGTGTCGGAACTTCCAATGTCTATCTGGCGATGAAGTACCATCTGACGCCCATCGGCACCTATGCCCATGAATTTGTCCAGATGTATCAGGGAATTGATTCCATTCCGCTGGCTTACACCAATCATTACGCGCTGGAGGACTGGTATAACGAATATAAGGGTGATAACGGCACCGCCCTCACGGATACCGTGACAACCGACCTCTTCCTGCTGGATTTCAACCGCTCCATGGTCAACAATTTCACCGGTGTCCGCCATGACAGCGGGGATCCCTATGAATGGGGAGAGAAGATGATCGCGCATTACCGGAAATATGGGGCGGACCCGAAAACGAAAACCCTGCTGTTCAGCGACAGCCTGGACTTTGACCGTGCCCAGGCAATCCATGATGCCTTTAAGGATCGGGCCAGGGTTTCCTTCGGCATCGGCACCTTCTGTTCCAATGATACCTGCGAAAAGCCTCTGAACATCGTCATCAAACTGCAGGCAGTCAACGGCCGTCCCGTGGCGAAACTGTCAGACTCGCCGGGAAAAGCCATGTGCCGGGATATGGATTATCTGGATTATCTGAAGCGGTCCGTCGCGTTCCGCATCAGCAGGGAAAGCCCTGCTGAATAAATCCGCGTCAAAAAAGGAACCCGGTTTTGCGCCGGGTTCTTTTCTTATGCTTTTGGCCCAAGCCCCAATGCTTCCGCCGCCGGATCAAGGTCCAGGGTGGCGAAATAATCCCGGGCCGTTTCCGCCCGGCGGATCATCCGGTATCCGCCCTCCGCCGTATACAGGATTTCCGCGGAACGGAGGCGGCCGTTGTAGTTATAGCCCATGGAATAGCCGTGGGCGCCGGTGTCATGGATCACCACCAGGTCGCCCAGGGCAATCTCCGGCAGGTTCCGGTTAATGGCAAACTTGTCGTTGTTTTCGCACAGGCATCCGGTCACGTCGTATACGTGGTCCGCCGGCCAGTCCCGTTTTCCGCAGACCGTAATATGGTGATACGCGCCGTACATGGCAGGCCGCATCAGGTTCGCGGCGCAGGCATCGACCCCGATATAGTCCCGGTAGATCTTCTTTTCATGAACGGCCCGGGTCACCAGCCATCCGACAGGCCCTGTCATCCAGCGCCCCAGTTCTGTTTTCACGGCGACGCTTCCGTCCGGAATCAGGGCTTCATAGGCTTTCCGGACCCCCTCGCCCACGGCCCGGATCTCCGTCTCGGGCTGGTCCGGCCGGTAGGGAATGCCGACGCCGCCGGACAGGTCGATAAAGGCAAACCGCAGGCCGGACTCCGCGGCCAGTTCCTTTCCCAGGGTGAGCAGCAGCTCGGCCAGGCTCGGGAAATAGGAAGGCTCCGTCGTATTGGAGGAAAGGAAGGCATGCAGTCCGAAAGCCGCCGCTCCTTCCTTCTTCAGGATGGCGAGCCCTTCCTTCAGCTGGGGCTTGGTAAAGCCGTATTTGGCTTCTCCCGGGTTTCCCATGATCGTATTGCCGATGGAGAATTCTCCGCCCGGGTTATACCGCAGGCAGATGGTTTCCGGAATGCCGCCGTGCGTCCGGAGCAGGCCGATGTCGGAGATATCGTCCAGGTTCACAAAGGCGCCGAGCGCCCGGGCCTGCGCCAGTTCCTCCGGCGGCATGGCGTTCGCGGACAGGATAACCTCCTCTCCCCCGAAACCGCAGGCCTTCGCGAGCATCAGCTCTGTGGCGGATGAGCAGTCCAGCCCGCAGCCTTCTTCCTTCAGGATTCGCAGAATGGTGGGGTTTGGCAGCGCTTTCACCGCGAAGTATTCACGAAAGTCCCTGCACCAGCTGAATGCCTCGTTCAGCGCGCGGGCCCTTTTCCGCAGTCCCGTTTCGTCATACAGGTGAAAGGGCGTCGGAAACTGCCTGGCCGCGTTTTCAAACACTTCGTCCTTCAGGGAAAAATTCGGCATCGTTTTTTCCTCCTCTTTTTTATTCAACTCCAAAGGTAAAGCTGTCGGCCAGCGCGCCTCCGACATAAAACGCCATCCGGTATTGCCCTTTCAGGTTCCCTTCCAGCGAATCCAGCAGGCCGCCTTCCTTCAGGGAGAAATACCATACGTCGTTCTCCTGGTATTCCGGGCCGTAAATCCAGCCGGATTCATAGCGGTAATTGTTTCCGTCGGGAGCGGTCAGGGTCACCAGCAGGGTTTCCTGCTGTTCTTCCGCCACCTGGTAAGTGCTGGCGGAGTAGAAATACAAGTCGCCGGAGCGCAGCTGTTCTTCCGTAATCCGTTCCAGCACTTCCGGAGTTTTGCCTGCGGCAACCGCGTCGGCCGGATCGGCCGTCAGCGCGCACAGGATCGGCCTGAATCCGTTTTCTGTCAGCGGCATGGCTTCCGGCAGGGAGATCACCGCATACTTTTCCGGAAGCCTGTCCGGGGCATCCGGCGATATCACAAATCCAACCACATAGGTTCTGCCCGGAGTCAGCAGCATCCGGACCTGCGTCAACCCCGTATCCGCGGGGAAATAGGTCAAATAGGTGTTCTCCGTATCGCTGATGACCACATAGGCATTCTGCCCCTCCTGTTTCGGGAACTCCGCTTCTGACCAGTCGATGGTCGCCCGGTTGGCTTCCATCGTTATGGCAAGGCCTTCCGGCGCCTCCACCCCGGCCAGTTCCGTCTGTTGGATGATCTCCGACAGCATCTGGACCAAACCGTCCGCTGTCAGCATCATATAGCGGTTGTTTCCTTCCGCGTATTGGGCCAGAATCAGTCCCACCAGCTCCCCGTCGTCGGTCATCACCGGCGACCCAGGCGCCGCTTCTCCCGAAAGGCCCGCCAGCATGCAGGGATAGTCCTGCCAGACCAGGTGGGTACCGTGCTGAATCCGGAGCGCTGTCTGGGCGCCCTGGGGATCCGAAGTGATGACGCTGCATTCCGAGGCGGTGATGCGGCGGTCCATCGGCGCCAGGGAACAGAAAGCGGGCAGTGCCGGTTCCGGCGAATCCATGAAAAGGACGGCCAGCATGCCTGTCCGGTCTGTCATCACGCGGTCCGGAACCCAGGTATGGATCCCGTCCGTGATCTCCAGCGTTTCTCCCTCCTTCGGCAGCACCGTGGATGAAGCCACCAGCGCCATTCCGGACAGCGGAACCGCCGATCCTGCCGGTGTGCGGGTTTCCCCGTTGCTGAGCATCACGGTCATCAGCGGGACATTGGCCCGGCCCTGTTCTGCCCCGGCCGCTCCCGCGGCCAGCAGCAGAACCAGCGTGGCCAGGAGTACGATCCACCTTCTGTTCATCCGGCCTTTTCCTCCTTTTGCTTCTCGGAACCGTTATGATTCATGATAATCCTGCAGGGATACGGATACCATTTTGCTGACGCCCTGCTCTTCCATCGCCACGCCGTACAGGGCATCCGCCCGTTCCATGGTTCCCTTCCGGTGGGTCACCACCACAAACTGTGTGGATTTTGAATATTCCGCCAGATAATCGGCAAAGTAGCCGATATTCGCGTCGTCCAGCGCCGCTTCGATTTCATCCAGGATGCAGAAGGGCGAGGGCTTCAGCTTCAGCGTCGCAAACAGAATCGCAATCGCCGTCAGCGTCCGCTCGCCGCCGGAAAGCAGGCTTAACAGCTGCAGCTTCTTTCCGGGCGGCTGGGCATTGATCTCAATGCCGCAGTTCAGCGGGTCCTCCGGATCCATCAGGGACAGCTCTGCGTGGCCGCCGCCAAACAGGCGTTCAAAGGTTTCGGAGAAGTATCCCTGGAGCAGTGCAAACTGCTGGACAAAGGTGGTTTTCATCTGGTCCATCAGCTGGCTGATCAGGTGTTTCAGGTCTGCCTCCGCCTTTTCCATGTCCTGCCGCTGGGTCAGGTATTCGTCATACCGGGCTTTCGTTTCCGCGTATTCCTCCACGGCCCGGACATTGACCGGCCCCAGCGCCCGGATTTCAGCGGACAGCTGTGCCGCCTGCCGATCGGCTTCTGTCACATTGAAGGGGCCTTCCCGCCGGTATTCCTCCGCTCCGGCATAGGTCACTTCATAGGTGTTCCAGATCCGGTCCCGCAACGCTTTCAGGTCTCCGTCCGTCCGGGTTCGGGCCAGTTCCAGCCGGTGTGCCTTGTCGCCGTCCCGCGCGTGGGACTGGTGCAGGCCTTCCATGTCGCTCAGAATGTCCCGCAGCCGCTCCTGGCGTTCTGTCCGTTTTCCCTCCAGGGCTTTTGTCACCTGTTCCCGGCCGGCCTGGTCCTCCCGCGCGGTTTCCAGTGCCTTTTCCAGTTCTGCGGCCTTCCCGGCGTCTTCTGTTTCCGCGGCATCCAGTTCCCGCAGGGTCTGTTCCCGGCGCTCCTGTTCCCGGGCCATCCGCTGCCGGTCCTGTTCATAGCGTTCCCGGTCCTTCTGCATGGATTCCAGCTCATGCTTCAGGTCATTCACTTCCAGCGTCAGGCGCAGCGTTTCCTCTGCCCGCTGCTCCGCCGCTTCCCGGGCCGCCCCCAGTTCCTTCTGCATCCGGGCCGCTTCTTCTTCCATCGCCTCCCGGTCGGCGTCGGACTGTTCCGTGCTTCCCGTCACCCGGGACAGCTGCTCCCGGATCTGCATCATGGATTCCATCAGCTGCTCCCGGGCTGCTTCGGTTTCATGCCGCCGCATCCCGTGCATCTTCAGCTCTCCGTCCGCGTTCTGCAGGCGTTCGGTCTCCCGGGCCACCGCAATCTCCTGCTGATGGAGCATTTCCAGCGCGTCGGCGGAGTCCTCCTTCAGCCGGTCCTTCCGGGCCTGCCCGTCCTTCATCTGTTTCAGCAGGCGTTCGAGTTCGTCCTGGCCGGAGGAAAGCTTTTCGGTCAGTTCCTTCAGTTCCCGCTCCCGGGAGAAGAGATTTACCGTTTTGGAGGAGACCGAGCCGCCGGTCATGGAACCGCCGGAATGCATCACGTCTCCCTGCAGCGTCACCAGGCGGAAGCTGTGGCCGCCCTTTCGCATGATGGCGATTCCGCGGGCCAGGTCTTCGGCCACCACCGTTCTTCCCAGCAGGTTTTCCACAATTCCCCGGTATTCCTCATCGCAGGAAATCAGGTCGGACGCCACCCCCAGGCAGCCGGGCAGTTTCAGGGCTTCCCGCTCCCGGGCATCCAGCAGCTTGGGCCTCACCGTCGTCATCGGCAGGAAGGTCACCCGGCCCAGGCGGTTCTGCCGCAGGAATTCGATCAGCTTCCGGGCGGTCTCCTCGTCCTCGGTCACCACATTCTGCTGGGTCATTCCCAGCACCATATCGATGGCGGTTTCAAACTTTTCCGGCACGGAAATCAGTTGGCTCAGAGCGCCGCGAACCTGCGTCATTCCGGTTTCCCGGGCATGGCGCACAACATGCCGTACCGATCCCGCGTAACCTTCCATCTCCCGGGACATTTCGTCCAGCAGCTTCTGCCTGGACTCCATATCCCGCATTTCCTTCAGTTTTTCGTCGTAGCGGCGCCGTGCTTCGATCAGCGCGGCATCCGCGGCCTCCAGGGTTTCCCGGGCTTCCCGGAGCGCTTCCTCCAGCCGTGCCTGCTCTGCCTGTTCCGTTTCCAGCCGTTTCCGGGCTTCCCGGACGGCTTCCTCCAACCCGTCCTCCTCGTCTTTCATCGTCCCGCAGGCTTTCGTGATCTCTTCCTGCCGGCTCTCCATGGTTTGCAGCATGGTCTTCAGGCGGGTCTGGTCGCTCAGGATCGCGGCGTTCCGGTTCATGGCGTCCATCACCGCCGCCTTCTGTGTCTCGAGCGCCTTCTCCTTCCGGTTTTCCTCCGCCCGTGCCTCTGCCTCCGCCTTTCGTGCTTCCGCCAGGCGTTCCTCATGCTCGCGCAGCGCTTCCGCCCGCGTCTCGCCGGTATCGTCGGTTTCCGCGGCCAGCCGGTCCAGCTCTGCGATCCGTTCCGCCGCAGCCCGTTGTTCCTCCTCGGTCCGGGCGCGGTTCTCCGCCCGGTTCCGGCGGCGTTCCTCCACGGTGCGCATAGCGTCCTGCGCCCCATGCACCGTTTCCATGCCTGCCATCAGGGTGGTGTGAGCCTCTGTGATCCGGGTTTCCAGCTCCGCGATCTCCGCCTGCCGGGCATCCCGCTGCTCCGTTTTTTCCTGCAGGGCCGCTTCCGTCTGGTCCAGGATGCTGCGGATGCTCTGCAGGTCGCTGTCAATCTCCCGAAGGCGGGCTTCCATCTTGTCCGACCGGGCCAGGAACAGGTTCATGTCCAGTTCCTTCAGCTCCTCCGCCAGCTTCATGTAAACCCGGGCATTTCCGGCCTGCTCCTCCAGCGGGGCCAGCCGGCGTTCCATCTCGTCCATGATGTCGGTCACCCGGCTCATGTTTTCCTGGGTTTTGGCCAGCTTTTTATCCGCCTCTTCCTTCCGGGCCTTGAACTTGACAATCCCCGCGGCTTCCTCGAACACCTGGCGCCGGTCCTCCCCCTTGCGGGAAAGGATCTCGTCAATCCGGCCCTGCCCGATGATCGAGTATCCCTCCTTGCCGATCCCCGTGTCCCGGAAAAGGTCAATCACATCCTTCAGGCGGCAGCCGGACCGGTTCAGAAAGTATTCGCTCTCGCCGCTGCGGTATACCCGCCGGGTCACGGACACCTCGGCATAATCCAGCGGCAGCGCCCGGTCCTCATTGTCAAAAACCAGGGAAACCTCGCAGTAGTTCAGCGGCTTTCTGCGCTGGGTTCCGTTGAAAATCACGTCCTGCATGCTGGCGCCCCGAAGGGTGCGGGCACTTTGTTCGCCCAGAACCCAGCGAACCGCGTCGCCGATATTGCTTTTCCCCGATCCGTTCGGGCCCACGATGCCCGTAATGCCTTCATTAAAAAGGATTTCCGTCCGATCGGCAAAGGACTTGAACCCGTACACTTCCAGCTTCTTTAAGCGCATACTTCCTCCGGGAAACGCGGGGCAGCCCCGCTTGACATCAATGGTTGATTATATCATGAATCCCCTGTCTGACACAAACATATGACACGAAAAAAAACAGCCTCTTGACTTTCCTTTCCCGTCCTGTACAATGGGCGCGTATCGCTTTTTATGTGAGGTCTTTCGGTATGCTGTCACGGTATGTGGGAACCAAACAGTTCTATAAGAAGGTGCTGCGTCTGCTGATCCCCATCATCATTCAGCAGTTTATTACTTCTTTTGTCTCCCTGCTGGACAACGTCATGGTGGGCAGCCTCGGCACGGAAGCCATTTCCGCCGCGTCCATCGCCAATACCGTGCTGACCGTGCATATGCTGGCCATCTTCGGCGGCCTCAGCGGGCCCGGCATCTTCGGCGCCCAGTTTTTCGGCAAGGGCGATATGGAGGGAATGCGCTGCACCTTCCGATATAAGCTTCTTTTCGGCCTGTCCTTTACGGTGGGCGCCATCGCTGTCTATCTGCTCTTCGGGGAGCAGTTCATCCGCTCCTTCCTGCAGGGGGACAGCAACGGCGGCGACCTGGCCCGCACGCTGGAGGACGGCGTCGGTTATCTGCGGGTAATGCTGGTCGGCCTGATTCCCTTCACCCTGGTCCAGATCTACGCCGGAACCCTCCGGGAAGCCGGTGAAACCCGGGCGCCCATGTTTGCCGGCATCTGTGCCATTCTGATCAACCTGTTTCTGAACTGGGTGCTGATCTTCGGCCATCTCGGCGCCCCCGCGCTGGGCGTTCGCGGCGCGGCCATCGCCACGGTAATCTCCCGCTTCGCGGAAATGGTGATCGTCGTCGTCCACTCCCACCGGCACACGGATAAATACCGGTTCCTGCTGGACGCGTATAAAAGCTTCCGGATTCCCCGCCGCCTGGCCGGCAGGATCACGCGGACCTCGCTGCCGCTGCTGGTCAACGAAATCCTCTGGTCTCTGGCCATGACCTTTATCAATCAGTTCTATTCCAGCCGCGGCCTGAACGCGGTAGCCGCCCTGAATATTACCAGCACCGCCTGGAACCTGTTCTGCGTCATCATGTTTGCCATGGGCAGCGCCACCGCGATCATGGTGGGGCAGCAGCTCGGCGCCGGAAAAATCCCGGCTGCCCGGGATACTGCCGGCAAGCTGATTTTTCTCACGGAAGTGATTCATGTCATCATCGGCGCGGCCATGGTCCTTGCTTCGCCGCTGATTCCCCGGCTGTACCAGGTCAATGAGGATGTGCGGGAGCTGACCCGGCAGCTGCTGGTCATCGCCGGTCTGTCCCTGCCCCTGCACTCCTTCGCCCACTCAACCTATTTCACGATCCGCTCCGGCGGCCGCACCGTCATCACGTTCCTGTTTGATGCGGTATATTCCTGGCTCATCACTGTGGTACTGGCTTTCTGCCTGACCCGGTTCACGGACATGAGTATTGTGCAGATCTACGCCTGTGTGCAGTTTGTCGATGTCATTAAGCTGGTCATCGGGCTGCTGATGCTGAAGTCCGGCTTCTGGGCCCGGAATGTGGTCCGGGAAGAATAGCCCTCAGATTTTCATGTTCACCCAGTTCCCCTGGCGGAACCGGCGCCCCATCAGCAGGAAACGGGACAGCTGGTCCGACAGGACCCCCAGCCATACGCCGCTCAGGCCCATGTTGAACACGAGCACCAGCAGCACCGTAACCGCCGTCCGGATCAGGGTAACGGAAATCAGGGCAACCAGCAGGGTGTATCGGACGTCGCCCGCCGCCCGCAGGCACCCGGTGAAAATGATCTGGGAAATCTGCAGCAGCACAATCACCATGGTATAGCGGGAAATCAGCACGCCCATCTCAATCACGTGCGGTTCCTCAAAATACAGGCCGTAGAACCAGCCTCCGCCGAAGAACAGGAACGCCGCCAGCACCACTGAAATCACAAAACCGATCCGCTGGCAGATTTTCCCGTATTCCATCGCCTGCTTCTTTTCCCCGGCGCCGAGGCTCTCCCCGGCCAGGGCAATCGCCGCCACCTGCATGCCGTCCGCGAAGGAGAATCCGAGGCCGAGGATATTCATGCCGATATTATGCGCGGCGAATTCATCCGTCCCCAGCCGGGCCGCAATCAGCGCTGTGGCCATGAAGCCCACCCGCATCGCGATGTTTTCCAGGGAAGTGTTTGTCGCCAGCCGGGTAATGGAACGGAACGCTTCCCGGGTGCAGCGCACCGTTTTCCCGAAGGCCATCCGCAGCTGGATATAGCTGGAACGCCGCATCAGGGAAAAGATAGCCATCACGGCGGAAACCACGGTGCCGAGCACGGTGGCGATCGCCGCTCCCCGAATGCCCAGGGCAGGAAACCCAAAGTGCCCGCCGATCAGCAGATAATTGAACAGCACATTGACCACGCTGCTGGTCAGGTTCGTCGTCATGGACAGCTTGGTGTTGCCGCTGCCCCGCTGGGCCGCGTTGATCACCATCGTCAGCACGTTGAAAAACATGCCGCCCATAATGATCCGGAAGTATTCCACCGCCGCGTCATGAGTGTCCGCGTTGCTTCCCGCCAGTCGCATCATCCCCGGTGTAAACACCACGAAAACCACCGTCAGCACAGCGCACAGAATAAGTGTCATCACCAGCGAGGTCAGAAATACCTCGTTGGCCTGGTCCTGCCGCTGTTCCCCCTTGCGGCGGGCCACCAGGGCAGAGACCGCAACGTTGATCCCGAAAAACAGCGTCAGGCCGAGGAACTTGGGCTGGTTGGTCAGGCCGACCGCCGCCACCGCGTAGCTCCCCATCTCCGACACCATCATAGTATCGATCATTCCGGCCAGCGCCACAAAAAAGCTCTCCGCCATCGCCGGCCAGGCAACGGAAAGCGCTCGAAGCGTCATGGATCGGCGGTCCTGCGCCGGCATGGCTTTCTGGGTCATAGGGCAGTCTTTTCTCCTTCTTCCTGTTTACGCAGGGGGGTAGTTGATTATAGCACAGCCTTGCGTTCCGGCTCAAGGCACGCCGGCTGATCCGCCCTGCGCCTCCTCCGGTTTTGACGGCCCGAAAGTCCAGGCTGCCCCGGATCCGGATCCCCGGTTTGTACCCCTGCTCGAAAGAAAGGAGGAGTTCAGGGAACGCCTCCTCCGCATGCTTCATTTTTCGGAGGCTCTCAAAATGCAGGCCACCGCCCTGATCAATAAATACCTCTCCGGTCGGGAAGCGCTGATCGTGACTTCCCGGTTCCTGTCCGGCCTTTCCTGGCCTAAAATTGCAAAGAAACTGGAAAACCCGCTCTGTGATAAACAGCTCCGCAGAATCTGCCGTGCCGCCCTTGAAAAGATCATCCTCCCGGAAAACGCCCTCTGGCTGCATCGCCGCAGCAATGCCCCATGATCTTCCTCACGGAGCTTCACGATAATCATTGCCTATCTTGGTTTTCTGATCAATCTGTTTATGTATAATTGACCCTGTTGATTTGGAATTCGCAAGTTCCAAATATGTAGAATCGGATTTGCTAGTATCTGAGGATACAAGTTTATCCATTCCTCATGCCGCTATGCACAATCATGCGTTGGTCTCATGTAGCAACTATTGATTCAACGCATAGGGAAAAGCAAAATTGCTTTCAGTCGGTTCATGCTCCAGTACCAGAATCGCGGGCGTGTTTTCCAATGCATCTTGTGCAAAGGTTGCGTCCCAATTTGATACAATAATTTGCCATAGCTGATTGTTGTCAGCAAAAGCTCTGCTATCAATTTGTGAAACTAAGTCGCCAAGTTCGATACAGTTATAGTAAACGACATAATTGATTTTACTTAAATGAACACAGCGACCGCAGCTGATCGTTAGGGGTTGCCCATACTCCGAATGCAGAGTCCACCGTTGTCTCCAATGTAGCCAGCGATGCAAAGAAAACATTGTGGGTATT
>JAFRBK010000016.1 GCA_017404985.1 Clostridia bacterium | reverse complement strand
CCCAACAGGTGCTGAAAACGTAGTATTTTCAAGCTCTCCGTGGTATAATAGTAGCATGAAACGGAGGGCGAAATCATGTACAAACCGCGCATTGAAGTCGTATTCGGCAACGAACGGATCATCTCTCCCAGCGGACTGAATGAAATGCATTATAACAAGAAACACGACTCATTTTACAGCAGGAACAGTGCCGGTATACACTCCGGATGAGTTTATCTCTCAGTATCTGACATAATCTGGCTCAGCTCGCTTGTTGATTCAAACGGATCGGCAGGATGATTGCTATTATCGGAGGATAAGTATATGAAACGAATCGTATACCACAAGCTGGTCAGGGATAAAATACCGGAGATGATCGAAAAAGACGGGAAAAGCTGCGTTTGTTCTGAGCTGTCGAACGAAGACTATATCACTATGCTGGATCGGAAACTGAACGAAGAGCTGGCTGAATACCAGGAGAGCAAATCCATGGAAGAACTGGCAGACCTGCTGGAAGTTATGTCTGCTGTTGCTGTGGCCCGGGGCAGTTCCCTGGACGAAGTGGAAACAATCCGGAAAAAGAAAAAGGACATGCGCGGCGGTTTCGAAAAAAAGATTCTCCTGGAATCGGTGATTGAGCAAGGAAACTGAGGTGGCAGGCTAACGGTCGGACTTTTGTGACTGTCCCTCAAAGCAAAGACAGACTTGCCGAAACGGCCGGGTAAAGGAAATCCGGGATGAGATCCGGAAGGCGAATGCACTGTATGTTATAGGATAAACCAAACAAAAAATGTGAAGGAGAGTGACGGTATGCATCCGGAACTTCAGGCAGCAGTTCAAAAAAATGACAGTTTCGATGATCTTGACCCATCAATCATATCGAAGATCCGGGCCTATATCGATATGGATGGCGTGCTGGCGGATTTTGAACGGGGCGTCAGGGAACTGTGCCACATGGAGCCGCAGGCCCAGAATGGGAAGAGGGACGTGAAGGCTGACGATCTGATGTGGGATGCGCTCCGGAAGGTTGATCATTTCTACGACAAACTGGAGATCATGCCCGGCGCGAAGGAAATGTTTGATCTCATTTACCGGAAATATGGAGACCGGTGTGAAATCCTGACGGGCATTCCCAAACCGGAGCGTGGGATTATCACAGCAGGAGAAGATAAAATAGCCTGGACGAAGCGAAACCTGTCAGAATCTGTGAAGGTCAATATCGTTCTGCGGAAAGAGAAAATGCTGTTCTGCAAGGATGCAAACTCTGTGCTGATCGATGATCGGGCAAAAACGATACGGGACTGGAAAGACGCCGGAGGTACCGGCATTCTGCATGTCAGCCCGGATGAGACGATAAAAGAACTGAGGCAAATGAATCTGCTGTAGGGAGCGGTCGCAGACAGTGAATGATTATTTAAGGAATCTGAACAAAATAGAGTTTGTAGTAACAATGGCGTGTACTGGTAGGTGCAGGCACTGTTCAGAGGGCGACCACGACAGATTCACCGGACATATCGACGCAGATGCAGCTGCGGAAGCGATCAGAAAGATCTGCGCTCATTACAGAATCAAAACCGTGATGACGTTTGGCGGCGAGCCGCTCCTATACCCTGATACAGTCTGCGCGATCCACAAAACGGCATCCGATTTGGGAATCGAAAAACGGCAGTTGATCACAAACGGTTATTTTTCCAAAAATCCTGAAAAGATCGAAAAGGTTGTAAGCAATCTTGAAAACTGCGGCGTCAATGATCTGCTTTTGTCAGTGGACGCTTTTCATCAGGAGCATATTCCTCTTGATCCGGTCTTATGTTTTGCCCAAAACGCCGTTCAGGCCGGGATCCCCGTCCGTCTGCAGCCTGCGTGGCTTGTCAGTCCCAAAGACCCGAACCCGTACAATAATCGGACCTGGGAGATCATTCGGAAGTTCGATCCTTTGCATATCTCTCTCAATCAGGGCAACGTGGTCTTTCCATCCGGAAACGCCCTGAAATACCTTCGCGAGTATTTCGATGAAAATACGACGGTGACAGACCCTTATGAGGAAGATCCAAAGGACGTCAGGACCATCTCTTTTGCACCTGATGGGGGCGTATTGAACGGGAACGTTTATCAAACAGATATTCTTGAGATGATGGAGCAATATAAGCCGTAAAGGGATTCGATCAGACAATTTGGAACACGCTTGTGCCAAATCAGATGATGCTCGTGCGGAGCTTGTGCGGTTGATGGCGGAATAAAATATTTCAAGCGGTAGGGGAACGTGAAGACTGGGAAGAGTGGAGCGAGTTCGATGAAACCGAGTAATGGAAACCTGATGTCGGAAATGGTTATCAATGATGATGGGATCCGGTTAAGCGCGGTGCTGGAAAAACCGGAAGGCCCTGATAAGTGCCCGTTGGTGATTCTGCTTCACGGGTTTACCAGCGCAAAAGACAGGCCGCACAATATCCTTGCTGCCGCAGCCATGCGGGAGGCAGGATACGCTACTCTCCGCTTTGACCTGTACGGGCATGGCGAAAGCGGAGGTGAATTCCGGAAGCACACGCTGCATAAGTGGATATCCAACACCATGGCAGTCATTGATTATGCCCGGGAACTTGGCTATACGGATTTGTATCTTTCCGGTCACTCCCAGGGCGGCCTGGTGGCAGCGCTGGTTGCAGGCATGGAAGCGGATCGGATTCATGGGTTGATTCTCCGTGCTCCGGCCTTTATGATTCCGCAGGCTGCCCGGGATGGCAGTATGCTTGGATTCTCCTTTGATCCGGAATATGTTCCGGATTCCATGACAGTGATTAAAGATCTGAAGCTGGATGGAAACTACCTCCGCGTTGCACAGACAATCTACGTGGAAGACGCGGTGGATCGCTACAGGGGGCCGGTTCTGATCATTCATGGTGATGAGGATGATACTGTTCCGCTGGAAGACTCCCGGCGAATGGCGCAGTGCTATCAGCACTGCGAACTGGCTGTTATGTCCGGGGAAACGCATCATTTTGACCGGCATCCGGAACAGATGCAGAGCATTATACGGAATTGGATGGAAAAACTGAGATGACTGTTTACGCAGTGCTTTCCGGGCAAACTCGGGAAATCCTTGAAAAGCTTACAGACTGGAGGAATAAGTGATCATGCAAAAGCGGATTGTGACGCCCGGCCCCCTGCACGATGATCAGGGCCGGCTGATTGAAACCGGATACGCAACGGAACTCATCAAAACATATGAACGCGGCAAGGTGGCAGCAAAACGCTGGCGGATCAAAGAATGGGATTATTACGCCGTCTGTACAGATCAGTTTGCGCTGGCGCTGACGATTGACCACAATGGATATATGACGATGGACAGCATTTCATTGCTGGATTTTGAGAAAAACACGCAGATCACGAAATCAGTGATGGGGCTGCCGTTGATGTCTCCGCGTGATCTTCCGCCGACCAGCAGGAAGGGTAATATCCGGGTGAAGGGGAAGGGATACATGCTTTCTTTCGAAAACGATGGGAGGAGCCGTCATCTGACTGGATTTATGAATAAATTCAGCGGGGAGGAAAAGATCGCTTTTGACCTTCATCTGACGGACGCACCGAAGGAAACAATGGTAATTGTTACTCCTTTTAAGGATCATCCGGAAGCTTTTTACTACAATCAGAAAATCAACTGCATGCGTGTGGAGGGTATGATTACCCTTGGCAGGAAGGAGTACCGCTGTAATCCGGATGTTACGTTTGCGGTGCTGGACTGGGGCCGCGGCGTTTGGACATACGACAACACCTGGTACTGGGGATCGGCTTCCGGCCTGGCCCACGGTCTTCCTTTCGGCTTTAATATCGGGTATGGCTTTGGCGATACTTCCGCAGCCAGTGAAAACGTGCTGTTTTATGAAGGAAAGATTCACAAGCTGAGTCAGGTGACATTTCATATTCCGATGAGTGGCGGAAAAGAAGATTATATGTCGCCATGGACATTTACCAGCGATGACGGACAGTTTGAGATGCGGTTTCAGCCGGTAATGGACAGAAGCGCCAAAGTGAATGTGGGGATAATCTGTTCTGATCAACATCAGGTGTTCGGCCGGTTCAGCGGAACGGCGGTGTTGGACGATGGCCGGACACTGCAGATCAGTAATCTGATGGGCTTTGCGGAAAAAGTTCGGAATAAATGGTAGGGAATGATGATGTCCTGGAAAAACAAACAAGGGATCAAAGGCCATAACCGCTGTGAGCGGGCAGACCTGGCAGCACCGGAGTCCCGGATCAGAAGATTCGCAGTCGTTTCAGATATTCACGGGAACCTTCCGGCTTTGAACGCTGTGCTTGAGGACGCAAAAAGCCGTGGAATCAGCGGGTTTATCTTTGCCGGCGATTACTGCCTGAGCGGGCCGTTCCCGGATGAATGTATTGCCATGCTGATGATGCTGGATCATACGCATATTGTTCGGGGGAATGAGGAAAAATATCTGGAGAACCTGATCGGGAAAGACCAGAGTGACTGGACTGACGGCCAGATGCAGGTCACATACTGGTGTTTCCGGAATGTATCAGCGGAACATTTGCGGTTCCTGACGGCGCTGCCGCATACTATCGAATTCCGGGTGAACGGCGTGAAAATCCATCTTTCACATGCTTCAGCAACATGGATTGGCGATTGCGAATTCAGGCTGATTGGACCGGGCGTGCTGGCAAAACGATATGAGGGAATAAACATAACGCCGGAATATTACCGACAGGATGTACAGAACCTCTTTCATCATGATCCGGGCTTTCAAAACGCGTTGCCGGATCTGGAAGAAGGCGTTTATCTTTTCGGGCACTCTCACGTCCAGTGGAACTGGCAGGATACGGACCGGAAGGTTTTTCTGATCAATCCCGGTTCCTGCGGTTTGCCTCTGGACTTTATTCACGACAGTGTTCCATATACCGTTCTGTCCGTTTCAGAAGGCGGGGAAGTCGGCATAGAAGAAGTCCGGGTTCCTTTTGACAAACAGGGATACGCTGAGGTATTGAGAAATTCGGAACAATTTAAGGAAGCAACCGTCTGGACGAAGGTGATCACAAAAGAGTGGCTGAAGACCCATGAGCATATGACGTTCTTCCTGGAATTCGTCGAACAGTATGCGCAGGAAATCGGCGACACCAGAAGGCCGTTCTCCGTGGAAACATGGGAGAACGCCTATGAAATTTGGGATGGAAGGAATTCATGATGCTCCGGCAAGGTAAAGCGAAGAGTTATTTGCCTGTGCGGATTTAATCGGGAAAAGCTTTCAGATGTAACCGGAACGCCCTGCGTGCCGAATGTGCCTGAATGTGCCTTCCCAGATGAAAAAACAAATGATACAATACCTTTGTCATGATTCATCAGGAGGTTTTGACCAGGAGAGCGGAGGATGGGAAAATGAAATTTGCAAACAGGACGGAAACAAAACCGGGAATCCGGACAGAAGGGACGAATGCCCGGGGTGGGCTTGCGCAGGACGGCGGGCGGACGGACATGCGTTATCATGAGGATACATCCCGGCTTCATGTGAATACCCTGCCCAATCGTGCTTACTTTATTCCCTGTGCGAGTCGGGAGTGTGCGCTGCAGGGCAATCGGGAACGGTCGGAACGCTTTATGATGCTCAGCGGAGAATGGCGTTTTGGCTACTACAACAGTTTTCTGGACCTTCCGGAGGACCTTTTCGCCGCCGCGGCCACGCCGGATACCATTCCGGTGCCGTCCGTATGGCAATGCTGCGGATATGACCGGCATCAGTACACCAATGTGCGGTTTCCGATCCCCTACGACCCGCCCTTTGTGCCGGTGGAGAATCCTTGCGGGCTGTATACCCGTTTCTTCCGCTGGAATCCGGAGGCGGGGGAGACCGTGACGCTGCATTTCGAAGGCGTGGATTCCTGCCTGTATGTATGGGTGAACCGGCAGTTTGTGGGCTACAGCCAGGTGTCTCACTCAACTTCCGCCTTTGATATCACATCGTATCTCACAGAGGGAGAGAACAATCTGACGGTGTTGGTGCTGAAGTGGTGCGACGGTACGTATTTCGAGGACCAGGATAAATTCCGCCAGTCCGGGATTTTTCGGGATGTCTACCTGCTGCGGCGGGAAGCCGATCGGGTGGAGGACTATTTTGTCCATACCATCCTGAACGCGGACTTCAGCGCTGCGGACATCACCGTGGATCTGGAGAAAGCAGGAAGCGCGCCGGTGCAGTGGGAATTGCTGGATGCGTCCGGGGAAACCCTTGCGCACGGGACGGCCGAAGGCGCTGAAATCCGGTTTCAACTGAACAATCCCCGCCTGTGGAACAGCGAGGATCCCTATCTTTATACCCTGCTGATGCAATGCGGGAGGGAGTGGATTGCCGAGAAGGTCGGTGTAAGAAAGATTTGCGTGCAGGACGGTGTGGTGAAGATCAACGGCACAGCCGTCAAATTCAAAGGCGTCAACCGGCACGACAGCGATCCTGCGGTGGGCAGCGCCGTTACAATGGAGATGATGCTGCGGGATCTGCGAATCGTGCGGGAACATAATGTGAATGCAATCCGCACCAGCCATTATCCCAACGCGCCGGAATTCCTGAAGATGTGCGATGTCTATGGATTCTATGTGATAGATGAAGCGGACATGGAATGCCACGGCGTCACCCGTGTCAGTATGCCCACCTTCCTGGAGTCCTATAACCTGCTGGCGAATGATCCGGCGTATGAGAATGTATTTGTGGATCGCGTGCAGCGGTGCGTGAACCGGGACAAGAACCGTCCCTGCGTGGTGATGTGGTCCATGGGCAATGAATCCGGATACGGATGCAACTTTGATGCGGCGCTGGCCTGGACAAAGGCGTTTGACCCCTCCCGGCTGACCCATTATGAGCGGGCGTCCTTCCCGCCGGAGGGACAGGAGATCAATTCCGTTTCCCTGGATACCTACAGCCGGATGTATCCCTCGATCAAAGAAATCGATCAGTATTTCGAAGAGAAAAAACTGAATTTGCCCTATGTGCTGTGCGAATACTGCCATGCGATGGGAAACGGCCCCGGGGATCTGGAGGATTACTTTCAGTGTTTCCATCGGCACGAAGGCCACTGCGGCGGGTTCATCTGGGAGTGGTGTGACCACGCGATCGCCATGGGCCGGACGGCGGACGGCCGGAAGAAGTATTCCTACGGCGGTGACTTTGGCGAGCTGCTGCACGATGGCAATTTCTGTATGGACGGGCTGGTTTATCCGGATCGCCGGCCCCATACAGGCCTGAAGGAATACAAGAATGTGCTGCGGCCGGCCCGGATTGTGGCGTCGGTGCCGGAAAAGGGCGTGCTCACCCTCTGGAACACCCTGGATTTCACCAACCTGAAGGATGCTATCCGCATGACCTGGGCGATCCGGCAGAACGGGCAGGAAATTTACACGGCGGATGTTCCTGCTGATCTTCTGGATATTGGGCCGCATGATCGCAGGGAAATCACCCTGGCCCTGCCGGAAGGCCTCACGGGCCCGTTTGCCATTCATCTGACGGAGTACCAGCTGCGGGATGCCGGCCTGACCGCATCCGGGCACCTGGTGGGTGAAGATGAAGCCGGGCAGCAGGAATATAACGCGCCGGTCATGGCGAAATCGGGCGGGCCGCTCCGTGTCCGGGAAACCAGCCGGCAGATCATCCTGGAAGGGGCTTCCTTCCGGTATGCATACAACAAATATACCGCAGCCTTCGATGAAATGGTTTTCTGTCAGCGGACTCTGCTGAAGCGTCCCATGCGCTGGAACATCTGGCGAGCGCCGACAGATAATGACCGCAATGTGGCGCAAAAGTGGGAGGAGAAGCTCTATCGGAACGCCGAGGCTCGTGGATACGACACCGTGCTGATCGAAGGGACGGATGGCTGGACCCTGGAGACAACGTTTTCCATCTCCGCTCCGCACCTGCCGCCTGTAGTCCGCGGGAAGGTGGCCTGGCAGATTGGCAATAACGGCGAAATCCGCATGTGCTGTGATGCCCGGCGCCGGGCGGAGGATCCCTTTCTGCCGCGCTTTGGCCTGCGGCTCTTCCTGCCGAAGGACATGCAGCAGATCAGCTATTTCGGATATGGGCCGTTTGAAAGCTACATCGACAAGCACCGGGCCTCCTTCCGGCATCTGTACCAGGCAACTGTCGAGGCCTTGCATGAGGATTATCTCAAGCCGCAGGAGAACGGCAGCCACTGGGGCTGCAGCATGGTGTGCGCCGGGAATGGGGACATTGCCCTGCAGGTAACGGGGAGCGGCTTTTCCTTCAGTGCGTCCCAATATCCGCAGGAGGAACTGGCTGACCGGAAGCACAATTTCGAGCTGATTAAAGCAGATGCCGCCATTCTCTGCGTGGACGGATACCAGAGCGGTGTTGGCTCCAACAGCTGCGGGCCGGAGTTGCTGAAAGAATATCAGATTCCGGAGGAAATGCATTTCGACTGCACGTTCAGCCTGCTTACAGCCGATTGATTATCTGCCTGCTTTGGTATATGATACGATTGGTTCAGAAGTTTGCTGATTTTGCTGATTGGAAACAGGGGGAAAACGATTTGAAACCATATCTGGAAGATAAGGAAGCGGTGCTGGCGGAAACCGGTTCCGGCATGGAAGGCCTGACGGACGGGGAAGCCGCCGCGCGGCTGGCCAGCGATGGCCCCAACAAGCTCAGGGAAGGCAAAAAGGATAGCCTGCTGAAAAAGTTCATCGGTGAACTGAAGGATCCGATGACCATCGTGCTGATCATCGCGGCGATCGTGAGTGCGGTGACTGCGGTGTACGCCCACGAGGGCCTGACGGACACGGTAATCATCCTGATCGTCGTGCTGGCCAACGCCTGCCTGGGCGTATACCAGGAGAGCAAGGCGGAGGCCGCCATTGAGGCCCTGCAGCAGGTGGCGGCGGCTACGGCCAAGGTCATCCGCGGCGGGCACCAGAAAACCGTCCGGGCCGACGAAGTGGTCCGGGGCGACCTGCTGATCCTGGAAGCCGGGGACGCCGTTCCGGCGGACGCCCGGATCGTGGAATGCGCCTCCATGAAGGCCCAGGAAGCCGCCCTGACCGGGGAATCCACGGATGTGGAAAAAGGGAGCGATACGCTTACGGCCGGAGACAACGGGGAAGTTTCCCTGGGCGACCGGAAGAATATGGTATATATGGGCTCCATTGTGACCTACGGCCGGGGACACGCCGTTGTGACCGGCACCGGCATGGACACGGAGATGGGCGCGATTGCTGACGCGCTGACCAGCGCGAAGGAAGAGAAAACGCCGCTTCAGGTCAAGCTGAATGAGCTTTCGCGGAAACTGTCTGCGATGATCCTGGCGATCTGTGCGTTCGTGTTCATCATCAACCTGGTGCGTAACGGCGGAAAGGCCGTCCTGGATACCTTTATGATTGCCGTATCCCTGGCGGTGGCGGCGATCCCTGAAGGACTGAGCGCCGTGGTTACGGTGCTGCTCTCCATCGGCGTGACGCGGATGAGCAGGAACCACGCAATCATCCGAAAGCTGACGGCAGTGGAAACGCTTGGCTGCACCCAGATTATCTGCTCAGACAAAACCGGCACCCTGACCCAGAACAAAATGACCGTGGTCCGGAAAGTGTCCGGGGATGAGAAACTGCTGATGACCGCCATGGCCCTGTGCTCCGACGCGGAATTGGAGCAGGGCGAGGCGGTCGGTGAGGCTACGGAATGCGCGCTGGTCAACGACGCGAACAAAAACGGGCTGCCGAAGGACGAACTGGCCGCGGATCTGCCGCGGGTGGACGAAGCGCCTTTTGATTCCCTGCGCAAGATGATGACTACCCTGCACCGGGTCGGGGCAGGGCATGGCTTTATCCAGTTTACCAAGGGCGCGCCGGATGAAGTGCTGCGCCGCTGCAGCCGGATCTGGCAGCATGGCCAGGCGGTTCCGATGACAGAGGCGCAACGGAAACAGATTCTGGAAGAGAACAAAGCAATGGCCGACCAGGCCTTGCGTGTGCTGGGCGCCGCTCAGCGGGTCTATGACGAACGCCCTGCCTCCAACGCGCCGGAAGAGCTGGAGCAGGATCTGACCTGGATCGGCATGTGCGGGATGATCGATCCCATCCGTCCCGAGGTGAAGGACGCGATCGAAAAGTGCCGCAACGCGGGTGTGCGGCCGATTATGATTACCGGAGACCACAAGGATACCGCGACGGCGATCGCCCGGGACCTGGGAATCCTGAAGCCCGGCCAGATGGCAATCACCGGAGCGGAGCTGGACGCGATCCCGGACGAAGTTTTCGCAAACGACGTGCGGCGATATTCCGTTTACGCCCGTGTACAGCCGGAAAATAAAGTCCGTATTGTGAACGCCTGGAAGGCCCTGGGCAAAGTAACGGCCATGACCGGCGACGGCGTCAACGACGCGCCGTCCATCAAGAGCGCTGATATCGGCGTAGGCATGGGCATCACCGGAACGGATGTGACCAAGTCCGTCGCGGACATGATCCTGACGGACGATAACTTTGCCACCATTGTATCCGCGGTGGGTGAAGGCCGCCGCATCTATGACAATATCCGCAAGGCGATCCAGTTCCTGCTCTCCGCCAACCTGGCGGAGGTGCTGGCGGTATTTTCCGCCACGCTGATGGGTTTTTCCATCCTGAAACCCGTCCATATCCTGTGGATTAACCTGATCACCGATACCATGCCGGCTATCGCGCTGGGCATGGAAGAGGCGGAGAAGGATGTGATGGAGCGGTCGCCCAGGGACCGGAAGGAAAGCATCTTTGCGGACGGTATGGGATTTGACATCGCTTTCCAGGGCCTGGTGATTGCCGCGATTACTGTGTTCAGCTATTTTGCCGGCCATCGGATGGAGAGCGGCGCCTGGGCCATTGCGGAATCTTCCGCGGGGATGACGATGGCCTTCCTGACCCTGAGCATGCTCGAGATCTTCCAATCCTTCAACATGCGTTCCCGGAACAGGTCCCTGTTCAGCCTGAAGAAGCAGAACCGGTGGCTGTGGGGAACGCTGGCATTCTCCCTGCTGGTCACGGCGGCTGTGATCTTCGTGCCGTTCCTGAACAGGGCGTTCTCCTTCCAGCCGATTACTATCACGGAATACCTGGTTGCCATGGCGCTGGCCCTGGCAGTGATCCCGATCGTGGAGATTGAAAAGGCGATCCGCCGCGGGATTCAGCGGAAGCATCAAAGCCAGAAGGCGGAAGAGTAGGCATCAGCTTTCAGTTTCCCAGGATGCGAAGGAAATTGAACAGGCCGAGATACCAGATGTCAAAGTTATGGTCTCCGGGGCATTCCTGCCAGTGCCAGTTGGCTTCCGTCAGCTGATCGGTATACTTCAGCAGGTCTTTGGCTGCAGCGGAAGCGGAGTTATAGGCAATGCCGTCTTCCGTACCGCAGATGTTATAGAAGAAACGGATGGGATACTGTTCAAACTTTTTGATTTCCGCAGCGACCCTGGATGCCGTATAGCTGGTGGGCGCGGCGGAGAAAGCGCCGAAAGCGGAGAACAGGTCCATGCATTCGCACATGCCGATATTGATGGTTTGCATACCGCCCATGGACAGGCCGGCCATGTACCGGTGATCCCGGGAGGCGCTCAGGTCATTCAGGCCGGCGCCGTAGGTGGCGTAATGGGCGTCCATCCATGGCAGCAGGTCGTTACGGATTTCCTGGCCGAAAGAATAGAAGGCCTGCATGTTGCTCCAGTCTGTATTGCCGTAGTTCTCGGTGGAGCGGCCGTTGGGCATGACAATGATCAGCGGCTTGATTTCCCCGTTGGCAATCAGGTTGTCCACGGCGCATTTGCCGGGGCAGTCGGGGCTCAGAAATCCCCATTCCATTTCGGTTCCGCCGATGCCATGGCAGAGCACCAGCAGGTCATACTGCCGGTCTTCCGAATAACCGGCGGGCAGGTAAACCAGCGCGGGCTTCATGATTTTTTTCTGATCACCGTAATAATCCTTCGAGGGATACTCGATTCTCCGGACGGTTCCGCCCTCTTTCAGGATTTTTTTGTATTCAGGGGGCAGCTTGTCCGGCAGCTCCGGAAGCGGGGAAGCGGATTCGGCAAGAGCGGCGGCGGAACAGCAGAGCAGGCATACGAGCAGCGCCAGGATGATAAACAGTTTCAGCATAAGAACCCTCCTCACAGACAATGATCAGGACAGCTATTATGATATGCCGCCCGCGCCGGGATGGCAACAGGCAATTTCCGTAAAAGTTCATCTGGACGGTATAGGCTCCGCCATGGTACAATGAACGCGTGGTGAATCCGAAAATACAGATAGGAGTATCATGATCCTGAGAGG
The DNA here is from genome assembly GCA_017404985.1 of Clostridia bacterium. Taxonomy (GTDB): domain Bacteria; phylum Bacillota; class Clostridia; order Christensenellales; family Aristaeellaceae; genus Aristaeella. The sequence continues at coordinate 58,762 of JAFRBK010000016.1, read as the reverse complement.
AGGAATGAGGATGTATTGTAAAAACTGCGGGGCTGAAGTGAATGGCGGGAATTTTTGCCCGTACTGCGGGCAGGCGCTGACGGAAACAACGGCTTCCATATCCCTTCTGAATAAGGCGGTCTCAACAGCGAACCTGACAGATGAATACAATCTGGTTCTGGTCTCCTGCGGTTCATGCAGCAAAACCATGACGGGCGACCTTCTGGAAGACGTGTTCGGATATACGGATGCGGAATCGACGGCCCTGGTCAATATGGCGCCGGTTGTCGTTGGCGAAAGGCTGAATGCCAATGAGGCGAAAACCGTTGCGCAGCTGTTTACCGAATATGGGGTTCAGGTATCTGTGACCAATCAGCAGGATCAGTATGTGGATCTGACATCAAAGGCAACGAATTCTGTATTCGACTCTGCCGGCAATCTGCTTGCAGGGGCAGCAGCCGTGATCGGAGCGCTGACGGTATCCAACAGGATCAGATCCTATCGCCGTTACAAGAAGCCATCGCTGCTGGAACGGCTGTTTCAAATCAGCTACCGGCCGAATCCGCCTGTCTATCAGCGGAATTTCCGTCCGCGTCTGAGCCCTCCCTCTCTGGAACCGAGAAAGGTGATTCGCAAATCACCGCCGCAGCATAATCCCCTCGGGTCTTTCGGGCACGGTCTTTCAGGGCATGGGCCTGGAGGATCTCACGGCCCTGCAGGCCATGGGCCGGGCCATGGCGGTCCTGGCGGGCACAGAAGATAACTCATGTTTGACACGGACGATATCCGGCAGGGTTATTGATTGTGAAAAATCCGGAAGAAACCAAATATGATGACAGCACGAAGGAATGGTATTCGTCATCCGGCCGCTTATCTCTGACGGGTAAGCGGTTTTTGCTCTTGATTTGGAAAACGGATGGCAGGGGAATGGTGAAATCTCCCTGCCGCGAAGAATATGGAGGGGAAAATGATCAGGAATGTTGCAATTGTAAGCCTGTCCAGCGGGATTACAGGGGAGGAGTCCGTCCGGTATGAAGTGGAAATCGGCCTGCGCAGGCTGAAAGAATACGGCCTGAACGTAAAGTTCATGCCCCATGCGCTGAAGGGGCTGGAATATGTCCGGGACCATCCGGAAAAGCGGGCGGAAGACCTGCTGGAGGCGTTCCGGGATCCGGAGATTGACATGATCCTGTGTGCGATCGGCGGGGATGACACTTACCGGCTGCTGCCGTATCTCTTCGACCATAACGAACTGGCGGAAGCGGTGACAGACAAAGTCTTTCTGGGCTTTTCGGATACCACCGTCAATCATCTGATGCTCCATAAAGTCGGGCTCAAAACATTTTACGGCCAGGCGTTCCTTTGCGATGTCTGCGACCTGGGCCCGGACATGCTCCCCTATACCCGGAAATACTTTGAAGAATTGGTCACGACCGGAACAATCCGGGAGGTCACTCCCAGCGACGTCTGGTACGAAGAAAGGAAACAGTTTTCACCGGATCAGGTCGGGACGACAACTCCTGCCCATCCCAATCAGGGTTTTGAGCTGCTGCAGGGTTCCCCGGCCTTTTCGGGAAAGATCCTCGGAGGGTGCATTGATTCGCTGTATGATTTCTTCGATGGCGGCCGGTATGCAGACATGCCGGTGCTGTGCCGGAAGTATCATTTGTTCCCGGAAAGGGAGGACTGGAAGGGACGCATTCTGCTGCTGGAATCCAGCGAGGAAAAGCCGACGCCGGCGCTGTACCGCAAGGCGCTGGAATTCCTGAAGGGTACCGGTGTGTTTGATGTGGTTTCCGGTGTGCTGGCCGGGAAACCGATGGATGAAACCTATGCCGAAGAGTACAAACAGCTGCTGGTCGAAGTGATTAACCGGCCGGAGCTTCCGATTGTGTTCAACCTGAATATCGGGCATGCGATGCCGCGCTGCATTATCCCCTTTGGAGTTGATGCCGCTGTGGATGCGGAAAGGCAGATCATAAGATTCACTGAATGAAAGGAAGAATAAAGCGAAGAGGTGTCGGAGAATGAAGTATTCTTATCGTGAAATGCCGGAAGCCATGAAGGGCAATTATGCTGATGTTTCGAGAGACTGGGGGTTTTGCTGGAAAGAGTTTGTGATAACCGTACCGTCTCCGATGTTTCTGGTAACGACCTATAAAGCAAACGGACTGACAAACGCCTGCATGCAGTCCTGGTCCGTTTTTACCAGTGCAAATCATGGAAAGGGATATTATGCCATTCTCGGAAGCGTGAATAAAGGCGGCCATCTATACAGCACGCTGAAAGAAAAGCAGGAGGCTGTGATCAACTTCTTTTCTGCAGACTGCTACGATGCCTGCATGTCCACAATCAGGCACAATGAGGCGGAAACAGATGAAATCAGTGCAGCCGGGCTGACGGCAGAACCGGCCGGCTGGGTGAATGCTCCGATGGTTCGGGAATGTTTCATGAATCTGGAATGCAGATATGTCTGGGAAAAAGAAATCGTTCCGGGAGACGATCATGTAATGATCTGCCTGGAAGTGGTCGGGGCCCACATCGATGAGGCATATCTGGCAGACCGGACCGGCGATAAGGGGCTTCTGTATAATATCCATTACCAGCTGAACCCGGAACACATTGAGAAAACGAACCATGATTACGCAGGCGTAATCGTGAAGAAGATTGATATGGGAGAATATTGACACCAGGAAAGGAATGTTTATTTCACCGACTTACGGCAGTGATAGACTGACAGAACGGATATGGGTATGAAATAGGGGGAAATAGGAATATGGATTACAGCCGGAAGATATCAGAACGGCAGTGGAACCTTCCAGATAAGGGTGAACTGGAAAGCCGCAGGGAAGCGACGTATATGGACGATATTATTCAGAAGGACCATATTCAGCGAAAACTGCTGGAATATCTGGACGGGATTGATACGGTGTTTGATGGCGGCGCCGGGAGCGGACGGTTCTCGATCCTTCTGGCAAAACAGGGCTGCCATGTGACCCATTTTGATATTTCTCAGCCAATGATTGATAAAGCACGTGAGACGGCGGAACAGGAAGGTGTTCTCGACAGGATTACTTTTGTCAAAGGCGCGTTGGAAGACCTGAGTGCGTACCGGGACAAGGAATTCGATCTTGTTATATCATTTGATGCGCCGATTTCTTATACGTATCCCAATCAGAACAAAGTGATTGGCGAACTGGTGCGGATTGCCAAGAAACGTATCATGATCAGTGTGTCCAGCAGGCTGGGTTCGTTGCCGTATCTGGCAAATCCGATCCAGAAGAATCAGTTTTTCCTGGATGAAAATGCTGACGATCCCTTTGTGCAATGGTGTGTTGCCAACAGGGAGCAGATGATCAGCGGATTTGCTTTTAACAGAAAAAACGCTGAAAAGCTGCTGGCGGATGGCCTGATGGGCGGAGAAGAAGAGATTGCCCAGTATGAACAGGGCGGAACACCCTGGTGCATTACCTACACGTTTATGCCGGATGAACTGGAGAAAACCCTGTCCGGATATGGTGTGAAGAACATTCATCTCTCGGGTCCCGGCGCCTATGGGAGAACAATTCCCCGTGAAATCCTGACAAAGATCATGAAGGATCCGAAGCAGAAGAAAGATTTTCTTGATTTCTGCTATCAGTATGATTCCAATCCATATGTGTGCGGTATGGGAAAAGACAATCTGCTGGCGGTTGGGGAAATATGATTGGGCATCTTTTTTTCTTCCGTCCGGATATGGTATGATATACAGGATAAGTGGCAAGGAATCAACAAAGGTGGGGTACGATGGACCTGAAGCAATTTGCGGACCAGATTGAAGCGATGACCTGCATCATGTCGGTGGAGGAAAAGGAAGATGGTTCCTGCGGGGAAATCCGGATTGTGACCGGGAACAAGGCATATATTGATTCCATTGAAAACCCATCCCCGGATGTTCCGCAGCTGAAGGCGGCCCGTTTTGAGCCGAACAGCCTTTATGAACAGTATATCCCGAAGGATCTGAATTTTGAGCTGTTCTGCTATAACTGCGCGGTCCGGAAAAAACCCATGCATACCTATGTCCACCCGGAACGCTTTGACTTCTGGTTTGATATCTATATGCTCCCTGTCGGGCACGAAGGGAATATTCATTACTGTACCTATACCCAGGTGGTGACCCATCAGGCTGAAACCGAAAAGATGGCCAGCCTTTCTCAGGACACTGCCCAGGATGTTCTCAGTACCTGTATCAAACTGCGCGGCGTAAAGGATGAATCCGATTTTGAGCAGACAATGAACAGTGTGATCCTGGATCTTCGGGATCTGTGCAAAGCCAAGAACTGTGTGGTCCTGCTGATGGATACCAGGCAAAAAACCTGCCGGATTCTCAGCGAGGCGCTCGAATCTTCGGAAGATCTGGACCAGCTGAGAAAAGATATGATGCCGGATTTCTATGATGTGGCCCTGTCATGGCTGGACACCATCGGCGGAAGCAACTGCCTGATTGTGAAGGACCAGGCGGATATGGAATATATCCGGGAAAGGAACCCGGCCTGGTATCAGTCCCTGCTGAGATCCCAGGTTCAGAGCCTCGTTGTTTTCCCGCTCAAGTCCGGGGAGGAGCTGATCGGCTATATCTGGGCGACCAATTTTGATACGGTCAACACCCTGCGGATTAAGGAAACGCTTGAGCTGAGCACCTATTTCATCGCCTCCGAGATTGCCAACTACATCCTGCTGTCCCGCCTGAGGGAACTCAGCACGATGGATATGCTGACCGGCATTATGAACCGGAACGAAATGAACAACCGGATTGACGAGCTCCGGGAAGGCAGGGACAGGATTGACCGGCTGGGTGTTGTCTTCGCGGATCTGAACGGATTGAAGAGGGTCAATGACCAGTACGGCCACGAAGAAGGGGACAGTATGCTGAAGAACGGGGCCGCTGTTCTGAGGCAGGTGTTTGCCGGGGATGAGATTTACCGGGCGGGTGGCGATGGGTTTATGATTCTGACCCTCGGCCGGGAGGAAGAAGAACTCAATCAGAAATGTGAGGAAATCAAACGGCTGGCTTCCAGTTTCCCGAAGGTCAGTTTCGCGGCAGGATGCTGTGTGATCCAGGATTCCAGGGAGATCAGGGATGCCCTGAAGAAAGCAGACGAGCGAATGTATCAGGATAAGGAAGCATACTATCACAGCAATCCGGACCTGAGGCGGTGATGGCCGAAGTTCCGGATTCTTTGCCGCTGGGTTAAGACAAAACAGGAGGAGCGAACAGGATGAAGACGTCTACAATCATTGTTATATGCGCACTGGTGGTGATGAATCTCATTTCTTTCTTTTTGATGGGCTATGACAAGCAGCGTGCCCAGAAGAAGCAGTGGAGGGTGCCGGAAAAGGTGCTTTTCCTTTCGGCAATCCTGTTCGGTGCGCTCGGCGGAACGCTGGGAATGTTTGTGTTCCGCCATAAGACCAAACACTGGTATTTCAGAGTATTCTTTCCGCTGCTGCTGGTGCTGCAGGCGGGGATCCTGGGGTATCTGTGGAGCAGGGGCATCATATGATTTCTGCACCGGAGAAGGCCAGTCGGTTGCATCTCAGAAAAACAGGCAAAAAACATTAAATACCTATTGACATAGTAGGTCAATGATGATATACTCCGATCCATCAACCAAGGGAAAGGAGTGCGGAGCATGTTCAGGAAGGCTGCCATGGCAGGTTCTATGTGTTGTCGAATGCTGATCTCCCGGGCATGTTCCATGGCGAAGGGTTCCGGCTCATCTGCCGCGCACCTTTGAGCCGCACAGCGGTGATGCTGTGACGGCCGGCCGCCAGATGCCCGGGAGCGTAAAGCCCCGGTTTTTATTTTCCTGACCCGGAAAGGAAGTCAGCTGCATGAACTGGAGTTATATTCAGAAAGTGCTGCCGCTTTACGAAAAGGCGGCGCTGCTGACGGTTCGCATCGGATTGCTCGGCATTCTGTTTGCTGTTCTTGTCGGCCTGCTCTGCAGCGCGGTCCGGCAGCTGAAAATCCCCGTGCTTCGGTCAGTGGTTTCGGCTTATATCGAACTGAGCCGGAATACGCCGCTGTTGATCCAGCTGTTCTTCATCTACTACGGTCTGCCGAAGATCGGAATCCGGACGAGCGCGGAAGCCTGCGGCATCGCTGGCCTGGCCTTTCTCGGCGGAAGCTACATGGCGGAAGCATTCCGCAGCGGCCTGGAAGCGGTCGGAAAGATCCAGCATGAAAGCGCGGTAAGCCTGGGGCTGACGGGTTTGCAGGCCTTCCGGTATGTCATCCTGCCGCAGGCGTTCGCAATCAGTATTCCGGGCATCATGGCGAATGTGATCTTCCTGCTGAAGGAAACGAGCGTATTCTCCGCAATCAGCCTGATGGATCTGATGTTTACGGCGAAGGACCAGATCGGCCTGTATTACAACACGACGGAGTGCCTGGCCTTGCTGGTTGCCTTTTACCTGGTAATCCTGCTCCCAGTCTCATTGTTGGGAAGCCTGCTTGAAAGGAGGGCCCGGCATGCAGAGTTTGGGGGTTGAAGTGCTGTTCAAGGGAAAGAACTTCGCCCGCCTGATGGGCGGCATGTGGACGGCGCTGAAGATCAGCCTGGTTTCCATTGCGATCAGCATGGTGCTCGGGCTGCTCCTGGGCATGCTTGTGAGCAGGAAGAACCGGGTTCTTCGGGGCGTGATGCGGTGCTACCTCGAGTTCATCCATATCATGCCGCAGATGGTTCTGCTTTTCCTGGTATTCTTCGGAACGTCGAAGGCTTTCGGCTGGAATCTTTCCGGGGAATTGTCCTCCGTGATCGTCTTTTCCCTGTGGGGAACGGCGGAAATGAGCGATCTGGTCCGCGGAGCGGTAACAAGCGTGCCGAAGATCCAGTACGAGAGCGCGATGGCACTGGGCATGACGCCGGCGCAGGTAAACCGGTATGTGATTCTGCCCCAGGCCGTCAGGCGGCTGATTCCGCAGTCCATCAACCTGATTACGAGGATGATCAAAACAACGAGCCTTGTGCTGATGGTCGGCGTGGTGGAGATTCTGAAAGTTGCCCAGCAGATCATCGAGGCAAACCGAAAGGCCAGCCCGAACGCTGCCTTCGGGGTTTATCTGACTGTATTCCTGCTTTATTTCCTGCTCTGCTGGCCGGTGAGCCTGCTGGCAAAACATCTTGAAAAACGATGGGGGTGAAACCATGGCGGAACCGGTACTGACGATCGAGCACCTGACAAAGGAATACGACGGCCAGACCGTTCTGAAGGATGTCAGCCTCCAGGTTCATGAAGGAGAGGTCATCGTCATTGTCGGGCCGAGTGGCAGCGGAAAGAGCACACTCCTGCGATGTATTAACGCTCTGGAAGATATCCAGGGCGGAGAGATCCGGCTTCGCGGACAGAAAATCACCGCGGGAGCAAAGAACCTGCCGCAGATCCGGCAGAAAATCGGGATGGTCTTCCAGAGCTACGAGCTGTTTCCTCACCTGACGGTGATGAACAATATCCTGCTGGCGCCGATGAAGGCCCAGAAGAGAGCAAAAGAGGAGGTTCAGGCTGAAGCAATGGCATTGCTGACCCGCGTCGGCCTTGCGGACAAGGCGGACAGCCTGCCGAGGCAGCTTTCCGGCGGCCAGAAGCAGCGGGTTGCGATCGTCAGAGCGTTATGCATGCATCCGGAAATCCTGCTGTTTGACGAGGTGACTGCGGCCCTGGATCCGGAGATGGTCCGGGAAGTGCTGGAAGTCATCCTGCAGCTGGCGGAAAACAAGCGGACGATGCTGATTGTGACACACGAGATGCCGTTCGCCAGGGCGGTCGCCGATCGGATCATCCTGCTGGATGACGGCAGGATCCAGGACGATACGGATCCGGAGGAATTTTTTGAATCCCCGAAGACAGAACTGGCAAAACGTTTCCTGCAATCCTTTGAATACACCCGGACACGGAAGTCCGATGATTGAAACAATAAAACGACGGGCCGCCGGCCCGAAAAGGAGAATGAATTATGAAAAAGGCTACCATTAAAGTTACTGCGATTCTGGTCCTTCTGGTACTGGCACTGGCTTCCCTGGCATCCGCAGGCGCGGAGGGCGGAAAAGTATACCGCACCCTGGACGAGATCAAAGAGAGCGGAAAGATCAATATCGGTGTTTTCTCCGATAAAAACCCCTTCGGCTATGTGGACGAGAACGGTGAATACCAGGGCTATGACGTCTACTTTGCCCGGCGGATCGGCAAGGACCTGGGCGTTGAGGTCAATTTCGTTTCCACGGAAGCCGCGAACCGGGTGGAATACCTTGAAACCGGCAAGGTGGATATCATCCTGGCGAACTTCACAGTGACGGCGGAACGTGCCGAGAAAGTTGATTTCGCGCTGCCCTATATGAATGTGGCGCTGGGCGTCGTTTCCCCCAAAAGCCGCGTGATCCGGGATCTCTCCGAGATCGGCGCGGAGGATCAGGTGATCGTCATTTCCGGCACTACGGCGGAAGACTACCTGATCAAGAACAATCCGGAGATCCAACTGCAGAAGTACGATACCTATGCCAACGCCAAGACCGCCCTGGAAAACGGGAGCGCGGTTGCCTGGGCCAATGACAACACGGAAGTGATCGCCTTCGCGCTGGAGAACGAGGGCTATGAGGTCGGCATTCCTTCCCTGGGCAGCCAGGACACGATTGCGCCCGCGGTCAGCAAGGGAAATGAGACCCTGCTGGCCTGGATCAACGAGGAGATCATCGCCCTGGCGGAAGAAAAGTTCTTCCATGCGGATTATGAAGCGACGCTGGTGGATACCTACGGCCTGGATTATGAGGAAAGCCTGGTACTCGAAGGCGGCGGACAGGCGAAGTAAACAAGGAAAGAATGGAACAGGCGGCCGGATGCGGCCGCCTGTTCCTGCGGACCTGAGAATAACGGGGGGTAGTTTTATGAAGGTATCCACAAGAGTTGAATACGGCATGCTGGCGTTAACGGATATTGCCCTGTATTCGGAGAACGGAATCGCTGTATCCGGGCCGGAGATTGCGGAACGGCAGGATATATCCCAGAAATACCTGGAACAGATTCTGACGCATCTGAAACAGGCTGGCCTGATCCGTGCGCAGAAAGGTTTGCGGGGAGGGTATACGCTGTCCCGCCCGGCGGACCGGATCAGTATCGCGGATATCCTGAACGCGCTGGATAACAGCATTCTGGAGGAACAGTATGCGTCCGGAGAGACGGACGGTCGCGGGCTGCGCGACGCAGTGGATGCCTGCTTATGGAAAAAGATGAACCGTTCGCTGATCCGCTTTGCTGAAGAGAAGACGCTTTCAGAATTCGTACAGGAATGCAGGAACCATCTTTCGGGAGAATGGGATTTGTACGTGATCTGATTGACCGGGAGCCGGACATATGACATAATAAGCAGTGTCTTCACTGCAGGCGGAACGGATCCGGCAGAAGACTGAAAGGGACACTATGAACAGGGAAGAAACAGCGCATTACAGCAAACACCTGGACCGGGAAATGCATATGATGATTTACGGCCGGGGCGGAACCCCGTTTCTTTCATTTCCGACACAAGATTCCATGTGCCACAACTATGAAGATTTCGGCATGATCCACCACCTGGCGGATTATATCGAAGAAAACAAAATCCAGCTGTTCGTCGTGGATACGGTGGACAGGGAGAGCTGGTCCCCCAAGGGAGGGGACAATGAATTCCGCGCCGCGCGGCAGGAACAGTATTTCCGCTATATTACAGAAGAAGTGATCCCGCTGATCCGCTCATATAACCCGCAGACGCCGGCCGTGACGGGTTTTTCCATGGGTGCGGACCATGCGGTGATCACTTTTTTGCGTCGGCCGGACCTCTTCAGGGGCGTCATTGCCCTGTCCGGCGTTTATGACGCGGATTATTTCTTTGACGGCTGGATGAATCCGACATTGTACGACAATTCCCCGGAACGTTTTCTGCCGAATATGCCGGCGGACCATCCCTGGATCAGGCTGTACAATGAACGGAAGATGATTCTGTGCTGCGGCCAGGGAGCCTGGGAGGAGGACGGCGTCCGGACGCTGAAAAACCTGGAGCGGATCTTCCGGGAAAAGGGAATTCATGCCTGGTGCGATTTCTGGGGCTTTGACGTGAACCATGACTGGCCCTGGTGGTTTAAACAGATGCGGTATTTCCTGCCGTATATGATCAATGAGTAAAGGATTTGATTTTCATGAACTTTGTTTTTATCTCCCCGCATTTTCCCCATACCTACTGGCAGTTCTGCGACCGGCTGCACCGGAACGGGATCAATGTGCTGGGCATCGGCGACGCGCCGTATGACGGCCTGGAGGAACCGCTGAAAGCGGCACTGACGGAATACTACCGGGTGGACAGCCTGGAAGATTACGACCAGGTATACAGGGCAGTGGCCTTTTTTGCCTTCAAGTACGGGAAGATCGACTGGGTCGAATCCATGAACGAATACTGGCTGGAGCAGGATGCCCGGCTGCGGACGGATTTCAATATCACGACCGGGATCCGGTCGGACCGGATCAGCTTCATCAAGGAAAAGAGCCTGATGAAGAAGCTGTATCTGGAAACCGGGATTCCGACGGCCCGGCAGCATGTTGTTTCCGGCCGTGAAGCCGGAAAAGCCTTTATCGGCCAGGTGGGATACCCTGTCATTGTCAAGCCGGATGTAGGCGTCGGCGCGACGCATACCTGGAAGCTGGAAAATGATGCGGACCTGGATGCGTTCTATAACTGCCTGCCGGCGGTTCCCTATGTGATGGAAGAGTTTATCCAGGGAGAGATCTGCTCCTATGACGCGATTCTCGATTCCCGGTGCGAGCCGCTGTTTGAGAGTATGACAGTCTGGCCGCCGGTGATGGATATCGTGAACAAAGATCTGGACCTGATGTACTATACCTGTCCGGAAGTGCCGGAAAAACTGCGGGAGCTGGGCCGGAAAACAGTGAAGGCGTTCGGCGTGGACCGCCGGTTTGTCCACCTGGAATTCTTCAGACTGACGAAAGCCCGCCAGGGTCTTGGAGAGATCGGGGATTTTGTGGCGCTGGAAGTGAACATGCGCCCCGCGGGCGGCTATACGCCGGACATGATGGACTTTGCCCATTCCACGGACGTTTATCAGATCTATGCCGACATGGTTGCCTTTGACGCCCGGAAGATACCGGAATCGGGTGAGCATTTCTACTGTGTGTATGCCAGCCGGAAAGACGGGCATACCTATGCCCGGACGCATGAAGAAATTATGGCCCGATACGGCAGCCGGATGATGATGCAGGAAGAAATGCCGCCGATGAACTGGCCGCAGATGGGGCGGTACATGTATACAGCCCGGCTGGAGACGTTTGAGGAGGCGCAGGCTTTCATTGAATATGTCCAGGGGGCCTGAAACGGTCCTTGTTCCCGCCGCCTATCTGGCGGTGCTGGGAGCAGCGGCATGGCTGTTCCGGCAGCTGGGCTTTCCGCCGGAAACGGAACGCCTCGCCAAGGCGGTCGTGATCCTTCTGACGGCGCTGATCCTGTGGATCCTTTTCAGGCAGACAATCCGGGAAAGGGAAAAAGGAAAGGGCATGCGGCGCTTCCTGTTCTGCCTTCTGGTACCGGGTCTGCCTTTTCTGGCCGATGCCGGGAGAACCCTTCTGAAAGCGACCGCTATTGTCAGCGACCTTCGCGGCATCCTGATGGCTTTTCTTGCGGGAACGGCTCCCGGGATCTGCGAAGAAGTGGTTTTCAGGGGAATTGTTTTCAACAAACTGAAAAGCACCTTGTCCGGAAGACGAAACGCGGGCCTGGCTGCCGCCCTGATCTCGTCGGGCGTGTTTGCCGCCTGCCATCTGGCCAACTGGGGAAACCAGCCTGTGGCGGTGACCGTCATGCAGGTATACAGTGCTTTCGGGGCCGGCCTTTGCCTTTGCGGCCTCTATCTGCTTTCGGGCACGCTGGCCCTGCCGGTCCTTCTGCACAGCATCGTGGATGTCTGCTGTGAGCTTTCTGCCGGGGGATCTGCCGTCTCCGTTGGCGCGACAGATTTTCTGCTACCGACGGTGATCCTGGCGGAAGGCCTGGTGCTTCTGCGGTTTTACCGGAACCGGGCCGAAGGAAACCGGACGCCATAACAGGAACAGCGTCAGGGCGGGAAAGCAGCATGGGAAGAAATACAAAAACCGGCCCGCAACGACAGGCGCAAGGGGCTGCGAAAGGAGAGAAAACCTTTGTTACGACTGGAAACAGACCGGCTGGTGATTACCGGGTTTACGCCGGAGATGGCGCGGGCAGTCCATGAGAATTCCCTGGACGAGGATAATCGCCGTTTTGTTCCCGACGAAGTGTTTGAAACGGAAGCGGAAGCGCTGGAAACGATTGGCTTTCTGATGTCACGGTACGAGAGTGAAGAAGGGCCGCTGGTCTATCCCGTGCTGCTGAAGGACGGAACAGTGATCGGCCATGTTCAGGCAGCCCTGATCGGTGAAGGCACATGGGAAATCGGCTATCATATCGGAAGCCGCTATACCGGCAGGGGATATGCCACGGAGGCGGTTGCAGCCTTTCTGCCGGCAGTCATGGGCCGGCTGGGAATCCGGCAGATCAGCGGAATCTGTGTGCAGGAAAATGCCGCGTCGCGGAAGGTCATGGAAAAGAGCGGTTTTCACCTGGAATATGAAGGAATCGGGGATTATCAGGGGGAAAGGCGGCCGGTATGCCGGTACATTTTTTCTTCCACAAAGGGAGAAGACGGCAAGGATACGCCTATCCGCATGGGCAGCATACCGGGGCTGGACCAGCCGGTGTCCCGCATCTTTTTCGGAACGGCGAGCCCGCCGGTTTCAACCGATGAGGGCGCTGCGCCCGACTTGCTGGACAGCGTGCTGGCAAGCGGAATCAACACGTTTGACAGCGCCCGCAGCTACGGAAGGGCGGAAAACGCCCTGGGAAAATGGATGGAATCCCGAAAAAACCGGGACCGGGTGACTGTGCTCAGCAAGTGCGGCGACGTCCGGAACGGCAAGGTGCTGGTGAACCGGCAGGTGATCACGGAGCAACTGAGCCAGAGCCTGGATGCGCTGCGGACGGACCATATTGATATTTACCTGATGCACCGGCATGATCCGAATACGCCGGCGGAGGAAATCATCGACACGCTGAACGAATTCCGGGAGGCAGGAAAAATCACCGTATTCGGCGTTTCAAACTGGACGCACCGGCAGATTGAAGAAGCCAACCGCTACGCCGCTTCCCACGGCCTGCAGGGCTTTTCCGTATCCAGCCCGAACTACGGCCTGACCCGGCAGATGGCGGACCCGTACGGCGGGGATTGCGTAACAGTCTCCGGGCCTGAAAATAGGGAAGCCCGGGAATGGTATGCCGCCAGCCGGATGCCGGTGGTTGCCTATTCCTCCCTGGGGCGGGGCTTTTTCAGCGGCCGGTTCAGGGCCGGCGATTATGAGACAGCACGCCGGGTGCTGGATATCTATGCACAGAAGGGCTATCTGTATGAAGAAAACATGCGGCGCCTGAAGCGGGCGGAGAAACTGGCGGAGGAAAAACACCTTTCCGTCAGTGAGATTGCCATGCGGTATGTTTTTTCCAGCCCGATGAACCTTTTTGCCGTCGTAAGCACAGCTTCCCCCGAACGGATGCGGATGAATATCCGCGCGGCGGCCCATCCGCTGTCTTCGGAAGAGGTCCGTTACCTGGAAGAAGACTGAATCAAGCCATGGCTTCCAGGAGCTTCCGCCGGATCGTTTCATCGCCGGCATCGGCACTGATGGCCTGAATATCATCCATCAGGCCGATGCCGGCGTATTCCTTACTTTCCGTGGCACTGAGGATGATAAAAGTCTTTCCTTCGATTTCTGCATGGTCAATCCGGTAGTAAACGCCGCCCAGCCGGTAGGTTACCCGCTGGCCCAGCAGTTCCCGGTTTTTTTGGTTGATGTCCAGCGGAACGGCTCCCTGACGTTCCAGCACATGTTCCGCGAAGCGCATCCGGTTTTCCAGTTGATCCTTTTCCATGGTGGTTCCTCCCTGTCAGGATGGTGGTTTTTTCGATCGTATTGATGGCTATGCCTTCCGGCTTTCGGCTTCCTCCCGGGCGCGGATCCGCCGGGCTTCCTCCAGGATTTTGTCGGCCCAGTGCTCATCCGGCTCATATACCCGCATAACCTTGAACCCGAATTCCCTGCCGTTCCGGATGACCGCGTCCTCGTCGTCCACGTGCAGGGAAATATGGTAATGGCTGGGAACTTTGGTGGGCAGGGTCTGCCGCCGGTTTCGCTGGACTTCCGCCTGATGACGGAATCCGTTGACGATGTCGTCAAAGCGGACCCCGTAGTTCCGGAACAGGGATTTGATATAGGATTCGCTGCGGAAGGAAGAAGTATAGACCCAGACCTCGAAGCCTTCCTTCTGGAGCTGATGGACCAGGTCCACCGTTCCTTTCCTGAGCCGTTCCGGAAAAAGGAGGCTCATGGGAAAACGGGGCGGTTTTTCCGTCTCGAACCTTTTGGGATCCACAAAGAGTACCTCATCCAGGTCGAAAGAAACTCTCATACCTTGCAGCCTCCGTCAGATGGTGCCTGTCCGGCCGTCTCCGGTTCCGGTCAGAATGTAATAATCAGGTTGTTCAGGTTCAGGGAACTGGTATAGCGGACCTCCTTCGCCATAGCCATTACGATACGCAGGCCGATGGCAGATTCCCGGTCCGCCGGCACGTAGTTGACGGGATCGAAAGCGGTGCAGTCATCCCGGAAACGAAGGACCCATTTGTCCCCTTTGTGCAGCAGCCGGACGGACAGATGATGGGGTTTGCCGTCAAAGGAGAAGCCGTGCTGAATGACATTGGAGGTCATTTCCTCCACACACAGGGCGATATGGTTCGTGGTTTTGGGGTCCAGCTGATGGGAGGCACAGAAGCTTTCGATCTGCCGGACCGCCGGGGGGATATCCTCCAGGGAGAAAAAGCGCAGCTCCAGCAGATGCTCCTTCCGGACGCCGAAGTCCGGAGAGAGCAGCAGTGCGGTGTCGCCGTGCCATGGCGGGGTTTTCGTCCGATGGTAAATATACAGGCCGATGGCGGTCAGGGCCAGCAGCTCACCCATGACAAAATAGAACCAGACGCCGGTGGTTCCCAGCAGGAGGGACATCAGAAACGCTGAAAGCACCGGGAAGACCGCGCATTCGAAAATGGAGATCATCTCAGTCAGCCGGATGCGGCCGGTTGCCTGGTACAGGTTTTTCAGCGTGTTGTTGAGGCAGCAGGGAATCAGGCCGGCGCCGAACAGGCGCAGGCCGAGGATCGCCATTTCCCGCTCCGGAAGGTCCTTCCGGATGAAAACACTGACCATGAGGGGCGCTGCAAACAGCAGAAGAATGCCCGCCGCCAGGCCGAGAATGACGGAATAGCGGCAGAGGAGGGAGAACACTTCCCGGATGGCGCTTCGGTCCTCTTCGTTGAAGAAAACGCCGGACAGGGTAATGGATACCCCTCCGATTCCGGTGGTGATGCAGTTGACGGAATTGCCGATGGAGGTGACCACGGTGAAGGCGGCAACAGCGGCTGTGCCCCCAACGCCGCGCAGGATCTGGTTCAGGGCAAAGACCATGACCACGGAGGACGCCATGTTGAACACGGTGGGAAGGCCGGAGGTGAAGAGCTCGGTGACCTTCCGCCGGGTCACCTGCTTCAGCGAAAAGCGGAAGATGCATCTGGAGGAAAGGAAATAGAAGGCTGCGAACAGCATCGCGACATAGTAGCTGAGGGAGGAAGCGAGACCCATGCCGAACATGCCCCATTTCAGGACTTTGACATTGATCAGGTCCAGGGCAATATCGGTGATGGTCATTCCGAGCACCGCCGCGATCAGCAGGTTGCTCTGTCCGGCAATCTGCAGGAAAGGAATCAGCACCAGGGCACCCATGGACCCGGGCGCGCCGATGACGAAGCCGGCCAGGTAGTCTTTGGTCATGCCGTGGAGGGCGGGATCGGCAGAGCCTGCGCCCATCAGGCTGGCAATGGGACCCCGGAATACCAGCACAACCGCCAGAAAGAAAAGGGAAAGGCAGAGCGTGACCGCTATGGCGGAGGAATACCCGGCGTTCGTCTCCTCCTGCAGGCCGCGGCCGAGGGATTTGCTGCAGGCCATCTGAATCCCGGCAGCCAACATGCTGCCCAGCGCCCCGATAATCAGCAGAATCGGATTGGCATAGCCATAGGCGGCGATTGCTGTTGTGCCGAGATAACGGGAAATCATGACATTGTCAATCAAAAGGCAGAGGGAGACGGTTAATGCTGACAGAATCTGGGCGGTCAGCATGGAGCGGACAAGTTTTCGGATCACGGCCCTATTCCTTCCGGGGGCGGCTTTGCCCGGGTTTCCGGTTGATGCCCCGCTGCCAATAATATATCACGATGTTCCCGGCTTGTCATGGCTTTTCTCCGGATCGGGGAAAAAGCTGTTGCGCTTTGGAAAAAATCATAGCACAATAGGAGGGAAAACCGGCGCCGGCGGCCGGAAAAACACGGGAATGGGAGAGAAACTCATGAAATGGATGATTGCTTCGGATATTCATGGCAGCGCCTCCTGCTGTGAGCGGATGCTTCAGCGGTTTGAAGCGGAGCGGGCGGACCGGTTGCTGCTTCTTGGGGATCTTTTGTACCACGGGCCGAGAAATGACCTGCCGGAGGAGTACCGTCCGAAAGCGGTGATCGGCATGCTGAACGGAGTGAAAGGGCGTCTTCTTTGCGTGCGCGGCAACTGTGACTGTGAGGTCGACCAGATGGTGCTGGATTTTCCGATCCTGGCGGATTATGCCCTGCTGGACCTGGGAAAAGCCATGGTTTTTGCGACGCACGGCCATGTGTACCATAAAGGCGCGCTGCCGCCCCTGTCTCCAGGGGATATCCTGCTTTTCGGCCATACCCATGTTCCGGAATGCACGGAACAGGGCGGGATCCTCTGCCTGAATCCGGGATCAGTATCCATTCCGAAGGAAAACAGCGCAAGAGGCTATATGGTTTATGAGAATGGGAATTTCCTCTGGAAAAACCTGGAAGGCAAGGAATTCATGCGCCACCCGGTTTTCCTGTGACGGCATTTGGGATGGGAGGATACTATTGTACGAAAAACTTAATATTTTCGTCAAAAAAACGTAATGTATCCCGATTGACAACCCGGAAACCTTTTACTATAGTCAATTTGTAAAGTTGTAAACAAACAGATTGAAGCCGATGATCCGGGTGAGATATGCTGTTTGCATTCAATGAACTGGCAGGAAAGGATGTTTGCTTTATGAATCGTACTGTGGCAATTCGGCGTCTGACAGCTGCTTTGTTGTGCCTGATTCTGGTACTGGGCGCGGTTTCCGCCCTGGCGGAGACCAAGTATATCAGGACCGGTTATCTGGTTCGCCTGCGGTCCAGCCCTTCCACGAAGGCACGGGTAATTGACGCGTACCCGGTGGGCACGAAGGTGAATGTGCTGAGCAAGGGCGATACCTGGTGCAAGGTTCGGGTTTCCGGAAAAACCGGATACATGATGACGGTGTATCTGTATGGCAGTAGCGGAAACAGCGGCGGAAGCGGAACCATGTATGTGTGGACCCCGTCCGGAACCACGCTGAACCTGCGGGAGGAGCCGAATTCCTGGAGTACGATCCTCGGGTCCTACCGGGTCGGCACCAAGGTCACTGTGCTGAAAAGAGGCAGCGTCTGGACCAAGGTGAGGGTAAACGGCAAGGTTGGATACATGGGCAGCCAGTATCTGGTCAGCACGAAATAAAATGGATATTTCCGGAAGCAGACACTTCCGGAGGAAAAAAGAAAGGGACTGCACTGATGCAGCCCCTTCTTTTTTCAGGTTTTTGCTTTTTATTTGCACAGGCTTTCATACAGCTCTGTGTACTGGGCGGCGGATTTTTCCCAGGAAACATCCTTCTGCATGTTCCGGCGGACCATTTCGTCCCAGTGCCACCGGTCGCCGAAGAACAGGTTTCTGGCGTTGTTCACTGCTTCCAGCAGCTTTGCGGGCAGGTATTTGTCAAAGGTGAAGCCGTTGCCGTCGTTCAGTTCCGCGTTATAGGGTTGTACGGTATCCTTCAGTCCGCCGGTTTCCCGCACGATGGGCACTGTGCCGTAGCGCATGGCAATCAGCTGGGTCAGGCCGCAGGGCTCGAACAGGCTGGGCACCAGGAAGGCGTCCGCGCCCGCGTAGATCTTATGGGCGATGCCTTCGTTGTAAGTGATATTGGCGCTGACAAAGCCCCGATATTTCTGTTCATAGTACCGGAAGGCGTTTTCATACCGCGGGTCGCCGGTGCCAAGCACCACCACCTGGGTATTGCCGTCCATCAGGTCGGGGAAGATGGCGTCGATCAGGTCCAGGCCTTTCTGGTCGGTCAGGCGGGAAACCAGCCCCAGCACAAACCTCCCGGCGACCTGGTCCAGCTGCATTTCGGACTGCAGGTTCTGTTTGTCAGCAGGCTTCCGCTCCAGGAAATTTTCTGCGTTATAGGGCGCTTCCAGCAGGGTGTCCGTATCGCTGTTCCAGATGTCTGTGTCGATGCCGTTGACGATGCCGCTCAGCTTTGGCTGATGGTAGCGCAGGTGGCTGTCCAGCCCTTCCCCGTAGGACGGAGTCTGGATTTCCTCGGCATAGGTGGCGCTGACCGTGGTAATCCAGTCGGCAAAGGCCAGGCCGCCCTTGAACATGTTGCATTCCTGTTCGTTGATCTTCAGCACCGGGTAGTTGAACAGGTAGTCCGGCAGGCCGGACCAGTACTTCAGGTGGGGAATGCTGCAAATGCCCTGGAACCGGAGGTTGTGGATGGTGAGCACGGATTTCGCCTTGCCGACGGGTGTGACGTTAAAGCGGGTTTTCAGATACATTGGCACCAGGGAAGCCTGCCAGTCGTGGCAGTGGATCACATCCGGAATCCATTCCAGATAATTCAGCACCGCCAGGGATGCCTTGGAGAAGTAGCAGTACTTGGGAATATCCTCCCACAGCCCGGTATAGGGATTGCCCCAGTCGAAAAATTCCTTGTTGTCAATGAAGTCATAAATGACGCCGTCCATTTCGGTTTCCATGATGCCGACGAAGAAAGTCCTTCCCTCCATCGTCAGGTCCATCATAAAGGAGCCTTTCCATTCCAGCTTTTCCTTGTACTTCATCGGCATACAGTTGTACAGGGGCAGGATGACCCGAACTTCGCAGTTGTTCCGGATCAGGGCGCGGGGCAGGGCGTACATGACGTCTCCCAGTCCGCCGGTTTTAACAAAAGGATAGCATTCGGAGCCGACAAAGGCGATTTTGCGCCGGGTTCCCGCGGGAACAGCATTTTCAGACATAATTTGTTCCTCCCGTTCAGGTCGATATGGATTTTCTTCCGGCCCGGCAATCCCGGGCCTCTCTCTGCCATTCAGTATACCACAGATGCCTGCCGGAATGCGACCGTTTTTTCACAAAATCCGGCATTGTTTCGGAAAGTGTTCTGGTATATAATAAACCGGTAATCGTGTCGGAAGGGCAAAACCGGAATCGGGGAGGAACCACATGGATCTCAGTTTTCTCTTGTCACTTCAGGAATTCCGGGAGGCCGGCGGGCAGTGGCTGGCTCCTGTTATGCAGATTGTCAGCGTTCTCGGGTCCACGCTGCCGATGCTGATTCCGATTGTGGTTTTCTGGACGTCCCGCCGGGAGGATGGATACTGGTACATGCTGAATATCGGCATTGCCACCTTCATCAACAATATTCTGAAGCTGGTAGCCTGCGTCTACCGCCCCTGGGTTCGCAACAGCGAAATCCGGCCGTGGGAAGCCGCGCTGAGCGACGCGACAGGATACTCTTTCCCCTCCATCCATGCGACGAACAGCGCCGCCGTGTTCGGCGCCGTCGGGATCCGGCAGTGGAAGAAGCGGAAATGGCTCTCGCTGGCCATGTTCCTTTTGGTGGCGCTGGTGGCATTCTCCCGCAATTATCTGGGAGTGCATACGCCGCAGGACGTGCTGGTGGGCATCGCGGTTGCCTTCCTGGTGATTGTCTTCAATACCTGGCTGATCAAGCATCTGGCGGGGAATGAGAAGCGCCAGGATATCTGGACAGCAGCCGGTTTCATCTTTGTCATTGCCTGTATCCTGGTGATCGAATTCAAGTCCTATCCTATGGACTATGGTGCCGATGGAACGCTGATTGTGGATCCCCAGGCGATGAAGAAGGATGCTTATATGGCTGCCGGAACTGTGCTGGGCTTCCTGGCGGGCAGCCTGTGGGAAAGAAAGCGGATCCGATTTGATGCTTCCGGCACGGTCCGGGAAAAGGTGATTCGCTGTGTAATCGGCCTGGTGCCTGCGGCGGGCATCTATCTCGGAATCAGGAAGCTGCTGGCCGGCTGGATCGGCGTCAATGTCGGAAACCTGGTCGGGATGTTCCTGCTGGCGTTCTTTGTGGTCGGCGTTTATCCATGGTGTGTCATGAAGATGAAAGAGAAAAAAAGCGGCGCGCGCGCATCCTGACGCGCGGGGAGAGGAGAATCCGATTTGGACAAGCTTTTGAAAAGCCTCTTTGATTATCAGAGATTTGAACAGCAGCCGGAGCTGCAGAAAGTTATCGATTCCGTGCATGCCAGGTACAGCATGAGGGAACTGAACCTGGACGAACTGGAATACGTTGCCGCCGCGGGGCCGCTCGAATACTCCCCGGACAAGAAAAATCAGGAGAGGAAATAACGATGCCGGACTTGGAGCAGATTTATCTGGAGTACAGAAAAAAGGTGATGGGCTACATCCGGGCCCGGATCCGCAGCTTTGCGGATGCGGAGGACCTTTGTGAGGATGTGTTCGAAAAGATTCAGCGCAAGCTGGGGGATTTTGACGAGAGCAAAGCGTCCCTGAACACCTGGGTATTTACGATCACCAGAAATACCGTGATCGATTATTTCCGGCGCAGCAAGCCGTCCGAGGAACTGGACGAGAACCTCTCCGACGACTCGGAAGTGGACGAGGGCGTGCTTCAGAACGAAACTCTCGGCGAGCTGGCCAGTGCCCTGCAGGCGCTCCCGGAGGAGATGCGGGCGATTATCGTGCTGCGGTATTATGACGGCAAACCCCTGACCGAGATTGCCGAGATCATGGGCCTCAGCTACGGCGCGGTCAAACTTCGCCATCAGAGCGCGCTGGTGAGGCTGCGCAAGGGCATGCATGTATAAAACAGAACAGGCTGAGAAACCGCCGTCCCGGTATGGGGCGGCTTTTTTGCTGTCGGTTTTGCCGGGGATGGCATGCCTTTTTTTCTGTTTTGAATTTTTTCTTTTCTTTAAGGTTTTTTCAAGGTTTGCCTGATATGCTTTGCACGAACAGACGGAACCGGCTTCCGGAACCGACTGAAAAATATCATTCCGGATCCTCAGAAAAGGAACGGAAAAGAAAGGATGGAACTTACCATGAAAAGCTTGAAAAAAATTGCAGCCATCGGCCTGTGCCTCTGCCTGCTCTTAGGAATTGCTGCAGCGGAGGAAGGAACAGGAACCGCCGCCCAGGCGGGCACTGCGGGAACCCAGACAACCGGCATGGTCCAGACCCAGGCAAACCGGAACGGGCGGCAGCCCCAGGGGATGCCGGGCGGACGGGACCGGAACCAGAACCAGGGCCAGGCGAATGGCCAGCAGCCTGAGAACCAGCAGCCTGCGAACGGCCAGCAGCCTGCGAACGGCCAGCAGCCCGCGAATCAGCAGCCTGCGAACCAGCCTGACGGCGTCAGCGGCGCAACGGTGCAGCAGAACGGCAGCGGAAGCCAGAATTCCCGCCAAAACGGGACTGCCCCGCAGCAGAACCGGAATGGCCAGCGTCCCGCGCTGCCGGACGGCGTGACCGAGCCGAAACAGGATGAAAACGGCCAGCCGCCGGCCCTGCCGGACGGCGAAGCGCCGGCCCAGGGTGAAAACGGCCAGCCTCCCGAACTGCCGGAGGGCGTAACCGAACCGAAGCAGGATGAAAACGGCCAGCCGCCGGCCCTGCCGGACGGCGAAGCACCGGCCCAGGGTGAAGACGGCCAGAATCCGGAGCAGCAGGAAGGCCAGGAGCCGCCTCAGCCTGTTACCGTTCAGACCGGCAACCGGTCCGGATTAAAAATGCGGGCGCATCCCGACCAGAAATCCAAAGTGATGGGAACGTTCAAAAACGGAACGCAGGTGGATATTCTGGAAGTCGGCGACGAATGGGTCAAGGTTCGCATCGGCGACAAGACCGGTTATATGATGGTGAAGTTCCTGGAAGGCGACGTCCAGGCTGCCGCTGAAGCCGCGGAAGCAGCTGATACAACGGAGGCTGCTGAGACAGCGGATTCTGCCGGGACCACGGAAACAACTGAAGCCGCAGACGCTTAATTCCTCCTCCCTTTCCCGGGCAGATTCCTACCTGCCCGGGTTTTTCTGCGCTTTTTTGACGTTTTTCCCGGAGCGCAGGATCAGGGCTTTTCCTGTCTGAAGGATGCATACTGCAGCGTATCGGAAGTAACGCCGGAAATATACGGATCCAGCGACCGGAGGGCGTTTTCGTCGTTCACTGTCCAGACCTCCAGCGGCATGGAGGCTTTCCTGCATACGGAGACGCACTGTTTCATCCCGTCCGGAAGCAGATGCATCGTCCAATAGCTTGCATCCATGAAAACGTCATTTTTTCCGGTCCGGAGGGCGGCGGCTTTCCGGACCAGGCCGTCAAACCCGTCTTCCGTGAACCAGACCATCACCAGCAGCCCCAGCCGCGCCTCCGGGTCCCGGTCCCGGACCCATTCAAGATAGTTGGGCTGGAAGGAGATCCAGGTGACCTGTCCGCGCAATCCTTTTCCTTCAACGAGGCTGACCAGCGCCTGAATCTGGTTTTCTGTGTAGTCGCCGTTTTCCTTGAGCTCGAGATAGGGGTGCAGGCCAAGCTCGATGCAGCACTGCAGGAATTCATCAAAGGTGGGGATCTTCGTACCCCCGTATTCTTCGCCCTTCCAGATGCCGAAATCGTAAGCCAGCGCTTCCTCATAGGTGATGGACCCGATCTCAACCGTCTCGGCGATTTCGCTTCCGTCCGCGTTTCGGGCTGTCCGGTTGATGCTGCTGTCGTGCAGCAGAACCGGAATGCCGTCCCTGGTGAAGGAAATATCCGTTTCTACATATTCAAATCCTTTTTCTTTGGAGAGGCGGTAGGCCGGCAGGGTATTTTCCGGGGCGATGCTGTTGTATCCCCGGTGGTTGATGCTTCTGACGGCTGCCGCTGCATCCTCCGCAGCCGCGCCGGCGCCAAACGCCAGGAGAATCACCAGCAGGCAGCACGTGATTCTTTGCACTTTCAGCATATGTGTTTTCCTCCGAATCGTCCAGGCTATGCGGGCCTTTCCGCCCTGCCGGTCCATTATACCAGAAAACGGCCCGCCGCGTGACCGGCATTTCCGGGATGCTCCTGCCGGCGGACAGAAAGGCAGGCTGTTGTGCAGTGCACGGAAAAGTCACACAAAAAAAAATTCGAAATTTTTGCTTTTTTCTGTGCTGGCAGCTGCCATGCGGTGTCATGGCAACGTATCAAAAAGAGAAGGATGCTTCAGACAGCCCTTCCAGGCGGAAGGCTGATCAATCAAATAAGGAGACGACAAACAATGAAGAAACTGATTGCCCTGCTGTTAACCTTCGCCATGATGGCCTTCGGTGTAACTGCCTTTGCGGAAGCGCCGGCAGCCGGCCAGATGGTTTTGTCCCCGGACGGGATTCTGTCCATCCAGATGCCTTCGGAGTCCTGGCACGAGGTGTATGATGCCAACTGTTGGTTCGCCGTAGGCGACGGAACCAACATCATAACCATTTCCCACCAGAGCAACGGGGAACAGCTTCCGGCCGTATCCGTCGCCGACACGCAGTACGGTGCTGTCTATCAGGCGATTATTTCCACCCGGGATGAAGTGTTCTGCGTGAAGGGATGCGCGGTCAGTGAAGACGACCAGGAGACCCTGATGAAGGCCATCGGATCCATTCAGATCCTGAAAAAGGGAACCAAGGCCGCCATCCAGGGTGACGATCCCTTTGCAGGTACCGCTTTCGGCCTTCGCCCGATCAACCAGCTCTATTACTGCACCTCGGACGTTCTGGTGGTTCGAAAAGGCTGGACCTATGAAAGTGAAAAAGCCGGCTATCTCAGCAGCGGAAACGCGGTCATGGTGAACGGTGCGGTGACACTGAATGGGGGCGATACCGGCTGGTATCAGATTCAGTTCAATAACGGCGTTGCCTATACAACCAGCCAGTACCTTTCCCCGAATGCTCAGGCCGGCAGAACCGCAAATCCCGGTACCGGCAATGGCCGCAATTCCGGAACATCTTCTTCCGGAGACAGGGGAACCGGCACGAACGCGAACCAGCAGGTGCAGCAGCAATCCGAAGCTGCTGCCTCCCAGCCCTTTACCGTCTATCCCAAGAAAGGCGCTTCTGTTGTGATCTGGCGCGTGTCGAACGGCCACTATACGGATGTGAACGGTAATGATTACACCCAGACTCCGAAGGGTCTGTACTACCGCGAAAACAATGATACCACCTATTCCGCGGATCCGGATTACTGGAATTATGACGATGACCTGGAAGTGGAGGACGAGTCGGAGAAAGCAGCTTCCCAGCCCTTTACGGTCTATCCGAAGCATGGCTCTTCCGTCAGAATCCACCGCACCGGCAGCGGCCAATATGAAGATGAGCAGGGAAACAAGTATTACCAGACTGCTAACGGATTATATGTCCGTGAAGATACCAACGTCACTTATTCTACGAATCCCGATGAATGGAACCTGGATGACGAGCTGGAAGAGCAGGATGCTCTGGAAGAGATTGAGCGGAATGCCCAGGATAAGACAGAGGGCGAAATGCCTGAAGAGGATTTAGATGAAAATCAGGAAGCTGAATAATCAGGAAATGGAATAATATCCCCGGGAAGCATTCTGCACCATAACCAACAGGGGCTGCCTCAAAATGATCTGAAAAGACAAAAAAGAGGCAGCCCCTTTTCCTTTGATTTTTCGGCAGATGCATGTATAATAATGCCAGCATTGCATGTACAACCCTTGGGGCAAGGAGAATGAAAATGGCAAAAAAACATGACGATAACCTTCCGATCGACGACTGGGATGACTCCGCGAGTCCGGGGAAGGAAAAAAAGGCAGCTGACCCATATTATGGCCCTCTGGGCGTATCATCGCAAAGCGGTGATGACTGGGGCCCTGAACCTGCCCCGGCCCAAAAGCCGGAACGGAAACAGGAAAAGAAAACAAACGGGCGTTCGGAGACAGCCTCGACTGGCTTCCCCGCCAGACGTATTCTTGTGATTGCGGCAGCAGTCATCCTGCTGGTGGGAGGAATTGTACTGGCTACCGGGAAAAAGCCCGGCGGAACCGGCCTGCCGGGAGGCACTGTGATTTCAACAGCGCCGGCAACGTCTGCGCCTCCGGCGGTGACTCCCGTGCCGACGACTCCGACACCAAGACCGGTGACTCCGACACCATCTCCAACGCCAAAGCCGACCCCGACACCGACACCGACGCCGACTCCTGCACCGGTTTCCTTGCTCGAGAACAACGAATGGTACGGGCCGGAACTTCGGTATTACTACCAGCAGCTGACCTCCAACGAAAAACAGGTTTTTGAACAGCTGTATAACGGCATTGCCCGCTGCGAAAAGAAAATTTCCATTTCTCCCTGTTCCCGGTCGGAGATTGACAGGGTTTTCTTCGTCCTATATTCAGACTGCCCGGAATTGTTCCACTTCAACGGTGGCGGCACAATGTGGGGCGGTGACCAAATCACGGAATACGATCCGGAATATCGGATTGACCTGGCCGCCTACCAGTCGACCTGCGCCAGCATTCATCAGGTGATCGACCGGCTGAAAGCAGGCCTGCCGAACCCGGCGGGAGACTTTGAAAAAGAACGGGCGGCCCATGACTGGATGGTGGACAACTGCGAATACCTGGCAGCCGGGGACGACAGCACCGCCTATGCCGATGCGTGCCTGTACTACGGCCGCTCCCAGTGCTCCGGATACGGCAAGGCTATGTCCCTGCTGATGCGGTCCATGGGCGTGAACTGCCTGGAAGTGGTTTCCAACACGCATGAATGGAATATTATCCGGGTCAACAGCCGCTGGTACCAGTGCGACGTGACCTGGGACGACCTGGGCTATCCCTGGAAGCAGGGTGGAAACCGTCCCGGCAACTGGTTCAATATTCCGGACCGGCTTGCCAACGGATCGGACCACAGGCAGAAATCCCAGCCCGGGTTTACCGTTCCGTCCTGTGACAGCCTGCAGGACAACTATTCCTACCGGGAGGGCATTTATGTCCAGGCCGGAAAGTCCGACCCGGCGAAGTATATCGCGGATTCGCTGCGGGCGGCGCAGGCGAAGGGGAAATACAGCGTGAGCATTCTGGTGGATGACGCCGGCATCTGCGCGAACTGGGACCGGATCCAGCAGCAGCTGTGGAACAACCAGAAGCTCTATGACTGGAGCCTGTATCCGCCCCAGGACACCCAGACGGTTTTCGCTGTCTACGAGCCAAAGTAAAAGCTTTCTGTATTTATGCCAGTTCGGTATAGCTTCCCAGCCAGGTAAATTCCTCCACACTGACTTCCAGCGTATCCATCAGGCGGTAAAAAGACGGGGAATATACGGACGATTCCAGGTCAAAACAGAACATAAACTCGAAATCCCGCCCCGGCATGGGGCGGCTTTCCAGTTTGGTCAGGTTGATGCCCTGCGCGTTGAACAGCCCCAGAATCCGGTACAGCTCGCCCGGGCGGTTGGGCAGGGACAGCATCAGAGACGTCCGATCCGCGCCGGGATAGATTTCCGCATCCCGGGAAATACAGATGAAGCGGGTATGGTTGTTACTGTTGTTCTGGATACCGGCATCCACGCATTTCAGCCCGTAGAGGTCTGCGCAGTGAACGGAGGAAATGGCAGCGACGTCTTTCCGCCCGCTTTCCGCCACCATACGGGCCGCGGCAGCTGTATTGGTGCATGCATTTACCTGCCATTCCTGGTGCCGTGAAAGGTAGTTGGAACACTGGTGGATGGCCTGCTCGTGGGACCAGACTTCCCGGATGTCCTCTTCCCGGGTACCCGGAAGGGCCAGCAGCGTATGGTCGATCTTGATCCGGGCGGACCGCACAATATGAAACCGATGCTGCGCCATCAGGTCATAGACGCTGTTGACGGAGCCGGCCAGGCTGTTTTCTATCGGAAGGATGCCGTATCGGCAGCGGCTGCTTTCAATGGCTTCAAATACATCGGAGAAGGTTTTAAAATAGGTGATCTCCGGATGGCGGAAGATGCGTTCGCAGGCCTGCTGGGAATAAGCGCCATCCGTACCCTGGCAGGCGACAGCGGCCTTTTCGGGGAACAGCTGCGGGGTTCGTGCCAGGGACTGCCGGATCGTTTCCCCGACAGCGCTCTGTTGCTTTTCGTCCAGCAGCTGCCGGGTCCGGCTCTGGGACATCAGGAAGCTGAACAGCGCGCGCACGCCGGTCTCGTTTTCCTCTCCCGCCTGTTCCGCCACCCGGTCCAGAAGCTGGCGCTCCCTGGCAGGATCGTAGACCTGTTTTCCATTTTCCCGTTTCCAAGCTCCGATGGCCCGCGCAGTATCCATCCGCCGCAGGTACAGGTCCACCAGCTCCCGGTCGATTTCGTTGATTTGCTCCCGCAGTTCCTGAAGGTCCATCTGTGTCACATCCTCATGTGTTTGTACGGCATATTGTATCATTCCGCCCCTTTCGGGAACAAGAGCTGTGCAGGAAAAATTCTTTTTTCTTTCCGCTGCCATTATGGACGCATTGTGCGTATCAATAAGTGCATGACGACATGAAAGGAGCTTGGGACGATGGAGAAGATGTTAGGAAAGCTGTTTGATTTTCAGCGGTTTGAAGGAAATAGAGCACTGGAGCAGGTGATCCATGGGGTGCATGCGCGCTATACTGTCCGGGAACTGAATCTGGATGAACTGGAAACCGTTGCGGCTGCCGGAAGGCCGGAGAAGGCTGACCAGGAGAAAAAGGCAGAGAAGCTGAAGCTGCGGTAAGGACGATGGCGGAAAAAAGGAACTGTGTGTATCTGCTTCGATGCGCGGACGGCAGCTTGTACTGCGGGTGGACGACGGATCCGGAAGCCAGGCTGAAAACACATAACCGGGGCCGGGGCGCGAAGTATACGCGTCCCCGGCTCCCGGTTGAAATGGTTTATCAGGAATTTTTTGAGGACCGGCATGATGCGCTCAGCCGGGAATGGCATATCAAACGAATGAGCCGGGCGGAAAAGGAAAAGCTGATCCGCCCGGACGCTGAAGCCGGCCCGGATTCAGGTTCTGTCCCAGATTCGGGTTCCGGCGTTGATTCAGTCTAAATACCCCTCCCGGGCCTTGATGCCGAAACGGCCTTCCAGCAGATGCATCTGCTCGTCAGTGATGGTGTTGAGGCGGGGAAGATGGGCAATTTTCATATAGATTTCCGCGCCCTTTTCCGCAGTTTCGATCAGGCCGAAGGTTTCGTCCAGATCCTTGCCCGCGCCGTAGATTCCGTGCTGGCCCCAGACCACCAGTCTGGCGGTCAGCATTTTTTCTGCCGTCGCCTCGCCGATTTCATTGGTGCCGCAGAGCATCCAGGGCAGCACATTGACGCCTTCGGGGAAGACGACGATGCACTCGGTGCACATCTGCCACAGGGTGCGGGTGAAGGCCCGCTCGTCCAGGTCATGGACATAGGTCATGGCCAGCAGGTTGGCGGGATGGCAGTGCATGATGACCCGATTCTCCGGGTTGACCTTCAGCCGGGCCACATGGCTCATCATATGCGCCGGGAATTCGCTGGTGAACTGGCCGCCGTCGGTAAATCCCCACAAAAGGTCCGCCTGGCGGCCCTGGTCCTTCAGGCGCACGATGCCCAGGTTGACGTCCGGGGCATACTGCACGTTTTTGAAATACTTGCCGGTGCCGGTGACCAGGAAGAGCCTGCCTTCCAGCTCCGGGGCGGTGAACCCGGTCGGAATTGTGCGGATGACGGCATTCAGGTCCGGGTATTCCTTCACTTCGGCTTCATCCAGCATCAGGGAGACGTTGCCGCCGTTCCGCTCGTCCCAGCCATGGCCGTACATGTTGGTCAGGGTGCGGATCATTTCCACCATAAACGGGGCTTCCAGAATGCTTTTCATTTGCGGTTCACCAACACTTTCTGTTCGTATTCTTTCACCTGAGGATACCATTCGCCGTCCAGCGGCTTTCCGCAGAAGCGGCAGTATTCATCCCAAACCTCCCCGAAGGGCAGGGTCTTCAGCTCTTCCTGGGCGACCAGCAGGTCCGTGAAACGGCTTTCGTCCTGGAGGGCTTTCAGCTCATCCGCGGGCTGGAGCAGGGCGAAGAGCAGGGCCTTCTGGAAATTCCGGAAGCCGACGGCCCAGGCCGCGATCCGGTTGATGCTCGCGTCGAAATAATCCAGGGCAAGATTGACCCGGCCCCTGAGCCCGCCGCAGCGGACGATTTCCCGGGCGATTTCCTTCGTCTCGTCGTCGAAGAGCACCACATGGTCGCTGTCCCAGCGGATCGGCCGGGTTACGTGCAGCGCGATCTCCGGGAAGAAGGCCAACAGGGCAGGAATCTTGTCGGAGACCACTTCCGTCGGATGGTAATGGCCGTTGTCCATCAGCGGGATGCACTTGTCCATGTTCATGGCGGCGTAGGAGAGGGCGAATTCCGCGCTGCCCACCGTATAGGCTTCCACGCCGATGCCGAACACCTTGCTTTCGATGCAGGGCTTCACCTTTTTGAAATCATAGGGCTCGGAGAGGATCGCGTCGATGGATTCCCGATAGCGGACCCGGGGCCCCATCCGGTCGCCGGGAATATCCTTGAAGCCGTCGCCGGTCCAGATATTCATAACGCAGGGCTGGCCCAGCTCCTCCGCCAGGTACGTGCTGATCCGGATGCAGGCTTTGCCGTGGTCAATCCAGAATTTCCGGGTTGCTTCATCCGGGGAGGACAGGGTCAGGGGATCGCACTTCGGATGGGAGAAGAAGGTGGGGTTGAAATCGCAGCCCAGGCCGCGCTTCTTGCAAAATTCCACCCATTTTTGAAAATGCTTCGGCTCCAGCTTGTCCCGGTCCGCCCATTCGCCGTTTTCAAAGATGGCATAGCTGGCGTGCAGGTTCATCTTCGGCGTGCCGGGAACCAGGCGGATGACCTCGTCCAGGTCCGCCATCAGCTCCTCCGGATTGCGGGCCCGGCCGGGATAATTGCCGGTGGTCTGGATGCCCCCGGTCAGGGGCTTGGAAGGATCCGTGTCAAACCCGCGGACGTCATCCCCCTGCCAGCAGTGGAGGGAGACGGGAACCTCCTTCAGGGTCCGGATGGCCGCATCCGCGTCGATTCCCAGGGCTGCATACCGTTTTTTTGCTTCTTCGTAACTCATTTTTCCACTCCTTTATTCATTCAATGGGACAGTTGTATTTTCAGATTGCCGAGGGCGGTGGCCTCAATCGGCAATGCGGTGACCTGAATGCCGGCGGTTTGTTCGGTCAGGCCGTTCAGGAAGGCATTCTTCGCGCCGCCGCCGACGATATACAGCCGGTGAAAGCGCCTGCCGGTATTGCGCTGCAGCTCCTGAAGCGCGTCCCGGTAGCTCAGCGCAAGGCTCCGGTAGGCGCAGCGGAAATAGTCGGCCGGCTGTTGGGGTTTTGATTCCAGCACCCGGTCAAAGGCTTCCTTCATGCTCTTCGGCGCCAGGAAGCACGGGGCGTTGGCATCCACCGTTTCTTCAAAGCCGCTGGCTTCCGCCCCGGCGAGGATCGTGCCCCAGTCCGCATCGGGGCAGAGCTCCTTCCGCAGGTTGTTGACGATCCACATGCCCATGATATTTTTCTGGTAGCGGTTGTACCCGACGCCGCCCTCATTGGACCAATTGGCCTGTTCGCTGGCTTCATCAGTGATGGGCTTTTCCGTCTTCACGCCCAGCAGCGACCAGGTGCCGGAGGAAATATAGGGCTCGTTTCCCTCCATGGGAATGCCCTCCACAGCGCTGCCGGTATCATGGGTCGCGCAGAGCATGACCTGAATGCCCTTATATTCCCCGAGCACGGTCCCGGGCTGCTGCAGCGGCCGGAAAAGATGTTCCGGCAGACCGAGGGCCTGAATGATTTCCGGATCGTATTCCCCGGTTTCCGCGCTGACCATGCCGCCGGTGGTGGCGTTGGTGTATTCATGGCTTTTGGCGCCGCAAAGCCGGTACATCAGGTATTCCGGCATCAGGAGGAAGTCTGTGACCCCGTCCAGCCGGCCGGCGAGCTGATCAGCCGCCAGCTGGTAAATCGTGTTGAAGGGCTCGAACTGGATGCCGGTGTGCCGGTAGAGCCGGGAGAACGGGATCTTTTCGTGCACCACCGGGATGGACGCTTCGGTGCGGCCGTCCCGGTACGCATAGCAGGGAAGAACCGGTTCATCCCCTTTCATCAGGACATAATCCACGCCCCAGGTATCCACGGACAGGCTCTGAATCCGCGGGTATTCCTTCAGGGCCGCATCAATTCCGGTGCGGACATGGGATTCCAGCGCGGCGACATCCCAGGTCAGATGGCCGCCGGTTTCCGTGACGCCGTTGGGAAAACGGTAGACTTCCCGGGTTCGTATTTCGCCGCCCTCCATCCATCCGACAATGTGCCGGCCGGAGGAGGCGCCGATGTCAATCGCGAGGCAGTATTGCATGATGAAAACCCCCTTTACCTTGCATTATACAGGATAAAGGGGGTTCGTGCCATAGGGAATTTGTTTTCGGTCCAATCAGAGCAGATTCCGCTGAATTTTGCCGGAAATGGTTTTGGGAAGCTCATCGCGGAAGACGATCTTCCGGGGATACTTATAGGGCGCGGTATGGGATTTGACATACTGCTGAATTTCCTTTTTCAGCTCCTCCGTACCTTCGGTCCCCTTGGTGAGGACGATGGAGGCCTTCACGATCTGGCCGCGAACCTCGTCCGGCTCGGCGGAAACGCCGCATTCCAGCACATAGGGAAGCTCCATAATGACGCTTTCGATCTCGAAGGGCCCGATCCGGTATCCGGAGGACTTGATGACATCGTCGATCCGGCTGACATACCAGAAATAGCCGTCCTCATCCCGCCAGGCCGTGTCCCCGGTGTGGTAGAGGCCGTCGTGCCAGGCTTCCGAGGTCTTTTCCCCGTCCAGGTAGTATTCGCGGAAGAGGCCGCAGGGCGTTTCCTTGTCCGTATGGATCACGATTTCGCCGACTTCGCCGTTGGGAACGGGATTGCCGTCCGGGTCCACGATATCCACATCGTACTGGGGGCTGGCTTTACCCATGGAGCCGATTTTCGGCACGGTGCCGTACAGGTTGCCGATGGTCAGCGTGGTTTCCGTCTGGCCGAAGCCTTCCATGATGGACAGGCCCGTAGCCTTTTCGAACTGGCGGAAGACTTCCGGATTCAGGGCTTCGCCGGCGGTGGTCATATGGTGGATGGAGGACAGGTCATAGTTCTCCAGGTCCACCTTGATGAACATCCGCAGCATGGTCGGCGGGGCGCAGAAGGTGGTGATGTTGTACTCCCTGAACATCGGCAGGATGTCCGCCGCGTCGAACTTGTCGAAGTCATAGACGAAGACGGCGCCTTCGCAGAGCCACTG
Organism: Clostridia bacterium; assembly: GCA_017404985.1. Taxonomy (GTDB): domain Bacteria; phylum Bacillota; class Clostridia; order Christensenellales; family Aristaeellaceae; genus Aristaeella. The sequence goes on along the minus strand of JAFRBK010000016.1, from coordinate 26,088 downwards.
GCCGTAGAGCTTGCCCCAGAGGGATTTGCCCCAGCCGGTATCGGAGATGGTCAGGTGCAGGCCGTCCCGCTCGCAGCAGTGCCAGTATTTGGCGGTCACATAGTGGCCCAGCGCGTAGGTGTGCTTGTGGGCCGCCATTTTGGGGTTGCCGGTGGTGCCGGAGGTGAAGAACATGAGGGCAACGTCATTGCCGCAGGAAGCGTCCGGCGCGCGGTGATAGCGGCGGGTAAAGAGCGGGTATTCCGCATTGAAGTCATGCCAGCCTTCCCGGACGCCGTTGACCATGATCAGGGTTTTGACGCTGGGGCATTTGGCCGCGGCGCGCTCGGCGATCTCCGCTGTATCCCCGTCGGCCGTGCAGATCAGCGCGCTGACGCCGGCGGCGTTGAAGCGGTATTCAAAGTCGTGCTCCTTCAGTTGGTTGGTGGCGGGAATGGCGATGGCCCCCAGCTTGTGCAGCGCGACCATGGAGAACCAGAACTGGTAATGGCGTTTCAGCACGAGCATGACCCGGTCCCCGCGCCGGATGCCCAGGGAAGTGAAATAATTGGCGCACTGGTTGGAGGCGTCCTTGATATCCTTGAAGGTGAAACGGCGCTCCTGGTGATTGCGGTCCACATAGAGCATGGCCAGCTTGTCCGGATATTTCCGCGCGATTTCATCCACGATATCGAAGCCGAAATTGAAGGTTTCCGCGTTCGGGAAGTGAATCGCGGTCAGCCGGCCCTGGTCATCCTCCACCGCGTCGATGAATTTGGATGCCACCAACGGCTCATCGGCCCGGTCCTTGGGCAGGTCCGACCAGACATAGGCGGGCGCTTCTTCCTCTCGGCGGGCCTTGTCGCCGGGAAGCACGACGGCGCAGAACACGCAGTCATGGCCGTCCACCGCGATCATGCCGTGGGGAAGGGAAGAGTTGTAGTAGATGCTGTCGCCCTCGTGCAGGACTTCGGTGTGGTCGCCGACCTGCACCTTCAGGCTGCCCTGCAGCACGATGTCGAATTCCTGGCCCTGATGGGTGGTCAGGTGGATCGGCTCCGACTGCTGGGCTTCGGAGTATTCATACCGGACCCAGTAGGGCTCCGCGATTTTATCCTTGAACTTGGGCGCTAGGTTGGAGATGGCGATGCCTTCCTCCCGGGCGGTGGATTCGCCCTTGCCGCGGCGGGTGACCGTATAGGAGGACAGGAAGGCGTTATGGCCTTCCAGCAGCTCGGTCAGCTCCATGTTGAAGGCCTGGGCGGATTTATAGATAAAGGTGAACGGCATATCCGCCCTGCCGGCTTCATACTGTTCGTACTCTTCGAGGGACACGTCCGTTTTTTCGGCCATTTCCTCTGCGGTCCAGCCCATGATTTCCCGCATTTCCCGGATACGGGAGGCAACGGCTTTCAGCTGGCTGAGATCGGTTTGCGTATTCATTGGTTCGCTCCTTTCTTTCACAAAAAAACGGCCCGCCTCGCTTTGAGACGGGTCGTCATGACTCGCGGTACCACTCAAATTGTGTGCCCTGCACACCCCTTCAGGCTCTGACAAGCCCTATGCATTCACGCAGCAATCACGGGAGACATCTACTCAGCACCGTTGCCTTTCGGATCTCCGGCTCAGAAGCGATGGGATGAAGCTTCAGCCCGCCGGTTTCCACCAATCCCGGCTCTCTGTGGGACCTCCCGCTGTTCCGCCTTCATCACAGCCGTTTATGAAATTGCATGGATTGTAACACGGGTTTTTTCGAATGTCAAGATTGTTTTTCACCGCAGAAGGGAAAAACACATCTGCAGAACAGGAAAAAAACGGAAAAATTACGGAACCAGGTCGCTGAGCTTCTTTCCGAACAAAAAATCATGAACCAGCTGATCGTATTCCCGCCACAGGGGCAGGGTTTCACACAGGTCCGCCCGCGGGCAGGGAACGGCGCCGTCCGCCAGGCAGGCGACGGTGGCCAGGCTGCCCTCCATCAGCTCAACAATCTCGCCGACGGAGTATTCCTCCGGCTTCCGGGCCAGCCGGTATCCACCGCCTTTCCCGCTGACACCGATGACCATTTTTCCGTTGACCAGATCCTTGACGATGATCTCCAGATACTTCTTGGAAATCGCCTGGCGCTCAGCAATCTCCTTCAGCGGGATGGTTTTTCCGTCAGAATGTTCCGCCAGGTCAATCATCACCCGCAGCGCATACCTTCCCTTAGTCGATATCATACATCATCACCCTTTCCAGCAACGCCTATTTTACTATGCGTTGAATAGGCAAGTCAACCGGGAAAAGAGCAGCGGCGAGGAAGCTGAAAAATGTTGTGGGGATGAACCATTGGGGAAGGTTCCTGTGAAAAGTGAACAGCGGGAAGGACACTGCCGGCAGCTGGAGGAAACGGGCGGGAACGGGGAAACGGGAGAACGGACGGAAACGCGTTGCCCGGCGGTTCAGGGTGCTGTATAATGGAAGTGGACAGAATAGGATTGCTGATGAATGGACAGGACAGCTTTGCCGGGTGAAATGTTCCAGTGCGGTAAGAAATGATGGACAGCCTTGCCGGGCGAAATGCCCAAGGCGGCGAGAAATGATGGAAAGCTTGCCGGGCGGAACGGCCCGGGCTGCGGGGAACGATGGACGGCGGCTGAGGCGGGGGAGGGAAATCCATGCTGAACCAGTTTTCCAGAACAGAGATGCTGCTGGGCCCGGAAGCGATGGAACACCTGGCGCAATGCCGGGTGGCGGTTTTCGGGATCGGCGGGGTCGGCGGATATGCGGTGGAAGCGCTGGCGCGCTCCGGCATCGGGGCGCTGGACCTGGTGGACCATGACCGGGTAAGCCCGACCAACCTGAACCGGCAGTTGCACGCGACCCGGAAAACCATCGGGCAGTACAAGGCGGACGCGGCGGAGGAACGGATCCATGACATCAACCCGGACTGCCGGGTTACCGTATGGAGGATATTTTTCCTGCCGGAGACCCGGGACCGGTTTGATTTCACGCAATACGATTATGTGATTGACGCGGTGGATACCGTGACGGCGAAGCTGGCGCTGATTGAAGCATGCAAAAAAGCCGGCACCCCGATCATCTGCGCGATGGGCGCCGGCAATAAGCTGGATCCGACAGCGTTCCGCGTGGCGGATATTGAAAATACTTCTGTATGCCCCCTGGCCCGGGTGATCCGCAGCGAATGCAGGAAGCGGGGAATCCGCGGGCTGAAAGTGGTTTATTCCACGGAGCTGCCCGTCCGCCCGCCGGAGGACGCGGAGGCCGCCTGCCGGGAAGAAAACCCGGGGCGCCGGGACGTTCCCGGCTCCACCGCCTTCGTTCCGGCGGCCGCCGGCCTGATTCTGGCCGGAGAGGTGATCCGGGACCTGGCCGCGCCTTATACCATTAACCGGTAAATCTTCGCGCAGTCTTCCTCATCCAGGGTTACAAAGCCGGAGATGGTTCCCTGCCGGCCGTCCCCGCGGCACAGCGCGTTGACCAGGGCGGGGATATCCTCCTCCTTCGCGCCCAGCTCCGCGAAGTTGCGCGGCATGCCGATGGAGCACAGGAAGGAGCGGAACCTCTCAATGCCTTCCCGGGCAGTGGCTTCCGGATTGGCAAAGTCCATCTGGCAGCCCCAGATCCGGACGGCCGCCTGGGCAAAACGCATCACATCATGCTTCATGACATAGGTGAAGACCGCGGGCATGGTCACGGCCAGCCCGGCGCCGTGGGCGCAGTCATACAGGGCGGAGAGCTCATGCTCGATATTGTGGCTGTTCCAGTCCTGGCTTCTGCCCACGCCGCAGGAATTATTGTGCGCCATCATGCCGGCCCACATGATATTGGCCCGGGCGTCATAGTTGCCGGAATCGGCGACGGCCCGGGGGCCTTCGTGAATCATGGTCAGGAGCAGGGCTTCGATCATCCGGTCGGTGACCTCCACCTCTTTAGTGTTGGTCAGATAGCGCTCATACAGATGCGCCATAATGTCTGTGATGCCCGCGGCAGTCTGGTACGGGGGAAGGGTCTGGGTCAGGGTCGGGTTCAGAATCGAGAACCTGGGGCGGATCGCGTCGCCGCTGGCACCGCGCTTGAACATGCCGTCCTCTTTGGTGATCACGCTGTCCGGGCTGCCTTCGCTGCCGGCGGCGGAAATGGTCAGCACTGTTCCCACCGGAAGGGCCTGCTCAATCCGTTTGCCGCTGTAAAAATCCCAGAAATCGCCTTCGTAGACCGTGCCGGCGGCGATGGCCTTCGAAGAATCGATCACGCTGCCGCCGCCGACCGCCAGGATGAAATCCACCTTTTCCCTCCGGCACAGCTCGATTCCCTCATAGACCAGGCCGCTGCGGGGATTCGGCTTGACGCCGCCGAGGCAGAAGAAATCCAGGCATTCCGCCCTCAGGGAGGACGAGACGCGGTCAATGAGCCCGGAGCGCACGGCACTGCCGCCGCCGTAATGAATCAGCACCCGGCTGCCGCCGAAGCGTTTGACCAGGCTGCCGGCCTGGTTTTCCGTATCCCGGCCGAAGACAAAATATGTGGGAGAGTAAAACGTAAAATTCTCCATGTTTTTTCCTTCCTTTCTGAAGTGGTTCATCCTTTTCTGAAGTGGTTCATCCTTTTCTGAAGTGGTTCATCCTTTTCCGAAGGGATTGATCCCTTCCCGAAGCGTATTATTCCCCTCCGAAGTGGTTGATTCCTTTCGGGGGCACCTGATTTCCGCCGGACGGAGGATTCAGTCCCTGCCGGACAATTGACAGGCAAAAGCAAATGGGATAGAATGATTTTATTCCTTGAAGTTTACTCTAAGTCAATAGTCGGAGGGAAAAAGATGTATTCGATTCAGGATGTCAGCAGAAAAACAGGGCTGACCGCGCATACGCTGCGCTACTACGAAAAGGAAGGGCTGATTCCCGGCGTGGAGCGCAGCCAGGGCGGGTTCCGCCAGTATACGGACGAGGACCTGGAACGGCTGGGGCTGATCTGCTGCCTGAAGAACACCGGGATGTCCATTCAGGAGATCGCCCGGTTTGTGGAGCTGGCCCAGAAAGGGGACAGCACCCTGGAAGAGCGGGTGGAGCTGCTGCGCTCCCACCGGGAACTGGTGCTGGCGCGCATGGCGGAGATGCAGAAGCATCTGGATAAGGTGACCTGTAAACTGAACTTTTATTCCGGAAAGCTGGCGGACTACCGGGCAGGTCAAAAAGAAAAATAAGGAAGTGTATTGACTTAGAGGAAACTCTAAGGGCTAAGATCATCTCATCAACACCCCGGGACGGCAGACAGGAGGATATGGGATGAAAATGCTCTGGCGGCTGAGCCGTGAAGCGATCCGGTATAAAACGCTGTATGCGGTGGCCATTCTGGCAACCCTGGCCCTGACGGCTGTGAACCTGGCGGCGCCGAAGGCCCTGTCCGCCATGACCGGCATTGTGCAGCGGGGCGTCAACGAGGAAGGGCTCCGGCAGATCGGCGCCCTGACGGCGGTGCTGGTGGCCCTGTACCTGCTCAGGATCCTGTTCCGTTTCCTGAGCAACTATCTGGCGCACAAAGCCGCCTGGTACCTGGTGGGGGATTTGCGCACCAGGACCTATGACAAGCTGGAGAGAATGCACCTGGGCTATTTCCACGATAAGCAGACCGGCGACCTGATGAGCCGGGTGGTGAACGATACCCGGGATTTTGAGCTGCTGTATGCCCACATGATTCCGGAGACCATCACGAACCTGGTGACCTTTTTCGGAGTGCTGATTGTGCTGCTGACGATCAACCCGAAGCTGGCACTGATCACCTGCGCGCCGATCCCGCTGATTCTGGTGTCCGGAGTGATTTTCTCCACGAAGGTGCGGCCGTACTTCCGCATTTCCCAGAAGAAGATGGGCGAACTGAACGGCAAGCTGCAGGACAACCTTTCCGGCATCCATGAGATCCAGTCCTTCGGACGGGAGGAATATGAGACCGGCAAGGTGGATGAGCGCAACTTCGAGCATATCCGCGCGATGCTGCAGGCGCTGAAGATCAGTGCGATCTTCCATCCCTCGGTGGAGTTTATCTCCTCGCTGGGAACCGTGCTGGTGGTCGGATTCGGCGGATACCTGGCATACCGGGAAGGGTTGCAGGTGGAGGACATCGTGGCCTTTCTGCTGTACATGAGCCTGTTCTACGGGCCTGTGACCGGGCTGGCCAACCTTCTGGAGAACATGCAGCAGTCCATGGCCGGGGCGGAGCGGGTGCTGGCCGTGCTGGACACGCCCTGCGAGATTCAGGACAAGCCCCAGGCGGTTCCGCTGGAAAACGTGCAGGGGGATATCGCCTTTGACCATGTGAGCTTTTCCTATGACAATGAAATCCCCGTGCTGCGGGATGTGTCCTTCCACTGCAGGCCGGGGATGATGCTGGCGCTGGTGGGCCCCACAGGCGTCGGCAAAACCACGCTGACCCAGCTGATTTCCCGGTTCTACGAACCGACCTCCGGCCGGATCATGATCGACGGGCACGACATCAGCGACGTAACCCTGGAAAGCCTCCGGCGGAATATCTCGCCGGTGCTGCAGGATACCTTCCTGTTTAACGGCACCGTGGCGGAAAATATCGGATACGCTGTGCCCGATGCCTCCATGGAGGAAATCCGCGAGGCGGCGATGGCGGCCAACATCCATGAAGATATTCTGGCGATGCCGGACGGCTATGACACCCAGGTTGGGGAGCGGGGGCTGCGCCTTTCCGGCGGGCAGAAACAGCGGGTCGCCATTGCCCGCGCCGTGCTGCGGAAATCCCCGATTATTATTCTGGACGAGGCCACAGCCTCGGTGGACGTGGAAACGGAGCAGCAGATTCAGAAGGCCATCGCCGGCATCGCGGGAAGCCGCACCATCATTGCCATTGCCCACCGTCTGTCCACGATCCGCAACGCGGACAAGATCCTGGTGATCGAGGAAGGCCGGGTGACTGAGGAAGGGACGCACGCGGAGCTGGTGGCCCTCGGAGGCAGCTATGCCCGCATGGACCGGATCCAGAGCGCCGCCACCGGCGGAATCGCATAAGAGAGGAGACCTGCAGATGCCGGACCGTGATTTTACCCATTTTAACGGAGAAGGGCGCGCCTGCATGGTGGACGTGGGAGAGAAGGAACCCACCCGCCGCACGGCTGTTGCCGCCGGCCGCGTGCTGATTAACCGGGAAACCTTCGCGCTGATCCGGTCGGGCGGCGTGAAGAAAGGCGACGTGCTGACCGTGGCGCAGATTGCCGGGATCATGGCGGCGAAGCATACGCCGGACTGGATTCCCCTGTGCCATCCGGTGCCGCTCAGCGGCGTGGACCTGAAGCTGTGGCTGGACGAAAGCCGCCTTTCCGTTGAAATTGAGGCGACCGCCCGTTGCGACGGGAAAACCGGCGTGGAAATGGAAGCGCTGACGGCGGTTACCGGGGCTGCCCTGACCGTGTACGACATGTGCAAGGCCGTCCAGCGGGATATGGTGATCGACGGGATCCGCCTGATGAGCAAAACGGGCGGCACCCACGGAGACTTTCACAGGGAGGTATAAACCATGAGCGATATTGCCTATACTGCCGCCGTGATCACGGTGAGCGACAGGGGATTCCGCGGCGAGCGGGAGGATACCAGCGGGCCCGCGCTGTGCGCCATGCTGCGGGAGCAGGGATGGCAGGTGATCCATACCGCCATCGTGCCGGATGATCAGGACATGATCAGCCGCGAACTGACGGACTGCGCGGACCGACGGCAGGCCGCGCTGGTGCTGACCGCGGGCGGAACCGGGTTTTCCCCACGAGACATTACGCCCGAAGCAACCCTGGCCGTGGCGGAACGGCTCTGCCCCGGCATTCCGGAAATCATGCGGGCGGAAAGCATGAAAATCACGCCCCGCGCCTGCCTGTCCCGGGGAACGGCCGGGATTCGGGGGCGCACCCTGATCGTCAACCTGCCGGGCAGCCGAAAAGGCTGCTGCGAAAATCTGGCGGCGGTGCTAGGGCCCCTCCGCCACGGGGTGGAAATCCTGCAGTCCGGCGGTTCCGCCGAATGCGCCGCGCAGGAAACGGCGGCACCGGTGAAGAAAACGCCGTCCGTCGACGCCTGGCTCAGGGAAGCAAAAATGCATCCGGACGCAGACAAGGCAGGCATGTATCTGATCCATAACGGGACGGTGCGAAGCACCGCGCGCAGCCTGGTCCGCGAGGGGAACCTGGCGGCGGCGCCGGTGACCGGCATGGAGCTTTCCTGCGACCGGGAAAAGATGCAGGCCGCTGTGGCGGAGGCGCAGACCATGGAGGGCGTGGTTTACGTCCGTGCCTGGGTCAACGAAGGGCGGCTCCGGGTCGGGGACGATATCATGCTCGTCCTCATCGGCGCGGACACCCGCCCGCATGCTGTGGAGGCGCTGCAGGCGCTGCTGAAACGGCTGAAAAACGAATGCCTGACAGAACGGGAACTCTGCTGAAAATCAGGACGGCAGGCCAGAACGGCCTGCCGTTTTTTCCTCCAGGGGATTATCTTTCGCGGAATTTCTTCTGCGGTTTTTATTCCGCGGTCTTCAGCGCTGCTACCATGTCAATATGGCGGTTCTTGCGGGCCACCATCAGACCGACGATGAGGGAAACGCCGAAGGTCAGCAGGATGCTGACCAGCCAGGTCGGAAGCCCGAGCACCAGTTTCAGCTCATACTCGGAGGCCAGCGCGGTCAGCAGATACTGGAGCACGCCGATCCCCGCCGGGATGCCGACCAGGATTCCCAGCACAGTGAGCCACAGGTTCTGGCTGATCAGCAGTCGGCCGATTTTTGAATCCCTGAAGCCGACCACCTTCAGCGTGGCCATTTCGCGGTACCGTTCCGTGTAGCTCATGACGCCCAGGTTATACAGCACGACGATGCCCAGGATCACCGCCGCAATCACGAGCAGCCAGATCATCTTGTTCATCAGGTCCATAAACACATCAAAGGAATCCATGATCGACTGTTTGCTCTGCCTGTTCAGAATATTCGGATTGTCCGGGATCGCCTCCCGGTCCGTGAAGATGGAGGAAACCTTATAGGGAATACCGATCCGGTCCGTCAGGGCATCTGTCATGAAGATTCCTTCCGTCATGGAATCCAGCACGCCGGCCACAGGGACCGTATAGTGATCATTGCTGTCATAGGGGGAGAAGGAAAGCTCGTCTCCGGCTTTCAGATGATAATCCCTGGCGATCCGGGAGCAGATATAAGCTCCGTCGTCCGACAGCGGGACGATCTTCATGTCTGTATCCGCAAAGCGGACTTTGTCATGAGTGACGGAATAGATTTCCAGCGCATACCCCTTGTCCCCGATCTGGACCGCCCGGGAAGAAGCCCAGTCCCCGTCCAGGGACTCCGCCAGGGCTTTGCCTTCCGCCAGGGTCATGTTTTCCTCATTCAGGTTGACGCGGGTGGTATAGTTGATCGCCTTCTCATAAAACACATCCAGGAACGCATCCATGGTATCCTTCATGCCGAGGCCGCCGACCAGCAGGACCATGCAGCCGATGATGCCGAAGAGCGTCATCAGGCTCCTGGCCTTATGCCGGACGCAGTCCCGCATGTTCCATTTGGTGCCGAAGCCCAGGCGCTTGAACCGCTTTGTCTCCTCAAAGCGCAGGTGTTTCATACGCTTCGGGGAATAGGGGCGCAGCGCGTCCGCCGCCGTTCCCTGGAGCATTTTCCGGACCGACAGAAACCCGATCAGCGTCAGGAAAGCGATGATGCCGGCGATGACGACCCAGGTAAAGACCGGAGCGTGCAGCGTCCAGGAAGGCATGTCGATATAGGTCGCCATGGCTCCGTCCGGATTCATGATGAACCAGCCGAGGCCGTATCCGATGCCGATGCCCAGCACGGTGCCCAGCAGGCCGATAATCAGCGCGTAGGCGGCGTAATGGGCAAGAATCCGCCGGTCCTTGAAGCCCAGTGCCTTGAAGGTGCCGATCTGCGTTTTTTCACTGGCGCAGATCCGGTGCATGGTGGTGACCATCGTCAGGATCGCGATGGCCAGGAAAAGCACCGGCAGGATGGAGGCCATGGCCTTTCCTTCCTCCACTTCTCCCTGGGCTTCCGCCCAGGAAACCGTTTCGGCCTTTGAAAGGATCAGGCGGGTGCTGCCCAGGGCCTTGTCCACCGCTTCCACGAAGGCGGGCTTGTCCAGGGAAGATTTGACGTTGATCTGATGGTACAGGGAGCCGATCAGCGCCTTATACAGGGCGGGGACGGCGTTGTCCAGCATGGCCGGGGAGATATACACAAATCCGTAGGAGGAGTAGTCCGGCATCATCTGGTTCGAATCCGGCAGGCAGATCAGGTATTCGCTGGACTTGACCAGGCCTTTCACCGTGCCGTTGACCGTGATGGCCTGATAAACCAGGGACAGCGGATCCCCGACGGAGATCTCGTTGGCAGCGGCATAGGAATCCGAAAGCCAGAAACCGTCCGGATCCTCCGGGCTGTACGGTTCGCCTTCCATGACCAGAATGCCCGAAACATCCATGTTTTCGCTGACGGTCAGTGCCAGTGTGTCCGTATTGTCCCGGACCGAGACATTCAGCGACAGGAAACGGGTGGCATCGTCCACCCCGCTGATTCCCTTCACTGCTTCCAGGTCCACGGGGCTGAATCCTTTGTCGTTATAGATCCGGTAATCCGCAAAACCGGTGGCGTCGTAGATCTCCTTTGTATTTACTTCCAGCGAGTACCATTCCACATTGAATCCGAGAAAAACGCCGATTCCCAGCGCCACCATGATCACCATGGAGATGAACTGGGCTTTGTATTTCCACAGCGTTCTGAAAAGCTTCCTGAATAATATGCTTCTGAACAAAACTCCCAACCTCTTTCCTGCAAAAACTGCCAAAGCCATCCAAAGGGGGGGCAGGCCGCCGTGTGGCCTGCGTTACCAGTCAACCTCTTCCACGGACAGGGGCGCAGCCTGCTCTTCGCAGCTTTTGATTTTTCCGTTTTTCACCCGGATGACCACGTCCGCCATTTTGGCAATGTTCTGGTTGTGGGTCACGATGATGATGGTCTTTCCCATATCCCGGGCCATGGAAAGCAGCAGCTTCAGCACGATGACGCCGGTTTCCGAGTCCAGCGCACCGGTGGGCTCGTCGCACAGAAGAATGTGCGGGTTCTTGGCCAGGGCCCGGGCGATGGAAACGCGCTGCTGCTCGCCGCCGGACAGCTCCGACGGGAACTGGTGGATATGGTCCTCCAGGCCGACCGCCTTCAGCATATCGTGGCTGGAGAGCGGGTTCGGCGCAATTTCCTTTACCAGCGCCACATTTTCGATGACGGTGAGGGTCGGAATCAGGTTATAGCTCTGGAATACGAAGCCCACGGAGGCCGCGCGGTATTCTGCCAGCTCGTTGGGCGTGAGGGTGGAAATATCTTTCCCGTTGACGACGATGGTGCCTTCCGTGGGGCTGTCCAGGCCGCCGAGCAGGTTCAGCAGCGTGCTTTTGCCGGCGCCGCTGGGGCCCAGCACGACGATGAACCGGCCTTCCTCCAGGCTCAGGTTCACATGGTCCAGCGCCCGCTGCTCATGGTCGCCGTTCCGGTAGACTCTTGATACATCCCTGAATTCCACAATGGCCATACTGCTTTTTCTCCTTTATCTTCTGCTTCTTATACGCTGTTTCATCTATATTGTTTCTTCGGGCCGCCGGTCAGGCCTTTTCCTCTTCCCGGTAAACGCGGTGGGAGATTCTGTACTCTGTTGGCGTACAGTCCTCGGTTTTTTTAAACACGTGGGAAAAGTGGGCGGAGGAAACGAAGCCCACCGCCTCGCCGATCTCCGATATTTCCTCATCGGTACGGGCCAGCAGTTCTTTGGCCCGTTCGCAGCGGATATGGTTGTGGTATACCAGGGGCGTATAGCCTTTATACTTTTTAAAGGCCCTCAGCAGATAGCTTCCATTGATATAGAGGCTGTCCGCCATTTTCTGCAGGGAGAATTTTTCCCTGAAGTGGGCTTCAATATACTCGGAAGCCTCCTGTGCAAGGTTTTCCCCTCCGGTTCTCTTCCTCCTGGCTTCACGCGGTGCGGCTGTCTGAAACGGATCCTTTTCGATTTCGGATTTCATCGGATTTCCTCCTGCCGGCTGAACAATATTGGTTAGCTGGATCTAATCCGAAAGATATATTAGCACAGTCTAACCCATTTTTCTATTATTTCACTACAAAAAAATGAAAAGGTCGATATCAGACAATTGTTTCGTTTCAAGAAGTCAATAACAGGATAACGCTATTCTGAAATGTGTGATAGAATTTCCACTGAGTTAGAAACTGCTAACGTCAGCCGACACCCAAGTTAGCAGGAGCTAACGTTTGATGGCATGAACGGAGGAAGAAAGGGCATGCAAAAGAAGGCTCTCCTCAGAGTGGTATGCGCTCTGGTGATTGTGCTGTTAACATTTCCCCTGGGATGCTTTGGCGAAGATGCGGCTTCCACCCGCTGGGCGGATGCGGCGGACGAGATCGACAAGTTTCTGGACGCCGCTTTTGAGGCCTATCTGGACGGGGATCCCGACACGGCTTACAACCATGTCAGCAACGCGTATTTCCGGGTGTACGAGACCACGGGATTTGAACGGCAGACCATGAGCTATATCAGCGGGAACCGCAAGAACGCGGTGGAGATGCAGTTTTCCGCCTGCAAGGCCGCCGTCAAAAAAGAGAACGAAACCACCGAAACCCGAATCTCCGTCCGCAGCGCGCTGGCCAAGCTGAAAGCCATGATCCGGGAGGACGGGAACAAGCTGGCGGCCATGCAGGGCGGCACGCAGAGCGAAACCAAATACTACAAGCGAGGCGAGCGCACCGCCACGGATCCGTATCCGGAATACTCCGCCGATCCCAATGCCGCAGCGAAGTACGCGAGCTGGTACGAAGCGGCGACGCTGGTCAAGGAACTGCTGGACACGGCGTACATGGCCTACCTGGACAAGGACTTCGGCGCCGCCACGGACAACCTGAATACCGCCTACTATTCGGTATACGAAGAATCCGGCCTGAGCCACGCGATCTACACGGAGCTTTCCATTAAAGAAAGGCAGTCCGCGGAAAAGAGCTTTTCCGACCTGCGGAGCCTGGTGGCCTCCGGTGAGGAGAAATACCAGAAAAACAAATACCGCACCACGACGGACAAGGCCAAAAACAACATCCTGAAATACGCCAAAGTGATCGACACCAAGAACGCGGAGGCAAAGGCGGCCGAAGCCGGGACCGGCACTGAAGCCGCCGCAGCCGGGGAAGCAGCGGAAGAAAAGCAGAGCGACCCGAAGCTGCTGACCTTCCTGGGGGCCTTCGGCATCATTGTCCGGGAAGGCCTGGAAGCGATCCTCGTGATCGCCGCCATCATCGCTTACCTGGTGAAGAGCGGAAACAGCCGCAGCGTGAAGAACGTCTATATCGGCGCGGCTGCCGGCGTCGCCGCCAGCTTCGCGGCCGCCGCGGTCCTTTCCTGGGCCAAGCAGGCCTTCGTCGGGGCCGGCCTGGCGCAGGAGATCATCGAGGGCATCACCGCGCTGATCGCCGTATGCGTGCTGTTCTATGTCAGCAACTGGATGATCTCCAAGGCGGAAGCTGCCAGCTGGACCCGGTTTATCGACGGAAAGGTCCAGTCCTCGGTGGAACAGGGAAGCTCCTTTGCCCTCGCCTTTACGGCATTCCTGAGCGTATTCCGGGAAGGCGCGGAGGTGGTGCTGTTCTATCAGCCGATGCTCAGCGAAGGCAACCCCGGGATGGTCTGGGCCGGCTTCGGCGTCGGCTGCGTCGTGCTGGTGTTCGTCTACCTGGCGATCACGAAACTGTCGATCAAACTGCCGATCAAAGTCTTCTTTACCGCCACCTCCATTCTGATGGCTGTGATGTGCGTCAGCTTCCTGGGCAGCGGAATCAAGGAGCTGGCAGAAGGGAACGTGTTTGACCTGACGCTTCGCGTGCCCGGCATTCCGGAAAACGACGTGATCCAGATCTTCGGCATCTATCCCTGGCTGGAGACGCTGGTGCCCCAGCTGATTCTGGCCATTATCCTGCTGGTGACCTTCATGATGGCCCACTATCGGGGAAAGATCAACGCCCTGAAGGCACAGCTTGCAAATCCCGATACCCCCGCGGTATGCCCCGCGTCTACCGCGACGGATATACAAAACGGACCCCAAGAGGAAAAAGAACCCAAGGACCCCGAGGAACCCAAAGACCCAAAGGAATCCAAAGAACCTAAGAAATGAGGAGGAACCCTGACATGAAAAAGATGGTTGCCCTGCTGCTGGCCGCGATGATGCTCTTTGCTGTTTCCGCCGTATCCCTGGCGGAAGAAGCCGGTTTCGATGAATATGAACTGGGTGTCGAAGGAGAACAGGACGTCGGTTTCATGACCATGGCCATGGTGTATTTCCAGCCCGTGGATATGGCTCCCGCCGAGAACGCGACCCCCAAGGAAGGCTCTGACCTGCATATCGAAGTAGACCTGACCGCCAAAGAGAACCCCTACGGTTTCCCGGTGGACGGCTGGGTGCCCTATCTGAGCATTGATTTCGTGATCAAGGACAAGGAAGGCAAAGAAGTCTACTCCGGTTCCATGATGCCCATGGCGGCTTCCGACGGCCCGCACTACGGAAACAACATTCCGCTGGCCGAAGGCGAATACACCATCACCCTGTACATCAAGAGCCCGGCAGAGAACGGCTACCTGCTCCACGTGGACGCGGAGACCGGCGTCGAAGCGAAGGAAGGCTTCTGGACCGAGCCCCTGACCGCCACCTGGACCGGCTGGAAGTTCGTCAAAGAGTGGTAATCGTACAGACCTGAACAAGGGATCTTTATTATGCTGGCGCGCTGTCCGCGGGGGGTGGCGCGCCGGCATTTAACATGTTGATGAGTTTGCGGAGGCCTTGCCGTGTTCAAGTATCTTTGGATGGTGATCCAGGACCTTTTCCTTCCCGTAACCTATACCACCCTGATGCATGCCATGCTTTCCCGCACCGCCGGGCATAAGGGGCGCGTGATCCACGGGGCCGGGCTTTGCGCCGGCGTCCTTGCTTCCGTGGCCCTTGCCATTGTGAAATACAATACCAAGCTGATTATTTCCAGCCACTGGAACCATTATATCTATGTAGTTGTGATGGCACTGACGGTATTGTTCCTGATCCTGACCTTCTGCTGCGGCAGAAAGGAGGAACAGGCATCCCGTCCGGGTCCTGTTTTTCTGAGCATTGCCGGCTCGCTTCTGTCTGCCGTTCTGATTTTCTATTCGCTGCCCGGGGTGCTTCTGCACCCTTTCAGCTTCAATACCATGGGGCAGGGATATTTCTCCTCCTATTATCTTGTGCGCATGGCCGGATGGCTCGGCGCGCTGATCCTGCTTTTGATTTATTCGCGCCTGCTTTCGCACTGCGCGCTGGAAATAAAACCGTATGCCTGGGTTCCTTCCATCCTGAATCTGCAGCTGTGGGTTTTCGCCGCCTACTGCTTCGGCCGCTTCTTTGTGCCCTGGGTGAACCGGGCCAAATGGCTGGGCTGGCCGGTGAAATACAGCGATGAAGCATACGGGTGGATCGGAAACTGGATGATGTTCACCGCCGACTATTCCATGCTGTTCCTGTGGGTTTCCGCCGTCCTGGCCGCTTTGCTGGCTGTGTTTTTCTTCCGGCAGGGAACGATCCTCCGGGAGAAGTATGACAATCCCGCCCAGCTGCGCAAACTGAAGGCGCGGAACCGGCGGTGGCGGAGAATCGCGGCGGGAACCCTGGCCTGCATCGTGCTGTTTACCGTGATTCTGACCGTCGTCAAAACCAACGATACCAAACAGGTGGAGCTGTCCGCGCCCGAAAACTACACCGTGGACCAGGATGCCGGCGTGATTCTGGTGCCGGCCGAAGCGGTGAACGACGGGCATCTGCACCGCTTCGAATACCGGACCGACAAGAATATCGACGTGCGCTGGATCGTGGTGAAAAAACCCAATTCCGCCAGTTACGGCGTGGGGCTGGATGCCTGTGAAGTATGCGGAAACGCGGGATACTTTGAGCGGAACGGGCAGATTGTGTGCAAACGCTGCGACGTAGTGATGAACATCAACACGATCGGATTCAAGGGCGGATGCAATCCGATCCCCCTGGCGTACGAAGTCAAAGACGGCAATCTCGTGTTCAGGCTGGAAGACCTGAAGGCCGGCGAGAAGGAATTCAGATAAAACATGCCAAAGGAGACGGGACCATGCTTTTTCGAATGATACGCGGCGTGCTCTTTCACCAGAAGGGAAAAATGCTGCTGATCGCCCTGACCATTGCCCTGGGCGCCTCCCTGGCCACGGGCATGCTGAACGTGGTGCTGGGCGTGGAAGAAAAAGTCAACAAGGAACTGAAAAACTACGGGGCCAACATCGTCGTCAAGCCGAAGGATTCCTCCCTGCTTTCCGACATCTATGACGTGGGCGAGGGCGCGGAGCTGAACACGGCCTACCTGCGGGAGGATGAACTGGGGAAGCTGAAAACGATTTTCTGGGCGTTCAACATCGTAGACTTTACGCCCTTTCTGGATACCCAGGTCACGCTTCCGGACGGCGGAACGGCCGGCATGACCGGCTCCTGGTTCAACCACCATCTGGACCTGCCAACCGGGGAAAGCCTGGATGCCGGCATTGTCGGCATGCGTTCTTGGTGGGACATCACGGAAGGCCGCTGGCTGGATGAAAAGGACGAAAATGCCTCCGGCGAGGTCATAGCCGGGGCGCTGCTGGCGCAGCGGCAGGGCTGGCATGCCGGAGACGTGATCCATCTGAAGGCAAGCCACGGGGAAAAGGACGTGACGATTGCCGGCATCTTTGACGCCGGCGGGGACGAGGACGAACAGATCTATGCCACGCTGGACCTGGTGCAGGCGCTTACGGACCGGGAAAACAAAGTGGCTTCCATCGAGGTATCCGCGCTGACCACGCCGGACAATGAGCTGGCGCGCCGGGCGGCGAAAAACCCCGCCGCGCTCAGCAGCCGCGACTATGAGACATGGTACTGCACGGCCTATGTTTCCGCCATTTGCTACCAGATCCAGGAAGTGATTACCGGGTCGGTGGCTTCCGCCGTCCGGAAAGTGGCGGAAAGCGAGGGCACCATCCTGGACAAAACGAAGCTGCTGATGATCCTGATCACCGCGCTGAGCCTGGTGGGGTCGGCGCTGGGCATCTCCAACCTGGTGACCGCCTCCGTCATGGAACGCAGCAAGGAGATCGGCCTTTTGAAGGCCATCGGCGCCAAAGACCGCTCCATCACGGGCGTGGTGATGACCGAAATCCTGATCACGGCGCTGCTGGGATTTGCCGCGGGATACCTGCTGGGCTTCGGCTTCGCGCAGCTCATCGGCCAGAGCGTCTTCGGGTCCTCCATTGACATGGATCCGAAGGTCGCGCCGATCGTGGCCGGCCTGATCGCCCTGGTGACCATTGCGGGCAGCCTTCCCGCCATCCGCATGGTGCTGCGCCTGCGGCCCGCGGAAGTCCTGCACGGAGGCTGAGAAAGGAAAGCTATGACAAAGAGAAGAATGTTCCTGCGCATGATTACCGCGTCCCTCCTGCGCAGGCGCTCGCGGATGATGATCGCGCTTTTGTCGATCGGGATCGGGGCCACGATTCTGGCCGGGCTGGTGACCATTTATGTGGACGTGCCCCGGCAGATGGGCGCCCAGTTCCGTTCCTACGGGGCCAATATGCTGCTCCTGCCCAAAGAAGGGGCGGCGCTGAACAGGGACCAGCTGGCGGGGGTGCTGGAGACCATTCCGCAGGACGAGCTGATCGGGGCGACGCCCTACCGGTATGTCCGGCTGGACATGACCTCCCGGCAGCAGTCCTTTACCGCGGCCGGAACCGATTTTTCCCAGGTGCCCAAAACCAGCCCGTATTTCAGCATTGAGGGAGCCTATCCGGAGAACACCCGGGAGGTGCTGGTGGGGAAGAATATCGCGGACAACATCGGCGTGAAAACCGGATCCACGATGGAGCTGACCTATCAGCCCACCGATTCCGGGGAGCAGGCCAGCCCGGAAGAAAGCCGGACTCCGAACGCCGAACTGGCCGGAAGCGCGGAAGGCTTCGGCGGCGGGACCGTTTATGTGACCGTCAAACTGGACGGCCAGGCCGCCATTGCCTCCCTTGAAATCGACGCCGGCACCCAGACGCCGGAATACGGCGGGCGGGCCGCGGAGGATGACAATTTCCTGAAACAGTTCATCGGGAAAACGCTGCCGCTGGCGCTGGGGGAGGACGTGGATGCGCTTTCGGGCGCAACCGTTACCTCGGAAGCGGTGGTGCAGGCGGTGAACACCGCCCGGAAAACGGAAAAGGCCGCCCGGCCGCAAACCCTGAACTTTACGGTCACGGGCATTCTGACGACGGGCGGCGAAGAGGAGGACTACGTCTTTCTGTCCCTGGACGACATGAAGACGCTGACCGGGTCCGAACAGCTGGACGTGGTGGAGCTGAGCGTTTCCGCGTCCGCGGAACAGCTGGAGGCATACGCGGCCGCCATTTCCGACGAACACGACACCGTCCAGGCCCGCCTGGTGAAGCGCGTGACCCGCTCGGAAGCCTCGGTGCTGGAAAAGCTGACCGCGCTGGTTTTCCTGGTGACGCTGGTGGTGCTTCTGCTGACCATGATCTGCGTTTCAACGACCATGATGGCGGTCGTTTCTGAGCGCCGCAGGGAGATCGGCCTGCGCAAGGCCCTCGGCGCGTCCGACGGCTCCATCCGCGCGGAGTTCCTGGGAGAAGGGTTGTTTCTCGGCCTGCTGGGCGGAATCCTGGGCGGGATCCTGGGCTTCGTCTTCGCCCAGGTCGTCAGCGTGAACGTGTTCGGTTCCTCCATCACGTTCCAGCCGCTGCTGCTGCCCATCACCATGATCATATCCATGCTGATTGCCGCGCTGAGCTGCCTGCTTCCCATCAAACGCGCTGTGGCGATCGATCCCGCGATCGTCCTGAAAGGAGAATAACCATGAGCCTGCTTGAACTGAAAAATGTTTCCAAAATATACGGGGAACTGAAGGCGCTGGACAATGTGAGCCTGCATGTGGACCAGGGGGAATGGGTCGCGATCATGGGCCCTTCCGGCAGCGGGAAAAGCACGATGATGAACATCATCGGCTGCATGGACAAGCCCACCAAGGGAGAAGTGCTGCTGGACGGCGTGGACATCAGCAAGGAAAGCAGCAAAAACCTGACGGATATCCGGCGGGACAAGATCGGCCTGATCTTCCAGCAGTTCCACATGGTGAATTACCTGACCGCCGTGGAGAACGTAATGGTCAGCCAATACTACCACTCCATGCCGGATGAACAGGAGGCGCTGGAAGCGCTGGAGCGCGTCGGGCTGCGGGAGAGGGCGAAGCACCTGCCCAGCCAGCTTTCCGGCGGCGAACAGCAGCGGGTATGCGTGGCCAGGGCGCTGATCAACCATCCGGAGCTGATCCTGGCGGACGAGCCGACCGGCAACCTGGACGAAGCCAATGAAAACATCGTCCTGGACCTGTTTGCCCAGTTGCACCGGGAAGGTACCACGCTGATCGTGGTCACGCACGACCCGGAAGTGGCGGAGGCGGCCCAGCGGACCATCGTGCTGGAGCACGGCCGCATCGCACGGGAAGTCATTAACGAGAACTTCGGAAAGTAAAGGATACCGCCATGAAAAAGCAGATTATTCCCGGGTACGCCGTTTTTGCCCTGGCCCTGGTGATCTCGGTCGGAAGCGTTTCATTCCTCGGGCCCTGGGTCCATGAGGACGGCACGGTCGGGGCCTGCCACTGGGCGAGCCGCGCGCTGCTGGGACTGGGCATGCTGCTCTCGGTGCTCGCCATGCTGGCGGTGCTGCTGCGGGGAGCCCGGTTGGGGCTGTATCTGGCCATGTGCCTGAGCAGCATTCTGGGCATCCTGACGCCCGGAACCCTGATTTCCCTGTGCAAAATGAGCAGCATGCACTGCCGGGCCGTGATGCAGCCCGCCATGACCATTCTTTTCGCCGCTGCCGGGCTGGCCGCGCTGTGCGGGGCCGTGATGTGCTTCCGGGAAAAGAAGGAAAGAGCGTGAACCCATCATGAAAATCCTTCCCTTGTCTTTGAAAAATCTGGCCCGGAAACCGGGAAGGACCGCCGCCCTGGTTTTGCTGACCGCTTTTCTGGCGCTGGCGGTCTTCGGAGGATCGGTGGTGATCCTGTCCCTGCGCACCGGGCTTCAGAGCCTGGAAGCCCGGCTGGGGGCCGACATCATTCTGGTGCCTTCCGAAGCCCAGAGCAAGGTCAGCTTCCAGAACATGTTCCTGCAGGGAACCACCGGTGCCTTTTATATGGACGCTGCCGTGGCGGACAAAGCCCTGGAAGTGCCCGGGGTAGAGAAGGCTGCGCCGCAGACCTTTCTGGCTTCCCTGAAGGCGGACTGCTGCTCCATCAAAATCCAGGTGATCGGCATTGACCCGGCCAAAGACTTTACCGTCCAGCCCTGGATTGCCCGGAGCCTGACCGGGGACATGGGGGACATGGACGTGGTCGTCGGCTGCAGGGTGGAAGCCGGAATCGGCGAGATCATCCGGATCTACGAACAGCGCTGCAAGGTGGTGGCGCAGCTGGAGCCCACCGGGACCGGGCTGGACATTGCCGTCTACTGCAATATGCATACGATGGACACCCTGCTGGCGGCCGCGGAGGCCAAAGGCGTGAGCCACAAAATTGCCAGCGGGGACGACTCCGTTATATCCGCGGTGTATATCAAAGTGAAGGACGGGTATGATATCGATACGGTGAACACGGCCCTGACCGGGAAACTCCGCAAGGTGACCGCCGTCCGAACCCGCTCCATGATTACCGGCGTTTCGGACAGCCTGGCCGGGGTCAGCCGGACAGTGTCCGCCATGACCGTTGTGATCTGGATCCTGGCCTTCATCATTCTTCTGCTGGCCTACACGCTGGTTGTCCGGGAACGGACCCGTGAATTTGCCGTGCTCCGCCTCATCGGCGCATCCAGGGGCATGCTGGGCAGGATGGCGCTGCTGGAATCCGCCATGTGCGGGCTTGGCGGAGGCATTGCCGGAACAGGCCTGGCCGCGATCGGCGTATTCTCTTTTTCCGCCCTGATCGAGAGCAGCCTGGGGCTTCCGTATTTATTCCCCGGCATCGGCACCATTCTGCTGCTGGCGGCGGGGACCGTTCTTTTATCCATTGCGGTTTCCGCCCTCGCCAGCGCCTTTGCGGCCCGGCGGCTCAGCAGGGTTCAGCCGGGAACCGCGCTCAGGGAGGGAAACTGACATGCTGCTTCGGGCTGACAACATCAGCAAAACCTTTTTTCGCAAAACAGGGAGCGCCAACTACTTCTATGCCGTTTCTCCGCTGAGCCTGGAAATCCATCCGGAAACCGTGACGGTGCTCATGGGGAGGAGCGGATCCGGGAAAACCACGCTGCTGAATATGCTTTCCGGCATTCTGCAGCCGACGGAGGGCAGCGTCTGGCTGGGGGACACCGACCTGTACCGCCTGAAGGACGCGGCGCTTTCCCGCCTGCGGAACGAGCGGATCGGCGTCGTTCCCCAGGCCAGAAGCGCGGTGGATACGCTGACCGTGATGGAAAACATCCTGCTTCCGGAAAGGCTGTACGGACGGAAAGCGCCGGCGGAAAAGGCCCGCCGGTGGATGGAGATGTTTGAGATCGGGCAACTGGAAAACGCGTTCCCGAAGGAGCTTTCCGGAGGGGAATTGCGGCGAATGGCCATTATCCGGGCGCTGGTGCAGGAGCCGGAGGTATTGTTTGCTGACGAACCCACCGGGGACCTGGATGACGAAAATACTGAAAGGGTTTTATCTGCTTTGGCTTCCTATGCCCATGAGGAAAAGAAGGGTGTGATGATTGTCACCCATGAAAATGACGCGGTGAAATATGCGGACAGGATATTTAAGATGGAGGGTGGAGAGCTATTTTGATAGAGTGGAGAGTGAAGAGTTTGGAGTTTAGAGTTTAGAGCTGAGAGGTCAGGACATGGCGGCGGAGCGCATGGCTTGCCAGAAGGTGTCGGAGGCCTGCTGGTTTTGGGATTCGCGGCAGTTGAGGTATATCAGCATGCGGTTTGCGTCCACGAAACGTTCGAACCAGGTGGACAGACCCGGCATGCCGCCGCTGTGGCTGACGATGAGGCCGAGGGAAGGATCCTTTTTGATTTCCCAGCCGAAGCCGTAGCCGATGACATCATCGTGGACGCCTGCGGTTTCGCCATTGGTGAGCCGGCCGGGAGTGTACATCAGCTGCTGCTCCTGCCGGGTGAGCACCGTTTCTTCCCGCAGTGCCCTGTCCCAGAAAAACATGTCGAAGATATCCGTATAGACATAGTCGTCGCCGTTCAGGCCGTCAAAGGCGAACACATCCCGGTCTTCCGAATCGGCCACCAGGATGTAGCGGCCGTCCTTCAGCACCATGTTGCGGACAAAGTTGTTGTGGGGGAAGCCCTCCGAGCCAACATGGCAGATCCCGGTCCTGAACATGCCGGCGGGCTCGAACACATTCTTCCGCAGGTATTCCTCAAAAGGCATGCCGGCGGCTTTGGCCACGATCTCCGCCAGCAGGTTATATCCGCCGTTGGAGTACTCAAACTTTTCCCCGGGGGCAAAACGCGGTTCCCCGCCGCTTTCCGACAGGAAACGAATCACGATATCGCTTTTCGGGATCCGCTTTTCCTCCTGATAGATCCTGCAGATCAGATTATCGTCATAGGTATTGGGCACGCCGCCGGTGTGGGTCAGCAGGTGGCGGATGGTTACGCCCGGATAGGGGAGCTGCGGGTAGAATTTCGTGACCTCGTCCTCCAGACGCAGGCGCCCGCTCCGGACCAGCAGCATGACCGCCGCGGCCGTAAACTGCTTGGTGATGGAAGCCAGCTCAAAAACACTGTCCTCGCGCATGGGCAGTTTGTCCTCCGCATCCCGAAACCCCACCGCGCCCTTCGAAACGATGACGCCGTTTTCGGCATAGAGCCACGTGCCGTTGAAGGCGCCTTTTTCATATGCCGTGCGGGCCACGTTTTCCATGGCCGTTTTCTTATCCATATTCATATTCTTATCCATATCTATATTCTTACCCATATCCATATCCTCCCTCCTTGTGACTGCACAGACAATATACCATGGAAGGGCGGAAATGCCAATGCCGGATGGACGCGGTCCGGCAGGTCTGGTATAATACCGGCATGCATGGAAACGAAGATTCCTGCAGCAGCGGCCGGGCCGGAATGAAGCAAACAAGGGGTATGCAGGTATGCACAGAGCGAAGCGGATTGAATTAACCAATCTCTGCCTGATTTACGACGGGGATAAAATCCTGGTGCAGGAACGTGAATGGCGCGGAGAAAAGGGCATCATCTTTCCCGGCGGGCATGTTGAGGACGGGGAATCCATGCTGGCTGCCGTGACCCGGGAGATGAAGGAGGAAACGGGGCTGACCATCGAGCACCCGATTCCATGCGGGTTTAAGGACTGGTTCAACGATGACGGCTCCCGGTATCTTGTATTGCTGTATAAAACCAATCAGTTTTCAGGCGAACTGCGCTCCTCCCCGGAGGGACGGGTTTTCTGGACCACGAGAGAGCAGTTCGAGAAAATGCATGCGATCTGGAACATGAAGGAGCTGCTCAGGATCCTGGATACAGATGAATACAGCGAGTTCTTCTGGGAAAAAGGGGAAGAGGAAGGGAAACTGCTGGGGTGAATTGACAAGAAATTCCAAATGTGCTAAAAGGGGAAACGAGGTGGGTTTATGGAAAAGGCAGATGTTTTTTTACAGATTTCAGGACCAGAATCGGCGTCAGCCAGTGCGCGAAGCTTCAGAAGCTGATTCGGGCGGCAGGTATCGAAAACATTGATTTTAAGGGAAAATTTACCGCGATTAAGATGCATTTCGGTGAATTGGGAAACTGCGCATATCTGCGCCCCAATTATGTGCATGCCGTGGCTGATGTCATCCGCAAGCTGGGTGGAATGCCTTTCCTGACGGACTGCAACACCCTTTACCCCGGCAGCCGAAGCAATGCGGTGAGCACCTGACCTGTGCGGAAATCAACGGTTTTAATTCCATCACTACCGGTTGCCAGATTACGGTATAAGCTGCAGTTCAAAACTGACCAATCATCAGAAACGGCCGACTGCGAGGAAACATGATGCCATACCGACCCGCCTATGTCCTGTGAACTGTCCTCTCCAGAAGGGAAACAAAAACGACAAAAACGGAACAAAAGGGTCGTCCCTCTGTTCCGTTCATTACAGAGCGTCAATCTCCGCTACGGAGAGACCGGTTATTTCTGCTATGTCGGCAATCGGATACTTTTTTGCTTTCATTCTCTTAGCATCATCAAGATGTGCTTTCTGCTCAGCGACAGCAATTCTCGTCGCCTCATCTCTTTTTGAATCCTGATACATGCGGTACCTTCGGATCAGCATAGGATCATTGATCGCAATGCCATACTGTTCCGCGAAATTCTTCATTCCAACAGACATCTGCGCCAGCATCTTCATTTCCTCCTCATTCTTGTAGGCTTCATCCAGTAGATAAAGCCAGGTCAGGAAGGGTTCTCCCTTCACAGATTCAAACGATTTGTACTTCTTTCTGAATTCCGGCAGCTGAATGTGATACATCTTGAAAGCCGGAGTCGCCTCTTCAGGATTATCCTCATACAGCAATCTCACCCGTTCCACAACACGCTCGCTGCCTTCACGCACATGGAAATCGTCAATGGTGATGACGCGAACCGGCGGTATCCCATTGTACGTCATTCCTGCTTCAAATTCTTCAGCAGCCATCCGGTAGCCATAAAAACTGCCACGCTCGTTCATGTAGTCCTTGTCTATCTGCACTTCGATGTTGAACAAACGGCCTGATTCACCTTTGACTCTGACATCCAGCCGTCCGTATTTCAGTCCGGCGCTTTCCCCTAGAAGAGAATACTCGCTCTTCATGTCAATGATTTCGGCAATCGGCTCCTCGCCGACTTCCACCAATATGGCATTCAGGAACTCCAGCATAGCCGGCCCGGCCTTCTTCCGGTCCTGAAAGATACACGCAAACACAACAGCATGAAGCGGGCTCAGACGGACTGCCGCTATTTCTTCCATCCTTAATCGCCCTCCTTTTCCAGTGAAAAACTTCTATTTCACCATTACTATAATAGCACAAAACACGTGTTCTTTCAATGTCTGCGGCGATTTGCGAAACCGAAAACTTATGAAAGCGAGCAGAAACGGGAGACGGGATGAGGTGCGGGTGGACTGTGCCTGCAAGTTTCGAAAAACCGAAACGAAAAAGACCGTCCCTCCGTTTCGGCCAGCGGTCCATGAAGGTCATTTTCGAAATCAGGCGGGGCTTCACCCCGCTTTTTTCCGTTACTCCGGTGAAGTTTCCAGATTGCATAATATTATAGGTTGATTTTTACCTATAATTGTTATAATATATCGTTGAAGGAGGTTGAGTGGATGAATATCGATACCAGTGTCATTGTCACCGCTACAGAAGCAAACCAAAATTTTTCCAGAGTTTCAAAAATGGCTGAAAAGAAAGGCCATATCGTTATTTTTAAAAACAACAGGCCGAAACTTCTGGTGATCGATCTGGACACGGAGCCGCAGATCGAAATGACAGAAGATGAAAAGATCGACTTCGTTGCGGCACGAATTCTTCGGGAACACAAAGCCGCTTTTGAGGAGCTTGCGAAATGATCAAATTCTCTAAAGATAAAGTGAAGCTTTTGCATCAGTTGCTTGCAGAAGCGACCGGCGGAAGCATCGTCGTACGGGATGAGGGATTGCTGGACTCGGCGCTGGAAAGCGCTTTCTCAGGATTCGGGGAGCAGGAATTCTATCCATCGAAAGAAGAAAAAGGTGCCAGGCTGGGGTATGCACTGATTTCCAATCATGCATTTGTCGATGGCAACAAACGAATCGGCATATACATCATGCTGACTTTTCTTGAAATGAACGGTATACGTATTCAATGCACGGACGAGGAACTGGTTCATATCGGCCTTTCTGTTGCCGACGGCAGCATGAAATATGAAGATTTGCTTCAATGGGTCAGGGATCACGAAT
>JAFRBK010000001.1 GCA_017404985.1 Clostridia bacterium | reverse complement strand
TGGGGGTTATCTGCCCTTTTGGGGCTTCAGATTTCACTTTGTTCAGTCTGCTTTTGCTGACTTCAGTGCCTCGAACTGAAATGTCAGCACTTCAGCAGGCTTTTTTCGTGGTGGCGAATATCCGTGAATAATTCAGGATAATCGCTTTTTGTGAGATAATACCCGGCGGACAGAAAAACCACCACGTCGTAATCCAGCCGCCTGGATTCCCGGTTCAGGGCCGCGAAAAAAGCTTCGTCAAACACCCTGAACATTTTGCTGATAAATACCCCTATCGTTTTCCGCTTTGAGAAAATCATCGGCTGCACTCCTCGCTATACGTCCTGCATTTTCTTTCCAAATATTATAGCAGTATTCCGCGCGAGATACAAATGTCCGCCCTCCTGAAAAGCAGAAAAAGTACGCCGAAAAAACTGATTGCTTCACGGGAGGGATTATTGTATGATGCAAGGGAACCCTGGGACAGGGACAAACGATAATAAGGCCGAAAAGAGGGCCTGGATGACCATGAGAAAAAAAAGAATTGCGTGTGCTTTTGTGATCCTTGCGCTGGCGGCGCTTCTCTGCGCCTTTTCCGGCGCGGAAGCCGGCGAAAAGACACCGGCCCGCATGACCATCATGGTCTACCTCTGCGGCAGCGACCTGGAAAGCTCCTCTGCTGCTGCCACGCAGGACCTGGAGGAAATGAGGGCGTCCGGGGCCGGCGGGACAGATGTGCCGCTGATCGTGATGGCAGGCGGCGCCAGAAAATGGGCCAACGGCTATCGCCCGAATGAGCTGACCATCACCGAAATCAACCGGGGAAAAAGCCGGGTGATCGAACGGGGCGATGCCCGGAGCATGGGCGACCCGGAAACGCTGCGATACCTGATTGACTATACGGAGCAGCACTTTCCGGCACAGGAATATGCTCTGATCTTCTGGGACCACGGAAACGGCCCGATGGAAGGCTTCTGCCTGGACGAGCTATACCGCCCGGAACGGCTTTCCGTCGAAGAGGTTGCGGCGGTTTTGGGCGAAAGCGGTTTTTCCGAAAAGAAACTGAAATGGATTGGATTCGATACATGCCTCATGGGTTCCGCGGAAGTCGCGATGCAGCTCGCACCCTACGCGGAATATATGATCGCATCCGAAGAAAGCGAGCCCGGATTCGGATGGGACTATTCCTTCCTGAAGGGAATCGAAAACGATGCATCCACCCTGGAAACCGCCAGGCGGATCATCGACCTGTATACCGCACAGGACACCCAGGAAGCGCTGACGCTTTCCTGCCTTGACCTTTCCCGGATCGAAGTGTTAATCCAGGCAGTGGATGGGATATTCTCCCGCGCCGCCAGCATTGTGGATCCCACAGATTATTCCGCCCTTTCCAGGCTGCGGAAAACGATCCTGTCCTACGGCGCGGACGTCAGCAGGGGCATGCTGGACCACGACCTGGTTGACCTGGGCCAGCTGGTAAACAACCTTTCAAACCTGGAAGAAAACGAACTCGTGTTTTTCCGCCAGGCGATGGAACAGGCCGTGGTTTACCGGAAGTCAAACCTGCCGGCTGCCAGCGGCATCAGCGTTTATTTCCCCTACTATAACAAAAGCATGTATGACGAATGGATCGCGAGATATCCAATGAACCGGGTCGGCAGCGGATATGCGGAATATATCCAGGAATTCGGCGGCATGCTGACAGCCCGTCCCTTTGCAGACTGGTCAGGCCTGGATATGCGGATTTATCTGGCTGACCAGAAAAAGAGCATTCCTTCCGGCGCCGCGCTGGAAGCCTATACAGCACTGGCCCGGACAGCAGATCCCGGGTATATTGAACGCCTGACGCCGGAAGAAGCGGAGGTTCAAAGCGGCATTCTGGCCCGGACAGAACTGTCAACGGATCAGCAGCGCGATTTCCTCTCCGCTCGCCTTCTGGTGCTGGAACGATTCCATACGCTGTTTTCCGCGGAATCCCGGTATCGGGTGGTGTGGTCTTCTTCCGACCTGGAAATGGATGAAAACGGCGCGGTTCGGGGCATATATCCGGAGCAGACGCTCCATGTGGTGAATACTCAGGGCGCCAGCCTGGCTTCGGAAATCTCCTGCCATTACCGGGAAAACGGCGACCTGGCCGTGCAGGCAATCGCAAAGGAATCCTATTCGGGGAACACAGGGTATCTGCGCCTGATGATGATATTCAGGCCGGACGGAAACGGAAACCTGATTCCCCGGGAAACCTATGTTTTTGACGAACTGACGGGAAATTACACAAACAGAATCCGTTATGCGAAGGAGGAATACCCTTATCTCGTTTTCCCATACCAGTACATGATACCGAAAGCCGACGAAAACGGGGAACGGCTGGATGCCGTGCAATGGGAGGACAGCGCCGAATACAACCGGGAAACGGTGATTCCCAACGACGACAGCTGGCATCTGGAATTCCGGGACGCTTCCGGGCAGTACGCACTGGCCATGTGCATGGAAATTACAGACACACAGAACAACCGGCATATCAGCACGATCCGGACCGTGGACTGGGGATACGGTTCCCGGGATTTGATCCTGGACCATCCGAACCTGCGCGTAATCGCGGAAAACGTTCATACGGACAGGACGCGGGCCGACCTGAGCCTGACCTTTGTTTCCAGTGAACTGGCGGAGATGGACCTGGCCGTGTACGGCGCGTCCGCCAACGGGGTTCCCACCGGCGTGCTGCTGCCTTCCGGTAAGGAAGCCCCCTGCTCCGAAACCATCCATCTTTCCGCCGGAGAGGCGTTTACCCGCACGGTGTCGTTTGCCATAAATACCGCGGAGCCACTGACCGCTTTGGATTTCGGAATCGCACTTTACTATGATGAGGAAAGTGAACTTGACCCGCGAAGGCTCGAAAACGGCAGCGGCTACGCTTCACTGGTTCCCTGGGAAAGCGGGGCCTCCGACCGCCCGGAAGGCCCGCAGTGGTACTGCACCGAAACAGTGCACATTCAGATCCCCCTGAGGGAGGAACCGGGGGTTTTCTCCACAGATGAACTGAATGTCACAGGAGCATACCTGCGCTATGAAGATCCCAACCACTGGGCAGACCTGAACAGCGCCTCGCCCCTGGCAGCCGGCCTATCCGGGAAAAATCATTACTACAGCATCCGGATCGACGGTCCGCAGCTGATGGATCAGGCAGAAGGGCTTTCCCTGCTGATTGGAACAGTTCGTCAGGAAGGGAATGAGTTCGTGATGGACGTCCGCCAGCGCTGCGAAGCTGAACCCGGCGCCGAAGGGGCTGTTGCCTTCCTGATTTCCGAAGGGGGCTTCCTGCTGCAGAGCGGGCAGAGTGCCCTCCCCATCACCCTCCTGACGGGAGATCACAAAGCCAGCCTCGGGGACCTCCGGCTTTCGGACGGAGGAGATCCGGCCCAGGCCCATCTGGTACAGGCGGAAGTCGGGGAGCACATGCTTCGGAGCGTTCGCTGGACAATGGGTACCATGCCGGCGGAGCTTCTGCGGGAAGTGCGCTGGGAAACCTTGCAGGCCAGATGGAGGACGGACAGAACGGTGAAAATCACATCCGTTCCGCGAGTGCTGGATATGGCCCGGTATCCCCTGGCCATTCAGGTGAACACGGAAAGCACGGCGGAAGAGACGGCATTGCTCACAAGCCGGGACGGAACAATTCTGGCAGTGTATACCCTTCCGGAGCTTTTGCAGGAGGAAGCCGCGCCAGTTCAGGAAGGATTTACCGAGGTCCTGCAGCTGGATGAAACCACGGGTACCGCGACAGCATACCGCCAAACAGAAGAATGGATCTGGAAAGAGGACGGCCAGAGCGCGGAAATCATCCGGTATATCGGTACCGGGCCCACCGCCGTCCTCCCGGAACAGCTGGGCGGCATAGGCATCGGTTCACTGGCGTCCCGCGCCTTTACGGAAAGCCAAGCTTTCAATGTTACGTTCCCCTCCTATGAGGTTCCGGTGAACCCCTCTGCCTTTACAGGTGGCATGGGCAGAAAAAAAACGGCCCCTGACCGGGGAAGCCTGGTTCTTCCTTTCCTGCAGGAGCTTTCCGTTCCTGATCGGCTGGAAATCCACCAGCGGCTGGGATTTGCCCGATGCGTTACGGACGGGGAAGCCTCTATCTGGGCGCCGCCGCTGGTTTACCGGATGGCGGAAGGGAACGGAGCGGAAGTGATCGGCTGCAGCGCAACAGAGGGAAACGTTGAAATCCCTGAACACGTGGAAGGGCTTCCTGTCACCGCTATCGGGGAACAGGCCTTCAGCGGAACCTCCCCGCAGTCCAGGCTGAGAGGCATCATCATCCCGGAGGGTGTCACGCGAATCGGGGCATATGCGTTCCAGGGCAGGGAAATACGGGAGATCACGCTTCCGGCTTCCCTCCGGGAGATCGGGGCCGGCATTCTGAACGGCTGCCGCCAGCTGCAGCGCGTCCGGATCCGCTGCTCTCTGGGCCTGATCGGAAAGGATTGTTTTGAGGGCTGCCTGCTTTTGCAGCGCAGGCCGGGCGGAATTACGCTTCCGGACAACGCGGTGGATGAGGAAATCGCCGCCTTTATGGCAAGGGTGTTTCCGCAGCTGGAAACCCCATTGCTAAGAGAAAGTGAACAGGAGGACAGTCAACCATGAAAAGAGGAATCAGCATCCTGCTGGCAGCAATCATCTTCGGACTGATGACAGTATCCGCCGCACCGGGCCTGGCGGCAGGCACAGCAACCCTTCCCGGTACCTGGGAAGGCCGGGAAGGCCGCATGGGAGAATCAACCCTTGTGCTTGTTCCCACAACGATCACCTTTTACGAAAACGGGACCTATAACGGAACGGTCCTCGCCAGCGTTCCGGTCGGCGGACAATGGCAGCTGGAGGACGATCTCGTGCTCACAGACGATCTCACCATGCTGCTGGAGGATGAAAACACCCTGATTGTGTATTACGGGGAGATCGAAATCATCTGCCACCGGAAAACGGAAACCGAGGGCACGGGAGGTGCTGCCGCGGAAGCCGCCCGGACAGCAGCGGTGCTGATGGAGGAATCCTTCAGCCTCATTGACGACCTGTTCCAGCGGGCAAACGATTCATTCGACGCCGTTCGGCAGTTCCTTTCCGACCGGCAGTATGCTTCCCTGCTGAACGCCAGGATCCGTTGCACCGAAACCATTGCCTTCGCGGCAGCGGCCGCCGCCCCGGACAATCCCTTTGCGCAGGCCGACCAGGAGGCGCTTCAGCAGCTGGGCATTGATGCCGATAACATTTTTGTCATCCCCGCCATGGCCGAAGGCGCGGCCGGGGACGTGCAGAAAGTGCTTTCCTTCTGCACG
Source organism: Clostridia bacterium (assembly GCA_017404985.1). Taxonomy (GTDB): domain Bacteria; phylum Bacillota; class Clostridia; order Christensenellales; family Aristaeellaceae; genus Aristaeella. The sequence continues at coordinate 93,794 of JAFRBK010000001.1, read as the reverse complement.
GAATACCTGTTCACCGAATACTGTTATTCGGATCTGGGCGAGCTCATGCTTCCCGTCATGGAGCATTACGGAACATATCTGCAGATGATCGGCAGGCTGCAGCCCGTCCTGGGAAAAATGATTTTTGACGGCCTCCGGGAGGAACCGGACATGACAGCCTTCTGGCAGTCCGTTCCCAAAAAATGGCCTGTTGTCGGAGATGCTTTTCCGGCAAACGCAGACCCGGACTCCCTGCCCGGCCTTTATCTTGAACTGAATAACAACGCCTCCCTCGCCCTTGGCGAAAGCAATACCCTGCTGGATACCTATTTCGCCTCTCTGCAGGAAAAGAACAAAAAAATCGCCGCGGGCGAAGCATCGTCTCTCCGGGCGGATACTCATCTGCCGGATGGGTTGCCCGTGCTGGCGCCCTTCCCGGATTTATGGCTGGAGGGGCAGCGAATCCGGCTGGCCGCGGCAGATGGCAGTTCCGAAAAAGAAATGCCCGGAGAAATCGTCCTGACCGTTCTGGAAACGGAGAGCGATGACTACACGGGCTATATGGACATATTGCTGCCGGCTGTGGCAGCCGGCACGGCCCTGGAAGGAAGCGCACAGAACGGCTGGCAATGCGAGGTTCACGAAAACGGCCTGTCTTTCCGGAGCGTATGGAACCCGCAGGAAAAAACGGCACGGTTCTGGTATGATCCTTCCCGGATGACCTTCGAAGGGATGAGCGTGATCAGCCTTCTCCAGACTCTGGATGAAAAAAAATGACCGAAGGCCGCGCCGCCCTTCCCCGGGCCTGCATCATTCAAACGCCATGATGCCGAAATCCTGCGGCCGATGGAAGTCCGGCTCGGGGAAATCCACCGGGTTCCACGCCAGATAGTGCTCCTGCTCGGTCAGGTCCCCGCATTTATAAACATTCGCCAGAAGCGAGCCGGAAAAGCTGAAGTCCGGCAGGAACAGGCGCACGAACGAAAGCGGAATCCGGTAAAACACCTCCCATCCGTCCGGTGTTCTTTCCGTCCGGATGGCAAACAGCTCCCGGATGTTTTTCGGATACAGCGTCGTGCTGTCCCACCGATTATGGCCGAAACCGATATAGAGGCAGCCGTTCGGATTGATTTCAAAATTGAAATAACGGTCCCCGCCTTCCGGCATGAAAAAAAACTCCAGGCAGCTGTCCTGACAGACCATGGACAGCGGCGCCGTGTACTCCGCGCGGATTTTTGCCTCCACTGCCCGCAGATGGACATAAAGATGCTCCGCGTCATGGCAGAGCTGGCCGAAAGCCCGGATGCCGCAGTCCGGCCGCCAAAGAATATGATCCGCCGCCAACTGAGGGATGCTGCTCCAGTCCGGCTCCCCGGAAACCGCCCGGATCAGATACTGCCTTTTTGATTCGCTCATGGTTCATCCTCCCGTTTCTGCCCTGCTTCCGCGCAGGTTCTGTATTTCCCCTGATATTGATGTTCCATATCTCTGCCCGGTTTTCCTTCATGGCTCCCCGCAGACAATGTCCGGACGCCCCGAAAAGCAGGCTGCCCGAGGGTATCTTGACATTCAGCCGTAAATGATTTATATAAATCCCACCGAAAACTCCTGGCTGAAGTGCCGCCTGCCGGACGGAACCTGCGTCCGCGCCTGACGGCCGGAAAGGAAAAAAAGATGAAAAACACTCTGTCATTTCTGATGAGCGGCTATGCGAAAGCCGGGGATCCTGGCATCCTCTCCGCCGCCCTGGACACGGAAAACGGCAAACTGGCAGTCCTCCCCGCCTGCACGGAGCTGGAAAACCCCTCCTGGATCCTGATGCATCCCAATGGAAAGATTCTCTATGCAGTGGAGGAGCTGGCGCCCGATGGGCGGGTGGCCGTGCTTCAGCGGGACGAAACACCGGGCCGGGAAAACATGTGGAAGCCAGTCCGGCGCCTGCCGGCCGGCTCCTCCCCCTGCCACCTGTCACTGACGGACGATGCGTCCTTCCTCCTCATCAGCAACTACATGGACGGAACCCTGCACGTATGGAAACTGGACGGGCAGGGGATGCCCGAAACCCGCACGGCCGAAATCCGCCACAGCGGAAAGGGGCCAAACCCGGACCGCCAGGAAGGCCCCCATATCCACGCCGCCCTGTATCTCGGCGGAACGGTTTACGTCACGGACCTGGGGCTGGATCGGGTAGTCGGCTACCGGCTGGACAAAGCGAACGGAACCCTGCACAGGGAAAAGGAATTTGTTTTCCCCGCGGGCAGCGGGCCCCGGCATATGGCAGTTCACGAAAAGCACCCGGGCCTGATGTATGTGGATACGGAAATGGGCGGAACCGTCTGCACCGTTCGCCTTTCGGACGGAGCCATTCTTCAGGAGAGACGCGTCATTCCGGAGGATTTCGGCGCCCTGTTCCGGGTCAGCTCCATCCGCTTTGCCGGAGATGTGCTGTATGTCGGCTCCCGGGAATGCAACATGGTCACGCTCTTCCCCCTGCGGGAGGACGGCACGCTGGGCGAAGCTGTCCGCTTCCCCCATGCCCAGGAAACGCCCCGCGACGTATGGATGAATGATTCCTGGTGCATCACGGCGGACGAGGGGTCCTGCGCGCTGACGCTGATCCGGCGCGAAGGCCTTACACTGCGGCAGGCGGACGTGGTCCGGACGCCGAATGTGCACCCGACCTGCATCCTCCCCCTCGGGAGGACGGAGTCTTAACCGGCCTCCGCCGGCGCCTGCCGGGCAGGAAAACCGCACAAGCCGCATTGCCGGCAGAACAGGAGGGAACCCGATATGCCAGCCCCCACACCCAAGCCCGGTCCCAAAGCCCCGCCGCTCGACAAGCTGGCGTTGATGATCCTCATCAAAGAATCCGCAAAGTTTTCCAAGCTGAAAGGCCTGTCCATGGAGCAAGCTGTCGAAGAGGCAGTGCAGTCGATCAGCAATCGTTATGGGGTTGAAGTGGACCGAAACCTGGCCCGCATGCTCGTTGCTGAAGTTTACAATGAACAATAACCGGCTGCGCCTGGAGGAATGAATAATGCGCTGTGATGATCGCAGGATTATCGCCGTATGCACATCCTGGGAGGATGTTGAAAACCTGAACCTGATGCTGGGGCGGCTGATTGAAATCACCGAAGGCACCGAGTTCCTTCCGCTCTGCGTTGCTTTTGACCGGAGCGGCGTTGAATCCCGCGGGGAGGAAAGCCTGCGCGAGTTTATGGCGGCTTTCGAAATCCCGAACCTGGCAGGCATCCTGCTGCTGGGGGAAATGATCCGCTCCGACGAAATCAACCAGCATATTATCCAGCTGGCGCAGAAAAAACAGCTGCCCGTGTTCATGCTGGAGCGCCGATACGAAGGCTGCATCAATATGGCCTTTTCCTACCTGGGCGGCTTTGAACAGGTCACCCGCCATCTGGTGGAGGACCACGGCTGCACCGATATCGTCATGGTTGCAGGCATCAAGGGGAACTCCTTCTCCGAGGACCGGATCGCCCTGTGCCGGAGCATTCTGGAGGAGCGCGGCAAATCCCTGCCCCAGGAAAAGGTAATCTACGGCGAATACTGGGATGAGCCGACCTACCGGGCGCTGGACGGCTATTTCTCCTCCGGCGGCAGAATTCCGCAGGCCTTCCTCTGCGCCAACGATGCCATGGCCATCGCCGTGAGCATCTATCTGTCCGAGCGGAATATCCGGGTTCCGGAGCAGGTCCGCGTCGCCGGCTTCGACGGCATCCTGCCGGGGGAAAACCACGTGCCGGCGATTACCACCGCGCGGCCGGATTTCACCTTTATGTACAGCAAAATGCTGGACCGGATGAGGACCTGGCGGGCGGAGGACACGGGAAAAACGGAGGAATGGCCGATTCCCTATGTGTTCATCGCGCGCGAATCCTGCGGGTGTGTGCAGGGGAACGCTTTCCTTTCCGCCAAGAAGAGCGGGGAGCTGAAAATAAACAACCTGCTGTATACCCGGCATATCCGCGCCCTGGGCAATTTCATCCGCAAAACCCTGAGCATGAGTTCCCTGGACAGCCTTTCCGAACTGCTGTCCTCCCTGTTCTCCGGCTGGCCGAATCCGTATTACTTTGCGGCGGTGCTGGATGAAAAGGACCGGGCCCAGGCCCAGTGCGTGCTTCACGGAACCCACGGCCTGTTTGCCTCCGGCTATCGTTTCCGCTGGAAGGAATCCCCGGTGGCTGACGTGGAATCCGTGCTGTCCGACCCGTCCATCCGGATTCTGATGCTGCAGCTGCTCCAGAATGAAGAGGAAACCATGGGCTACCTCATTTCCGGCATGCAGGACCTGAACCTGCGGGAGCAGGGGCGCTTTGAGGAAGAAGCTCTGTTCCTTTCCGCCGCGCTCAACGCGGTGCTCGGAAACAGGCGGCTGAAAGCCGCCAACAACGCGATCCTCTTCATGGCGGAGCATGACTATATGACCGGCCTGTATAACCGCCGCGGCTTTCTGCGGGAACTGGAGCACACGCTCCATCTGCCGGAAATGCAGGAAAAAACCCTGACGCTTTTCGCCGTGGACATGGACCGGCTGAAATCCATCAACGATGTCTACGGCCATCAGGAGGGCGACCACGCCATTCAGTGCCTGGCCAAAGCGCTGAGCCGGGTCACGGAAGGGAAAGGCATTTGCGCCCGATACGGCGGGGACGAGTTCGCTTTCGCCATGATGGGTGCTGAATCCCTGGCGCCGGACCTGGAAAACCTCCGGAGCCGCATTGAAAAAGCGGCCCGCGAATACTGCGGGCCGAAGGAATACCTGATCTCTGCCAGCATCGGCGCATATTCCTGCCCGGTCAGCCGGCATTTTTCCCTGGACCAGATTCTGGCGGAAGCGGACGCGGCGCTCTACGCGGACAAAAGCGCCCGCAGGTCCCGGTAATCACGCGGCCTCCTGCTCCTCCCCGGTCCGGATATAGCGGTAGATGTATTTCTCCGCCAGCTCTTCGATCCGGCCGGACGCCTTTTCCTCCTCCAGGAAAAGGTTCACAAAGCTGAGCAGGTCCTCGCTGCCTTTGGGCATGAGCACGCCCAGCTGGTCCCGGGTGAAGGGCTCAAAGATCAGCGGCGCCGCAAGGCGGCTGTCCTGCCCGACGTAGAAACCGGCTTCCATGATTTCCGTAATCATCACGTCCGCTTCCCCGGAGGCCACCAGCCCGGGAATCTCCTGGTTCACATCGTGAATAATCAGCGTCGCATTCGCCAGGTGCTCCCTGGCGAATTTTTCGTTGAGGCCGCCGGGATTCTCCATCACCCGGACTTCAGGCCGGTTGATCGCCTCCAGGCTGGTGTATTTCTCCCTGTCCTCCGCCCGGCAGAGCACCGTCTTGCCGTTCCCGAAATATCCGGATGACATCAGTGCCTGCTCCTTCCGGGCCTCGGTAACCGTGATGCCGCAGATCGCCAGGTCAAACTTCCCGGCGAGCGTATCCTCCATGAGCGTTGGCCAGGACGTTTTCACATACTCGATCCGCACCCCGAGGGCCGCGGCCAGGTCCTCCGCCAGCTCCGCGTCAAAACCCACATAAGTCCCTGTTTCCGGATCCAGGAAGGACATCGGCTGATAATCCCCCGCGGTGCCGACCCGCAGGACCCCGCGGGCCCGGATCCCGTCCAGGACCCCGGTTTCCCCGTCTTCCGCGAGCCCGAAGGCGCAAGCATTCACCAGCAGGGCAAGCACCGCCGCGATCATCACGATTCTTTTCATCTCTGCAATCCCTCCAAAATGATATGCGGGCCCTCAGCCCAGAAAATCCTCCCGGCAGGGCGTGAACACATCCAGCAGCACGCCCTTCTCCAGGCATACGGTGCCGTGGGGCAGCCCGCCCGGAACCACGATCGAATCGCCGGGGTTCAGCACCACGGCCTCCCCCTCCACGGCGTACCGGAAGGATCCGGAAAGCACGTAGCTCATCTGGGTATGGGGATGCGAGTGCACAGCGCCCTCCGCGCCGGTTTCAAAGGCAACTTCCACGCCCATCAGGGCATCGTTGTAAGCCAGAATCCGCCTTTCCGTTCCTCCGCCCAGGTCGATCCCCTTTGTGTCCCCGTGATGCCTGACAATTCCTTTCATGCCTTGTTCCTCCTTCAATATTTTTCATGGTTTTTCATGATTTGCATTTTTCCGCGCCCAGATGGGCCGCCAGGTAGTCCCACACCGCCGAATCCGGCACATTGGCCTGCCTGTCCGGCAGCAGAAACGCCTTCGCCGCGGTGACAAACAGATAAATGCAGCCTTTCCGGCGGTACGCGCTGTGGATGGCGGCCCATTTCATCTCCAGCGGGTCTTCCTTCTTCTGGTTGTTTTCCACCCGGATGCCGGCTTCCCGGAGGGTGACCGTGTACACACGCCTGGCCGGCTTCAGCTTCGCCCGGACCGCCTGCATATTCACCTGGCTGAGAAATGTGCCCAGGTAAACCATCGGCAGGCCGAGCCCCACAATCAGCAGCACCGCGGCGATCATGCCGGACTGTTCCTTCCTGGTGAGCAGGGCGACCACGGCGAAAGCAATCAGGATCAGGGAAAACAGCGCCGGGCGGACCCATTGCTTCCGCCGCGTCAGCATATCGAAGCGCGCAAACCGCTTGAATGTTTTCTCGTCCAGCCGGACGGCGATTACGATGTCTTTTTCAGCGGCTTCCACTCACATCTCCCCTTCCTGGGCGGCATGTTCCCGAAGGTTCTGCTTCGTCCGGGCGGACAGGTCGCCGGGCGAAAGGCCGTACCGCTGCCGGAACGCGCGGTAGAACGCGCTGTAATCCGTGAACCCGCTGACGAAGCCGGCGTGCTGCACGCTGTATCCCTGGGTAATCAGGGTATGGGCGGATTCCAGGCGCTTTCGGCGGATGTAGTCCCCGGGCGTCATCCCGACGATCCGCTTGAACTGGCGGGTCATGGTGTTTTTATCCATGAAGAAGCGCATCGCCAGGCCGTTCACGCTGATGGGCTCCCGGAAATGGGCGTTGATATACTCGTGCACCCGCATGATCTCTTCATAGCGCGATCCCGGCGCCTCCGCCGGGCGGGTGCGCTGGTTCAGCACGCGGCTGATGTGGATCAGCAGCTGGGAAAGGATCAGGTGGCACAGGTACTGGCTGTCGGCATCCGCCCGGTTCTTTTCATATAAAAGGGAGTAAAGCAGCCCCAGAATGATCTGGTAGGTTTTTTCCTCCGGAACGATCAGGTGCTGGTCCTGCAGGTTCTGGCCGATGGTTCCCAGCGTCTGGGGCAGGAAAATCGACAGGGAGGAAATAAACTGCGGGTTCAGCCACAGAACGATCCGCTCGATGTTCTTCGGGGGGCCCTGCAGCTCCGGCCAGTGGATTTCCCCCGGGCGGACCAGCACCAGCGTCCCCGGCTCCAGGGCATACTGGTTGTCCTCCACATGGTAGATATACCCGTTGGCAAGCAGGCAGTACAGCTCATAGAAATCATGCCGGTGCGGCTGGACATTGTAGGTGGCCATGTCGCAGTAATGGTAGATCTCGATATCGTCCCTGCTCATATTTTGCAAAATATTGAAAGCAGAAATATAGGCGCCGTCCATCCCATTTCCCTCTTCCTGCAGTTTTCGCAATGTTTCACCTGATATTATACGCGAAATGATGATTTTTGCAATATCATTGCAACTTCATGCCATGTACAAAACGGAAAGAATATGGTTAAATATTGCCATCAAAAGGATGAGATCATCCGAATTAAATAAGGAGGAATCCCCATGAAAAAACTGCTTGGTATTGTTCTGGCTCTGGCGCTCCTGCTGAGCTGCACCGCCGCGCTGGCGGATCCGGTCAAGCTGACCTACGCTGAAGTGAACCCCCTGGACGGGACGATCGTCGGCGAAATGGCCAAGGCGTTCAAGGCCAAAGCGGAAGAGCTCTCCGGCGGCGAAATTGAAATCGATATCCAAGCCGGCGGCGTGCTGGGCTCTGAAGACCAGATTCTGGACAACCTGCTGGGCGGCGGCAACATCACCGACATCAGCCGGATCTCCGCTTTCGCGCTGACCCAGTACGGCTGCAGCAAGGCCAGCCTGCTGTCCATCCCCTACACCTTCGTGAATGAAGAGCATTTCTGGAAGTTCGCTGACAGCGAGCTGGCCCAGGAATTCCTGCTCGAGCCCCAGGAACTCGGCCTGGGCCTGCGCGGCCTGTGCTACGGCGAAGAAGGCTTCCGTCACTTCTTCTTCAAGAATGAAGTGAAGACCCTGGAAGACCTGAAGGGCCTGAAGATCCGCGTTTCCTCCGACCCGGTTATGACCGGCATGGTGTCCGACCTGGGCGCTTCCGCCACCACCGTGGCCTTCACCGAGCTGTATTCCGCCCTGAACACCGGCGTGGTCGACGGCGCTGAGCAGCCCACGGCCAACTACCGCTCCAACGCCTTCCAGGAAGTTGCCCCCTACCTGCTGCTGGACGGCCACACCCTGGGCGCCCTGCAGATCATCATCACCGACGCGGCCTGGAACAAGCTGAGCGAACAGCAGCAGGGCTGGATCATGGAAGCTTCCAAGTACGCTTCCCAGGTCTGCCGCGAAAAGGTTGCTGAAATCGAAGCCCAGACCTTCGAACTGCTGAAGCAGGACGGCGCCACCGTGATCGAAGTTGAAGACAAGACCCCCTGGGTGGAAGCCTGCCAGGAAACCATCAAAAAGAACACCGAAGCTCAGGCTGACCTGTATCAGAAGATTCTGGACATGCAGTAATTCCGCAGGATAACGCCGCGGCGCGGCAAAGCCTGCAGGCGCAGGGTTCTCCCCTGCGCCTCCTTTTTTCATCGCTTTTACGGAAAGGAGTTAACAGCTCATGCCTGCATTTTTTCGTGCGGTTGAAAAGCTGAAGCCGGTCTTTGACTGGACCGACAAAATCCTGATGCTCCTGTGTAAGCTGCTGCTGATCGGTGATATTCTGATCACCGCCTGGGCAGTGGCGGGACGGTATATTCCGTTTATTTCAGACCCGCACTGGAGCGAGGAAATCGTGCTGACCTTCATGGCCTATATGGCCGTGCTGTCCGCCACCCTGGCAATCCGCAAACGGGCGCATATCCGGATGACCGCCTTTGACAAATACCTGCCGAAAAAGGTGCTGATGGTCTCGGATGTGATCGCGGATATCGCCGTGCTGGCCCTGGGCGTCGTGCTGGTCATCTACGGCATCAAATTCTGCAATTCTCCCATCGCCGTGCGCGCCAAATACGCCTCCATTCCCACGCTGAGCAAATTCTGGCAGTATCTGCCGATTCCCGTCGCGGGGTTCGGAATGATCATTTTTGAGCTGGAGCAGGTGTTCCAGCATATCGGTGATTTCTTCAAAAAGGATGAAAAAGTCGAAAAGGAGGCGGTGTGAGCATGGATGGTGAAACCTTATCCACAATCATTCTGCTGGGCAGCTTCTTGATTATGATTCTGCTGCGCTTCCCGATCGCCTATGCCGTCGGGATTTCCACGATCCTGTGCATGATCTCCATGGGCCAGAACCTGGTCACCCTTCCCCAGCAGATGGTGAAGGGCGTCTGGTCCTTCTCCCTGATGGCCGTTCCCTTCTTCATTACCATGGGGGTGCTGATGGGGTCGGGAGGCATATCGGAAAAGCTGATCGCCCTGGCCAACTCGCTGGTAGGCTGGATGCGCGGCGGCCTGGCCCAGGTGAATATCGTGGCGTCCTATTTCTTCGGCGGCATCTCCGGTTCCGCCGCGGCGGACACCGCCTCCCTGGGATCCATCCTGATCCCCATGATGGTGGACGAGGGCTATGATACGGACTTCTCCACCGCCGTCACCATCACTTCCTCCTGTGAAGGCCTGCTGGTTCCCCCGAGCCACAACATGGTGATTTACGCCACCACGGCCGGCGGCGTGTCCGTGGGCGCCCTGTTCATGGCCGGCTATCTGCCCGGCGCCCTGCTGGCCATTTCCCTGATGGTCGGATCCTATATCCTGTCCGTCAAACGCCATTATCCCAAGGGCGAGCGTTTCTCCATCGTGACCTTCTGCAAGCAGCTCTGGAAGTCCATCTGGGCCCTGCTGGCGGTGCTGATCGTGGTGGTCGGCGTGGTCGGCGGTGTGTTCACCGCCACGGAGTCCGCCGCCATCGCCGTCATCTATTCCCTGTTCGTGTCGGTTTTCATTTACAAGGGAATGAACTGGAAAGGCGTCTGGAAGAGCCTGGACAGCTGTATCGGAACCCTGGGCATCGTGCTGATCCTGATCGCCATGTCCGCCGCCTTCGGCAACTGCCTGACCCTGCTGCACGTGCCCGCCAAGGCGGCTGCCCTGATCACGAGCATCTCCAGCAGCCCGGTGGTCATCATCCTGCTGCTGAACCTGATCCTGCTGGTTCTGGGCATGATTATGGATATGGCGCCGATCATCCTGATCGCCACGCCGATCCTGCTGCCGGTCGCCGTCAGCGCGGGTCTCCACCCGATCCAGTTCGGAATCATGATGGTGCTGAACTGCGGCATCGGCCTGCTGACGCCGCCTGTCGGCGCGGTGCTGTTCATCGGCTCCGCCGTGGCCAAACGGCCGATGGAAAAAGTCGTCCGCGCAACGCTGCCGTTCTATCTGTGCATGATCGCCGCCCTGCTGCTGATCTCCTTTATTCCCCAGATCAGCCTGTGGCTGCCGCAGCTGACCGGGGCGCTCTGAGCGTGATCCAAACCGTGCGGGCACGCCGAAAAAACGTGCCCGCATTTTGCTGAAAAGGAGAGTGATTTTCGGATGAAAGTCAATATGGAAAGCTTACAGAATACCGCTTTCTGGGAAAAAGCCGGCGTGCGCCTGCCCCGGTATGACGTCGCCGCCATGCGGGAAAAGACAAAGGAAGCGCCGATCTGGGTGCACTTCGGCGCCGGCAATATCTTCCGCGCATATATCGCCGCGCTGCAGCAGCGGCTGCTGGACGCCGGCCTGGCCGACCGGGGCATCATCGCCGCGGATACCTTCGACGTGGACAACATCCGCATGATTTACGGCGGATATGACAACCTGACCATGAGCGTCACCCTGAACGCCGACGCCACGATTGACAAGGAGATCGTCGCCTCCGTCTCGGAAGCCCTGGTGGCCCAGCCGGCGGAAAAGGAAGACTACGCCCGCCTGCAGGAAATTTTTGCCGCGCCCAGCCTGCAGATGGCCAGCTTCACGATCACCGAAAAGGGATACGCCCTGCGCCAGATGGACGGAAGCTATCTGAAAGTCGTGGCCGAGGACCTGGAAAACGGCCCCGAAAACGCCCGCCACGCCATGACCATTGTGGCCGCGCTGCTCTGGCACCGGTATCAGCACGGAAAGCCGCCCATCGCGGTGGTCAGCATGGACAACTGCAGCCACAACGGGGAAAAGCTGCAGGGCAGCATCCTGGAAGTGGCCCGCGCGTGGCAGGCCAACGGCTTCGTGCCGCAGGACTTCGTTCGCTGGCTCACGGATGAGTCCCAGGTGTCCTTCCCCTGGAGCATGATCGACAAAATCACGCCCCGCCCCTCCCCCGAGGTGCAGCGGATGCTGGAGGAAACCGGCATCGAAGGCATGGCGCCCCTGGAAACGCCCCGCGGCAGCTTCGTGGCCCCCTTCGTAAACGCCGAAAAGGCGCAGTACCTGGTTGTGGAGGACATCTTCCCCAATGGGCGCCCGCCGCTGGAAAAAGCCGGCGTATACTTTACGGACAGAAAAACCGTCAACCTGACGGAGCGCATGAAAGTGACCACCTGCCTGAATCCGCTGCATACCGCGCTGGCCGTCTACGGCTGCCTGCTGGGCTACACGCTGATCCGGGAGGAAATGAAGGATCCCGACCTGGTCCGGCTGGTTCGCCGCCTGGGCTACCTGGAAGGGCTGCCTGTGGTCACGGATCCGGGCATTCTGAGCCCGAAGGCCTTCATCGATGAAGTGGTGGAGCAGCGCCTTCCCAATCCCTTCATGCCGGATGCGCCGCAGCGCATCGCCACGGATACCTCGCAGAAGGTGGGAATCCGTTTCGGTGAAACCATCAAGAGCTACGTAGCCGAGAACCGCCCCATGGACGGGCTGGTGGCGCTGCCGCTGGCGATCGCCGGGTGGTTCCGCTATCTTCTGGGCGTCGACGACCAGGGGAACGCCATGGCCCTGTCCGGCGACCCGCTGTTGCCCGAACTGCAGAAGCAGCTGGCCGGCATCGAGCTCGGCAAACCGGAAACGGTCGGCGACAAGCTGAAGCCCATCCTGAAAAACAGCCTGGTCTTCGGCAGCGACCTGACGGCAACGCCCCTGGCTGCCCGCATCGAGGAATACTTCCTGGCGGAAATCGCGGGGCCCGGCGCGGTCCGCCGCTCCCTGCAGGAATTCCTGAAAGCATAAATGACGAAAAATTGTTGAAAAGTTTTTCGCGAAAAGGCTGTCAGAGGATTCTCCTGATCCGTATATAAAAGTGCAAGGCCTGAGAAAGGCCCAAACGAACGTGGAAAGGGATGAAGAATCATGAAGAATATGTTCAACGAGCTGAATCCTGAGGAACTGGAAAAGGTATCCGGCGGGCTGGTAGTGGACGACGGGAAAGGACAGTACTGGATCGTTCGGCAGGATGGTTCCGTCATCGCGCCGACAACCGATAAGGAGAATGCGGTTTCCTTCGCGAAGGCGTTCAACACCTCCCAGGACATTATCACCCTCGAGGAGTACAAAAAGAAGTTCGGCCGGGATCTGTCCTGGTAAACATCAGGCCGGCGGAAGCCAAAAGGGCTGCAGCATTTACGCTGCAGCCTTTTCGTTCTGCCCCATCCCGGTCAGGCATATTTGTCCAGCCGGACCCAGAGCCTGTTTTTCCGGGTCTCGTGCTCGATCCCGTGGTACACCGCTTTTCCAAAGCCGCGGACAGTCAGGATGTCCCCTTCCTTCAGCTTTCCGCTTCGGTCCGCAGCCATTCTTCCGTTCACAAAAACCTTTTCCGCGCTGAAGAGCTTTTCCGCCTGGCCCCGGGAAAGGCCCGCAAAAACCGCGGCCACCGCGTCCAGCCGTTCCGACGCCACATTCAGCCGCAGCGAAACAAACACCGGCCTCAGCTCTGGCACGTCCGGCGCGGCCGCCTCCGCGGCCACAGATGTCCTGCCCACCTGCGTGAGGGAAGCCGCAATCATATCCGCGGCGGAAGCCAGGCAGAAAAGCCAGGCCCGCTTGTCCCGGACCAGAATATCGCCCACCAGGCTGCGCTCAATCCCCAGCCCGAGCACCGCGCCCAGGTAATCCCGGTGCGTCAGCTCCTCCGCGTATTTCTCCGATTTCGGCTTCACGGCAACCACGCGGATCGGAATCTCCGGCGGGCCCTGCTCCGCTTCGCTGCCCGCGGCCAGCACCCTGCGCTCCGCCCCCTCGTATCCCCCGGCCAGGAGGAAGGGGAATCGGGCCGCTTCCGGGCTGCGGAGCCAGTCGTCCTGCTCCGCGGGGGACAGAAAGGCGGAATACTGCCAGAGGCCTGTTTTCTCGTTCTTCCGGCACAGGTCCAGCAGGTGCCGGAGCGTTACATCCTTCGTCATCGTGCTTCCCTTCAGGCCAACCGCCTCCTCTCCGCCCCTCATTGTAAAGCAAATGCGGATTGATTTGCAAGCCGGTGAACCGTCCCATTCGCTTCACCTTTCGGTTCCCGGCAAAAGAAATCGGGAAAATGAATTGACAAAGCGAACCCGGATGTGCAGAATGGAAGGGAAGCGAGGGAATTGCAATGAATTGGGATATGATTCTGAAGATGAGCCTGGCCACGGCCTTCTATATTCTGGTGACCTGGGCGGTTCGGAAGGTCTGGGTCAGGAAAAAGCCCGGCATCGGCGCGCGGATCCTGGTGGGGCTGCTGTTCGGCGGCTGCTCCGTGCTGTCCACCCATATCGGCGTGAACTACAACATGATGGTGCTCAATGTCCGGGATATCGGCCCGCTGGCCGCCGGTTTGTTTTTTCATCCCCTTTCCGGCATCATCGCCGGCCTGGTCGGCGGCGTAGAGCGCTATATCGCGGGCGCCTGCTGGAAAATCGGGGAATATACCACGCTGGCCTGTTCCGTTTCCACGGTGCTGGCCGGCATCCTGCCCGTCATTCTGCATTATAAAATGCAGAAAGGCAGCCGCACACCCGTGCTCCTTTCCTTCTTTCTGGGCGCGCTGATGGAAGTTTTCCATATGTACGCCGTGTTTCTCACCCACCGGAATGACATCCGGACCGCGTATGAAGTTGTCAAGGTCTGTGCGGCCCCGATGATCATCTTTACAGGGCTCGGCCTGGCCGGATGTTCCCTGGCGGCCCGCCTGGCCTCCGGAGAGGGATTGGACCGGAAGGTGCAGGCTGCTGCCCGCAAATCGCTTTCCCATAAGTTCCAGTTCTGGCTGATGATGGGGACATGCCTGATTTTTGCCATCAACTTCGCCGTTTCCTTCGCCCTGCAGACCCGGACCGCGCTGGAAAACGCCGAATACAAGATGCAGGACTGGTCGGGGGACCTGAAGAAGGCTGTCATCGCCGCGGAGGAAAACACGCAGAAGATGTCAGCCTATATCAAGAAGGAGCTCCTCAGGGACACCGGCGTCATCGCTTCCGGGCTGCAGTATAAAGATTCTTTTTCCACCATGACGGCGGAGCGCCTGGATCGCATCCGTTCCGCTGCCGGTTTCCGCAGCCTGCTTCTGCTCGCCGCGGACGGATCCGAAAAACTGGCAGTCGGAGAACCGGTTTTTGACCTGACGCAATCATATACCTTCGAAGGCGGCTATGTTTCCTTCCAGGACCTTCTGGCGGGAAAGGCAGAGAGCACCCTGCTGCACGACGGCAACAGCATTCTCGCGGTTATCCGGTGCGGCAGCGGCTATCTCTGCTCCGCGAACAGCTTCGAGGGCCTCTGGAATGATCTCAGCTTCACGTATATGGAAAACATTTATCAGGATTACCAGTTTTCAGGGGACGCATATTATCTCATTTTTGCCGTCGGCGAAAAGGAAACCTACAGGGTGGCCGGAATGCTCCCGCAGGAAAGTGCCGAGACGCTGTCTGAACAGACGGCCGCCATCCTGCGCAGCCATCTGGACGGGAAGATCTTCTATTCAGACCACCCGTCTTTGGATGGCTTCTGTATGTGCAAGCCAATCGACGACGACGGCTTCATGTATTCCCTGGTGGTCTATCCGAGCTACGCCGCCTTCAAGGACAGGGACGCAGAGATTTATGAAAACCTGTTTTCCGATATTCTGCTTTTCGTCGGCCTGTATCTGATCATCACCGCCCTGATGCGGCGGATGGTCGTGGAGCCCCTGGGCTCGGTCAACGCCTCGCTGCAGAAAATCACCGCCGGCGAGCTGAATGAAACGGTCAACGTCCGTTCTGCCACGGAGTTCGAACTGCTCTCGGACGAAATCAACACCACGGTGGATGCCCTGAAGGGATATATCAGCGCGGCGGAAAAGCGCATGGAGCAGGAGCTCACGCTGGCCCGGACGATTCAGGATTCCGCCCTGCCCCGGAATTTCACCTTCCCGCGGGCGGATTTCGAGTTGTTTGCCACCATGGACCCGGCGAAGGAAGTGGGCGGCGACTTCTACGATTTCTTCTTCACCGGCCCCGACCGGCTGGCCCTGGTCATCGCCGACGTTTCCGGCAAAGGAATCCCCGGCGCCCTGTTTATGATGCAGGCAAAAGCCGCCATCCGGAATCAGGCGGAGACCGGAATCTCCCCCGCGGAGGTCTTTACCAAAGCCAACCATGTGCTCTGCGACGGCAATGACGCGGAGATGTTCGTCACCGCCTGGATCGGCATCATTGACCTGAGAACCGGAAAGATGGCTTGCGCCAATGCCGGCCACGAATACCCGATCCTCTGCCGGGCCGGCGGCGAATATGAAATTTTCAAGGACAAGCACACCCTGCCCCTCGCCGCGATGGACGGCGTCCCCATGAAGGAATATGAAATGGACCTTCATCCGGGAGACAGGCTGTTCGTCTATACCGACGGCATTCCCGAAGCCGTGAACACGCAGAACGATGCCTACGGCGCGGACCGCCTGCTGGCCGTGCTGAATTCGCTGAGGGCCGCATCCCAGGAAAATGTCCTGAAGGCCGTGCGCGAGGATCTCCGCGCCTTTGTCGGCGCGGCGGACCAGTTTGACGATATCACCATGCTCGGCTTCGTCTTCCGCGGGCCGCAATAAAAAAAGGCAGGCGCCTGGCCTGCCCGTCCGCCCGGGTGCCTTTCCGGCGCCCGGGCTTCGTATATCAGGGATTAATAGTTATCCGTATACAGGTCCAGCACCATCCAGGGGCCGATGACCTCGCTCTTCAGGTTGTTCCACTTCTTGATGTCCGTCACAGTGCAGTTGTAGCGCTTTTTGATGCTCCACAGCGTGTCTCCGTCCACCACATGATACTTGATCCACCGCTTTTCCTTCGTATCCCCGCCGGCAACCGTGGACAGGTCCTCTTCCTTCAGTTCGGTCATTTTGTTCTCTTCCATGGTGTTTTCCTCCTCATATCGCAAATGTTGATTCTTCTTCCGCACCGTTTCATCCCGGTGTCATTTATTGATACGCAGCCAAACCCGGAATGGCAGCAGTTTTTTTCGAATCCCGGAAAAAAATATGCATTCAGCTGCGCAGCGCTATCTCGTCAGCATCAGAATAAAGTAAAACAGGCCGATCAGGCAGGCCAGTGCGCCCAGAAACGCCAGAAATTTCTTCAGCATCCGCAGTTTCCTCCTTTTTCCCTTCACCGGGCCCGCTTATTCCGCCGCATCCTGAACCTCCAGGTCCGTAAACCGGACCTCGTAGGTGTTCAGGTCGTATACGCCCGACAGAAATCCGCGGATCAGCAGCTCCGCGTTGGACCTGGCGTTTTCCAGAATGCCGTTTTTGATTGCGGTTTCCCGGGCCGCTTTTTTCAGTTCGGCATTGCTCTTGTCCACGTCCTCCAGCTTCAGGGAGGTGAACAGGTTCGTGCCGTCGTTGTAGAGCACGAAGCTGTTTTCATCAATCTCGGTGCTCAGGATTTCGCAGGGAGGAAGGGCCACGGTGATCACATGGTTCTTCTCGTCCACTTCCGTGGTGATTCGGGAAAAATCGTACCCGGCCTTGATGGTGCCGTCATAGCTGTAAACATAGTTGCTCTGCGTGCCGGGCACCTCAATCCCGAGCACTTCCCGGGATTTGCGAATGGTCTGCACCGTGGTGAAATACCCCGCCTGCGTCGCCAGCTCCCCGATATCCTTCAGGTTGAAGGCCGTCACCTTGGACGATACATTCAGCGTCCGCACGCCGAAGTACCCCAGCGCCAGCAGGGCCAGCAAAGCCAGAACAATCACCGTCCGCAGGATCCCCGGACGAAAAGCATGCCGCTGGCAATACCGCCGGAAACGGCCGCCCGTTGGACCGGGCCGGTATGGTTGATCCTCCCGCGGAGCCCCGAACACAGCATGCACCTTCCTTCTCTTCCCCGGAAAATCAGGATATTATTTTACCATGTTTCGGGCATTTTGTCACACCGGCTTCTTTTCAGCCATTCGGAAGGGATAGATTTTGAAACGCTGCCCCTCGGCGCTCTGGTCCCTGAAAAAAGTCATCACGCCCTGCCTGCCGATCGATTCGTACATCATCCGGAAATCGGTTTTGTTTCCCCCGGGAATCAGCATGACATAGCTTGGCTTCTCCAGCTCCTTCACCTTGGCCGCGATATGCTTCAGCGCCATCTTCGGGTCCGGGCTGGTTACCGTTTCAAAGAAGAAGAACCCGCAGTCGTTCCAGTATTTCCGGAACTGCATCATCTCCGATTTGGAACGGGCCGGTTCAAAAACGCTGTTCGCCCCGTAATGGACCGATATGCCCCTTTTGCTGAGCGCGTCCATCATCGGCTTTGCGGTGTATGACAGATACACCGCCTGGTTTTCCGTGTACCGCGCGGAAGTCAGCATCGTCCGGTACAGGTCGTTGACCACCGTGCCGATCAGGCGGCAAAAGTCCTCCGGCGTGCCGGAAAAGCCCGCCACATATCGGGTCACAGAATCGGCAATCTGGCGGTACAGCTCTGTCCGGGTTTTCTCAGGCAGTTTGGCAATCTCTTCGGAATTCCGGTATACCGCTTTTTTGCTGTAATCAAAATACTGCCAAAGCTGCCTGAACTCCCATTGGTATCCCATCTGAATCCCACCCCGCGCGATATATTACGGCGGTGCCGCCGAAAACCTCTGTTGCAGTATTATTCTGCGTGCCCGGCTTTTTTCCCTTTTTCCCGGGCTGCCGGCGGAAAAAACCGGGACAGCCCTGCGGCTGCCCCGGTCCCTTACGGTTTTTCCTTACGAATCCGGCTGAAGCTCGAAGATCATTTCGTCGATGCCTTCGTCGTCATCCCGCCAGTTCATCTTTCCCTCTTCCACGATCGTGAACTCGGCGTTGACTTCCTCGTTCAGTTCCTCCGCGGAAACCACGTCGCCGTTCTCGTTGTATTCCATATGGGTTTTTGTGCCGTAACCGTTCAGCGCCTTGTTTTCAGCGTCGTAAATAGCCCGCAGCATCCAGGAATCCTCCTCGGTCTTGCTCTGCGGCCAGGTGATCCAGACATCGTAGAACAGGTCGCTCCAGGTGATTTTGATCGATACATTGTCGTGGGTCCAGGTTCCTTCGAAGGACCCGATATCCACCATCGGCTGGTCCTTTCCGGCGTCTTCCTTCAGGTCTGCCCAGACCAGCTGCCCCTCTTCGTTGAGGGTGAACTCGGCGCTGCCGTCCGTGTACACCGTTTCGCCGAAGGAGCGGCCTCCGTTCTCCCAGACGACCACGGTCTTGCTGCCTCCCGTCGCCACCAGCGCATTCTTTCCTTCATCCCAGGCAGCGGTATACTGCCAGTAATAGAGCGGTTCCCCGAAATAGCTTTCCACCGCGATGTTCAGGCCGCCCTCCGCTTTGACAATATCCGCCTTCAGGCCGCTTTCCGTGTTGGCCCAGTCGCTGATGAAGTCCGCCTCATCCGCGCAGGCGCAGGCCATTCCCAGTACAAACGCTGACAGGACCACCAGAATAATCATCAGTCTTTTCATGCTTTTCTTCTCCTTCTGCATCCTCAGAACCCTCCCGATTCATGTGATGGTATTATTATACCTGTTTTCCTGCCCGATGCAAGTTTCGGGGCCGGTTTCCGGCATGTTTTTCGCCGGGCTGATTTGCCAAAACCGGATTCCAGGTGTTATGATGCAGGGGAATCCACTGGACGGAGGAACTGCCATGAAAAAAAGGCTGACCGCACTCGTGCTGTTGCTGTGCCTGCTCTCCTCGCTTCCCGCCCTTTCCGCCGGGGAAACGCTGCAGGCCTGCCACAAAGTGGCCAACAGCTACAAGGATACAAAGAATGCCAACAAATCCGTGATCCGGCTCTGGCAGGTGGAAACGGCGCTGGAATCCGTCACGGAAGAGGTAAACGGGATTGCCTCCGCCTGGGCGGCGGAGCTGGGGCCGGACCTGCCCAAGGCGACCAACAGCACCAGCGCCAACAGCCGGTTGGATGTGGAAATCCGTTACAGCCGCACCGGGCTTCACTGGCTCTCCTTTCTGGTTCAGGCCCGGACGATTTACCACCGCAAGCTGACAGGCCAGCAGATTACATCCCGCACCTATAATATGGAAACCGGGCAGCGCGTCACCCTGGTCGATATCTTCGGCGACGATGTGGATGCCTGGGCTTTTCTGGAAGCCCGGATCCGGGAAACCCTCGCCGCCTACTGGCCGGACATCGAGCCGGATCCCGCAAAGCTGAACGCGCTCTGCACGCCGGACGCCCTGGAAAACGCGGATTTCACGCTCCACGGAATGAGCCTGGTGCTCCACTATCCGGCGTCCCTGCTGTATGAGGACCGGTATACGCTGATGGAGGTGACGCTGTACTATCCGGAAATCAGGGATTTCATGACCGAGGAAGCCCAGGCGGAAA
Source organism: Clostridia bacterium (assembly GCA_017404985.1). Classification (GTDB taxonomy): domain Bacteria; phylum Bacillota; class Clostridia; order Christensenellales; family Aristaeellaceae; genus Aristaeella. The sequence goes on along the minus strand of JAFRBK010000001.1, from coordinate 73,879 downwards.
CGGATAACATGAAATATTACAAAACCTGCGCCCTGACCTTTGACGACGGCCCCAACAGCACCAACACTGCCAACGTGCTCACAGCCCTGATGGAAACCGGGGCCCGGGGCACCTTCTTCGTCATCGGCAACCGGGTGGAAAACTATTACTGGCTGGTCCAGCGGGAGCAGGACAACGGCCATGCCGTCGCCAGCCACAACTGGACCCACGCGGACGTGCGGAAAACCTCCCCCGCCACGCTCCGGGCCATGCCGGAAAAGGTCAACGCCGCCATGATTAAAACCATCGGCATCCCCGTCCGCTACAACCGGGTGCCGGGCGGGCTTTATCCGAAGATGGTCAGCGCCGGCGTCGACTGGCCCCTGATCCAGTGGAGCCTGGACACCTATGACTGGCGCGGCATCAGCTCCGCCCTGGTGATGAACAAGGTGAAAAAGAAGCTCCAGGATGGGGACATCATCCTCTGCCACGATGTGAAGCCCAACACCGCCGAATCCGCCCGCAGAATTGCCCGCTATGCCGAGGAGCAGGGCTATATCCTGCTGACCATTGACGAACTCTTCGCCAAGGACGGCGTCACCCTTACCTCCGGCGAAGTGTATTACCGCTGCGGGGCCGGAGGCGACCTGGAAAAGCGCAGCGACCCCTGAGCGGCCGGATTCTCCTGCAAAAAGGCGCAGCCCCTTCGGGCTGCGCCTTTCGTTCACTCATTGGATTCCTGCTGTCTGCTTACTTTACTGGCTGACCGCGTCGAGCACCCTCAGCGTCACCTGGATCTCCATGTCCTTGCCGGAGGTGGAAATCTGTCCGCTGGCCGCGTCCGTCACGAGGTCGGGCCGCCAGATCTTCAGGTTCACGGTGTCGCCTTCCTTCAGCTCCAGCAACACTGCGGACATCGCCTCAAAGGTGGGGGTCACGGTTCCGTTCGCTTCCAGGATGACGTCCCCGGCCTGCAGGCCGGCCGCTTCGGCGGGGCTGTTCTTTTCAACCTCGAGGATGTACACGCCGTTGGGAAGCACGCCGTTGCTCATTTCCGCGCCGTTGAAGGTGGTCACGGAGACGCCCAGGCGGGGCTTGCCGACCATGGTGCTGCTCGTGTTCTGTTCCTCGGTCGGCTTCTCGTCCTTCGGCGCATCCGGCGTTCCGGTTTCCGCCGCCAGCGCCTGCTCAATCACGGGCTTCGCCTCGTTGATCGGGATGCACAGGCCGATGTTCTCGATGCCCATGGAGTTCGCGGAGGTGCGGGTGCCGCTGTATTTCATGTTCGGAATGCCGACCAGCTGCCCGGCCGTGTTGAACATGCCGCCGCCGCTGTTGCCGTTGTTGATGGCCGCGTCGGTCTGGATCATGGTGTTCACGGCCTTGGTTTTCCGGCCGTAGGGATCCGTCTGGGTGGTGCCGGAGGCCACTTCACGGTTCAGGGCGGAAATGATGCCCGCGGTCACCGTGCCGGTCATCACGCTGCCGGCGCCGTTGCCGGGATTGCCGATGCAGATCGCCCAGTCGCCGACCACCAGCTGGTCGCTGTCGCCCAGTTCAACGGGCTCCAGGGGCAGGTCCGGCACGTAGAGCACCGCCACGTCCTTGCTCGCGTCGGAAGCCGCCACCGTCGCGTCGTACAGGGTCGGTTCATCGTCCCCGTCCTTCAGCACGGAAATCTTCAGGCTGCTGGCGCCGTCCACCACATGGTAGTTGGTCAGCACGTAGTTCTTCGCCACCACGACGCCGGAACCGCTGCCGATCTGGACTTCCTTCGAGGAGTCCTGGGAATCGCGGCCGTTTCCGCGCCCGTTTCCGCGTCCGCCGTAGCTGCCGCCGTAGCTGCCGCTGCCGAATCCGAAGAAGTAGTCCCAGGGGAAGTCATAGTAGCTGCCGCCCTGGCTGCCGGAATAGGTCACCAGCTGGTAGTTGTTGACGCCCACCACGCTGTCACGCACCTTGGCCACCGCCTCGGTGAAGGGGGAGGTCAGCACCACCGTTTCGGCGCTGGCCCGGTTCGGGGAATGGAATACGGCGACCGCGGTCACCGCCATGGCGCAAACCAGCGCCACTGCAATATAACCAAGTATATGTTTTCTGAATGCTTTGCTCATACTGAAAACCTCCTTTCGTTTTCAAGCGCAGTATAAGATACGTTTATGACAGGAGTATGAACGCAGTGTTAACAATGGTCAGTTTTTTCCAAGCGCCGGATTGTACAGGAATTCCCCCGCCCAGTAGATGTCGCCGGCGATGGTTTCCTGCTGTTTTCCTTCGAAGAAGAAGCACACCCGGCTGGCCCGGCAGTTCATCCCCAGCGTGTTGACGATGCTGTAGCACAGCAGGGCCTCCCGGTCTTTTCCCCAGGTCTGGATCTCCGAGCGGAAGCCCTCGGACAGGTTCACCAGCAGGGTATCCCCCGCCGCGGAAATCCCCAGAATATCGTCTTCCCGGATTTCGGAAGGCATGGAGGCTTCCAGGCCGTGGGCGGACTCCCGTTCCGTCGGCCCGTGCATCAGTTCGGCCAGCAGGGCCCTGGGATCCTCCGTCTGCTTCCGGTTCATCGGATGCTGGGCGGCCTGCAGTTCTCCGTTCTGCACATAATAAACCGTCGCGCTGCCCCGCAGCCAGGACTGGAACATGTTCCGGCGCATCAGGCCGCCCAGGGCCGTAACGCGCCCCGGCGTTCCGCTGACTTCGGTCAGCGGGGTGTCCTCCAGCCGGATGCTGACCGCGCTGACGCCGGGAATGAACGTCGTCAGCGTCATCACGATCGCGGCAGTCAGGCAGGGCAGGTCCGTCTGCCAGGCTTCCAGCAGCGCGCTCATATCCTTCCGGAAGCTGAGGGTGATCAGCTTGCCGCCTTCCTCCAGCTCGCTGGTCAGCGGTTCATGGACCATCAGGCTGTCCAGCCCCGGCAGGCCCGCGTCCCCCACCTGGTTTTTCCGCACGTCCCCGATGGCGTTCAGCAGTCCCGAAGCCAGCTGCCGCGGCGTCTGGCCGGAAAAGGTCAGGATCCGGTTTTCGCATCCGACGCCCTTTCCGTCCGTCATGGGGTAGTACAGGGTCGCCATGGAACTCAGCGGCGTCTGGCCGGCATCCTCCCCCAGCGGCGTCCGCCGGGCTTCGATCTGTTCCCAGAGCACCGGCAGGTTCTCGTCCGGGTGCGCTGTCAGGCTGCCCATCGCCAGCGTTCCGCTGACGTCCAGCCCAACGCTCTGGTCCGCCGCCAGCACGTTGACGAAGCTGATCTCGTCCAGAGAGCACAGGGTGGTGGCCAGCCCCACGCACATTTTGTAAAAATCCCCGGAATTCAGCTGCAGCGCTGCCGTTCCCAGATTGACCGTGCAGATGCTGCCGCTGACCTCGACAGGTTCCTCCCCGTACAGGGTAATCGGCCGGGTGCCGCCCCAGCGATTCACCTCGGTATCCGCGGGAACGTTCATCAGGGTGGTCACCAGCATTTCCACCGTCTCGTGGATTTCCGCCGGCGCCAGGGTGATTTCCCGCGGCACCAGCTGCAGGTCGTTCCGTCCCCGCAGGTACAGCGTCGCGGTCCGCGTCTGGCCGATCACGCCGTCCCCGTCCGGGGCCGTCCAGTTCACCTCCGGCATGCTCAGCGCCGGCGCGGGCTGGCGTTCTTCCTCCCGGTCCCGGCCGCACCCGGCCAGGCAGAGCGTCATGGACAGGGCCAGCATCAGGCACAGCATTTTTTTCCTGCTCGTCCGCATCCGATCACGCTCCTTTCCGGGGCAGGCGAACGGTGAATTCCGATCCCTCGCCGGGCACGGATTCAACCGTCACTTCGCCGCCGTGCATGGTCACCAGCTGGCGAACAATGCTCAGCCCGAGGCCGGTGCCGCCGGTCTCCCGGCTGCGGGCTTTGTCCACCCGGTAAAACCGCTCAAATACGTGGTCCTGGTCCTCTTCCGGAATGCCCACGCCGTTGTCGCGAACCCGCCAGACCACGTCGTCCCCTTCCTGCCGCAGGGATACATGGATCCTGCCCCTGTCCGGCGTATACTTGATCGCGTTGTCCGTCAGGTTATAGAGGATCTGGTGCAGCTTGCTCTGGTCCCCCAGCAGGACCAGGCCGCTTTCCACCTCGCCGGTCAGGCTCTGGTTCCGTTTCCCGGCCGCGGGCTTCAACAGATGCAGAATCTCTTCCGTCAGCGCCGACATGTCCACCGGCTCTTTCTTCATTTCCTGGTTCTTCGCGTCCGTCCGGGTCAGGGTCAGCAGGTCCGTGATAATCCCGGTCAGCCGGTTGATCTCATGGTTCATGTCCTCCATGAATTCCTGCTGAAGCTCCCGGGGCATATCCGGCTGGTACATCATGGTTTCCAGCATAATTTTCATGGTGGCCAGCGGCGTTTTCAGTTCATGGCTGGCGTTGGAAACGAACTGGTTTCTGGTTTTGTCCAGGCTTTCCAGCTGGGCCGCCATCGTGTTGTAGGCCTCCGCCAGCTCCTTCATTTCGCCGCTGCCCCGTACCGGCGCCCGAACGCTCAGGTCGCCTTTTCCCATCTTTCTCATGGCGCGGCTCAGGTCCGTGATCGGCTTGGTCAGCACCTGGCTCAGGATCAGGGCGAGCACAAGGGCTGCCAGCGCAATCACGATGAACACCGTCACCAGCTGCCACTGGACCGCGTTCAGGGAATCCATCATCTTCTGGATCCGGCTGACAAACAGGACGGTTCCCAGCAACCGGCCCCCGGCTCTCAGCTCCCGGGCGCAGTAGGCCACGTATTCCGCGCCTTCCTCCCCGCTCATGCTTTCCGCCGTTTCCCGCCCGGGCGTATACATCCCGTAGGCGTCCGCGTTTCCGGCCGTCAGCACCTGCAGCACTTCCTCCAGCGCCAGGCGGCGCCCGCAGAGCGAGCCGAAGGTGTCGAACTGCACTTTCCCGTCCGGGTCCAGAATCATCAGCCGCCCGTTCATGGAGTCCGAATAGTCCCGCAGGGTCTCATTCAGGTTTTCAGCAGAGAGGTGTTCCAGGTCGGGAACCAGGGCTTCCGCTGCGCGCTCCGTCATCTGCATGTCCTGCCGGGTGCGCTGGTCGAACAGGTAGTCCCGGACCAGGCCGGTCAGGTTGGTCGCCGCCACGGCAAAGGACGCACCGACGATGACAAAAAAAGCCAGCAGGATTTTCCACCTGATGCTGGCCCAGATTGTATGTCCGTTAGTCCTGATCCGTGAAATAGTAACCCACTCCCCATTTGGTGAAGATGAATTCAGGCTTCGAGGTATCCCGCTCTATCTTTTCCCTCAGGCGCCGGATATGGACGTCCACGGTCCTCGCGTCCCCGGCGTAATCATATTTCCATACGTTTTCGAGCATCTGCTCGCGGCTGAAGACCGTTCCCCGGTTGGTCACGAACATCTGCAGCAGGTCAAACTCCTTCGCGGTCAGTTTCACGTCCTTTCCCCCGAGGATGACGCTGCGTTTCACCAGGTTCACTTCCATATCGTGCACCCGGACCACCCGCTGCTCCTGCTGGTTCAGGCTGCCGCCGACCCTGCGGAGAATGGTTTTGATGCGGGCTTTGACTTCCAGGATGTTGAAGGGCTTGGTCATGTAGTCATCCGCCCCGTATTCCAGGCCGAGAATCTTGTCCATGTCCTCGCCCTTGGCCGTCAGCATGATGATGGGCACGTCGCTGGTCTCCCGGATGCGCTGGCACACGGAAATCCCGTCCATCTTGGGCAGCATCACGTCCAGCAGGATCAGGTCGAACCCGTTGGTTTCGAACTTGCTCAGCGCCTCTTCCCCGTCCATGGCACTGTCTGTTTCGTATCCTTCCTGCTCCAGTGTGTATTTCAATCCCTTCAGAATCAACGGTTCATCGTCAACCAGCAGGATCTTTTTGCCCACAAACAACACCCTTTCCAGACCTATGCATCAATACTTTCCTTATTTTATAACATTTTTGTCAAAATTGCAAGCTTCTGTTACAAAAATGCGACGAAAAATCGCACAAAAAAGGAACGGCCTGACGGGGGTCTTCCATAAAACAGTATTAGCCAAAAATTCAGAAAAGGCATCTGCGTGCTGGATTGGTCAATACTGAATGATGGAGGAAAACACAATGAAATCTCTGTTTGAAGAGCTTGGTGGAACCTATACCCTGGGCAAAGACGGAATGTACTATCCGAACCTGACGATTGATGATAACGACCATAGGACCATCGGAAAATGGGGCAGGATGCACAGGACATACCTGGAGAAAGTGCATCCCGGTCTGTATGAAAGGCTGATTCTTAACGGCAGTCTGCATAGGCGCTTGGCGGACGCGAATGAGAGAGCCGAGACCATGATGGAACTGCTGATAAATCAGATGAAGGACCGAGAGGAAATCACGGAACGCCTCAAGGCCGAGCAGCCCATGGTATGGGTGGGCAGGATGAACAGTATCAGAGCACGAGCCGAAGAAATCGTCATGGAAGAAGTCATCAACACTCTGTAAACAGAGTAGCCGCTGGCATGGTCAAAAAGATCATGCCAGCGGTTTTCTGATTTGAGGAAAGATATTGCAAACGTAATCGGGATTTATCTACTTTACACGGCACCGACATGCTCAGAATGTGCTGTTTCTATTTGGGCGGATACTGTTCCAATTAGAACGAGGAATGGAACTATCAAATCGTATCATTAGACTATTAAATATCAATCTTCCAATTCTTGTGCTTGCTGAAAAGACAACGGAATGTCTGAAAGAGCAAAAGAACGAAGGTTTCTCTGAACATGATAATGAGCTATTCCAACAACTTTTGTTTGGGCTTTATCCGCAACGGTGTAATAGGTAATCGTATTATCATCGATTTTCATATCGGCAGACTTTACATAGTTTTTATAAAAGATCAGATTCCATGTATCCAAATCCACCCGTTGGAAAACGATATTTTGTTCAATGGAGCGTCCGTCTTCACTATATTGCAAGATAAGCAGAATCGGTCCGCGATAATACTGCCCATCTTTGCTTGTACTATCGTTAAAATCCCATGCTCCTTCTGAAAGATGAATCACAACCGCATTGTTTCCTTGAGGGATCGCATCGGTTGTATGGAAGCATTCAGCCCAAATACTGTTTTCGTGAATAAAGCAATATAAGGTATTGGTTCCATCTTCTTTATGGGTAAGCACAAAACAAGTATTTCTCGTATCTTCTTCCCAAAATGCGGTTGATGTAATCTCCGCTTGTGGAAGCAAAGCATAGATAGAAGATGGTATTTCTGCCTTTGCCATGGTAAAAAAACTATAGAAGAAAAGCAAAAGGAGCATCGTACAGGCAGACAATATCTTTTTCATGGTATCCTCCTCGACGAATCTTATTGTGTTTCGCTTACGTCAAACGTTTGCGTTTCAAACCTTTCTTTCGTCCATGCGTTATAAGGGCGGATCGTATATTGACGGCTAAGGGCATCCAATCCGATTGAATCGGTCTGGCAGTAAACCACGCCGACTTCATCCGGTAAGTCATGGAGATGATCCATTCTACCAACACTGCCGCCGCTGCTTAAGCCGCCTGACACCCTCTGGGCCACATATTCGGTTTCTGTACTGGATGGATCAATAAACTCAAACCATAAGCCGCCATTTTGGGCCTGATATGCATTCAAATCAGTAATAACGTATTGAATTGAGGATCTGATTTCCAGCGGCGTCACGATCATTGAAATGTTCGTGATCTTCACCCCAACGCTGGCAAAATTCAAAGATTGGCTGATAGAAAAGCGTTTTCCTTTCACAGCGTAAAATGTCATGGGGATGGTGGTGCTTTCTCTGGCGGAAGCGTCATAAGCGCCAATTTTCTCCTCATTGAATGGGCTGGCAACCAGAAACTGCATATAGGTCAGCGTTAAGTCAATTTGCCGTTCGGGCAGTTCTTCTTCAAAATAACATTCTAGGTAGATTGTTGCCGATCCGTCAGCATGAGGGAAAAAATCATGAGACATATCTTCGGGAGCATTGAGGCTGATATCAGCAATCTGCCCGCCAAAGTGTATCAAAGCATATTCCGCAATACTCATGACTTTGCTTTCTGGATCAGGAAAAAGATCCTCCACAGGATCGTTTGGAGAAACATCCCCGCTTATAATTAAAACTTTTTCTTTTGGGATGATATGTGCAGTCACGCGCAGGATTTTTCCATCATAATATGATTCCTGAATACTGCATATCACCCGTTCCGTATCGATGGTCAGGTCCTCCTTCGTTATACAGTCTTCATACCTGGGCGGAATATAGGTATCGTTGTATTTTCCTGAAAAATCAATGATCCCCCAAGCGTTCAGCACTGCCGCAAGCGCACCTGGCACAAGAATGCAAAGCAAAACAGCAATAAAAGACGTGGTAAAAGTAGTTTTCTTGATGATAGGGACGCGTTTGTTTTCAGAAGCAGACATAATACGTTGGGCGAGTAAAGGATCGGGCTTCAAGCCGAATAGCTGACTTTCAATCGCGTTATGGAATTCTGATGCAGTAATTTTCTTATTCATCAAGCTCTCTCCCTTCCAGCATGTTTTTCAACCTTTCCCGCCCTCGTTTTAATCGTCCAGAAACAGCCGGTTGGGTAATATTCAACACCTCAGCAATATCATTGACTTTCATCCCTTGAAAGTAATACAGCAGAATGACTTCTCGTAATTTCAGCGGTAACATAGTAACGGCTATCGTCAATTCCCTACCGTTCTCATTAGGCTGAGCTGTTTCGTCAGGCATCAAGTCCGGCGTTATTCTGCGGTTAAAGAATCGAAACCAGCTGGAATGATTGATGTCATAGCAAGTGTGCATAGCGATTTTCATGATCCATGTTCGCTCGCTGCTCTCGCCCCGAAATGAATCCAACTTCTGGTACACCTTCAGAAAAGTTTCCTGGGTAGCATCCTCTGCCAATGTTTTATCGCATAAATAAAGATAACATATATGGAGCACCGACTTTTGATGCTGGGTAACGATCTGTTCAAATCTTTGATCGCGATTGGGAGCTTTGTCAAGCCCCTTGTCATTGCTCACGAGTTGTTCACCTCCTATACCCATATAGACGATTGAAAATAGGAGAATATCACATTCAAGAACAATACTTGTTGTCTGACAGTCATAAAATAGTAGCTCTCTCGACGCCACATCATTGTTATACACGATTTCCGGCTTCTATGCTACATCAATTTTGTCACGTGGTGCCATGGATATTCGTAACTTTGATCTTTTCAAATGGTTGCCGACATGTTATGATAACAAAGTTATTTCTTGTCAAAATTTGAAACACTGGCATGAACGGAGAATCAGAATGACAAAAGAGGATTCCGGCAACAGTTATTCCATGACGGATGATGAATACGCCCGGATGCGGAAAGCGGAAGATAGCTCATACGAATATCATGGCGATAAAGAAGGTGATGCCAGCAACGAAGATGTGGATGATGGCTACCCCGAAACTGTCGAGCACGATGAAAGCGGTGTCGTGTATGACCTGAAAACGGATTTCATCGTGCTGCTACCCAACGAGATCATCCGCATCCCGCAGAACAGCAATCTTGCGTGGATGACCATGTTCTATGCCTTGCCCCGGGAACTGGTGGAAAAACGGCCCGCGTATCTGGAATTGCCCCGGAACATCACGCAATTATTGGCCAGCGAAAAGCATATGAAGCTCATCGGGGAGGACGCTTTTCTGGAGCTGGTATGGGACTGCTATGCCTGGGCTATCTGGCAGGCGATCCAGGTGCCGGACGGCAAGGGCGGCTACAAGGAAGTGCCGGGCAGCTGGCAAAACTATTCCGGCGATTTTCCCATCTGGCGGCTCAGCTATGACATCCTTCGCTACTTCCGCATGAGCTACGAAACCGAAATGGAATGGAGCTTCCAGCGGCTGTTTACCATGCCGAAAAACGCAAGCCTGCCCTGGATGGATTGGCGGCATTTTTCCAATCTTGTTTTCAATCTGACGGATCGCATTGTGGCGCAGCAAAAACTGCAGCCCATCATTGACGAGGTATGGAACCATCGTCAGCCGGAGGATTACACCGGATACAACCTCAAGCGGGGCGAATTCCTGCGGAAGTGGAATCACAGCCGGTATTATCAACACACCTCTGTGGAAAAACTGCTGGATGATGAAATCGACGTGCCCGATACACAAATGGCGTTTGACAGGAAGGTGCTGTCAGAACAGCTGGTGGAACAATTTGAAGCGACGCTGTCGAAAAAGGATAAAACAATCCTGGATCTGCGGATGAAAGGGCGGACGCTGCAGGAAATCGCCGACATTGTGGATTATGAAACGCCCAGCGCCGTGAGTAAACGCATCGACAGAATTGCTGAGCAGTATGAAGCGTTTATCAATCCGCTGCCCGAAGGCGCGGAGCGAGCTAAGCCGGAGAAAAAGCGCCTCTAAAATTTTCAAAAAAAATTTTTTGTATCCAGGAAAAAAACGTCCTTTCTCAAGCCAATGAATATTGAAGAGGGAAATGATCCCTCTCCCGCAACCACAGCCATCGGTTCTGCCGGTGGCTTTTTTGCGTGCAGAAAAACGCCGCTGGATAGCGGCAGCGGGAAGGAGGTGAAGGAACGTATGAGTACCCAGATGGAAAAGCTGTTGGCTGCTCATACTAATCCCAAATAAAAGTTTTACTTCAAGAAAGAAGTGTGATATAATAATACCGGGTGATGAAAAGTGAAACGAATCGAGATCAGCGAGCAGCAATTAGAAGAAATAAAAGCCGCACGAAAAGAAAACAAGGACAAGAAAGTTGAGAAGCGGCTGCAGGCACTTCAAATGCGGGGCGAGGGCAAAACACGAAAAGAAATACAGATCGTAACGAGTTTTACCCCGGTCTATATCAGCAATCTTGTAACACGTTATTGCAGAGAAGGGCTTGGCGCAATTGTAGAATCGCATTATAAAGGCAATCGACGGAATATGAGCTACGAGGAAGAAGAGGTCCTCCTTTCCAATTTTACAACAGAAGCCAAAGCCGGAAAGATGGTTGATGTAGCTGCATTCAGGAAAGCCTACGTAGAAAAGATAGGCCATGAAATCGGCCATGGACAAATCTATTATGTGCTGCATCGGCATGGCTGGCGGAAAATCATGCCGCGCAGCCAGCATCCCAACAAGGCAAGCGACGAGGCGATAGAAGCCTCAAAAAAATTAACGCAACAGTAACACTTTTGGGAGCCAAAATCGAAGAAAAACCAGAAGAAGAAAGAGGAGTAGTTCGGCTGATGTTCCAGGATGAAGCTGGCTTTGGTCGAATCAATACGCCGAAATACTGTTGGTGTCCGAAAGGATTCCGGCCACACGTTCCGTGTCTTCGCGTTCGGGAATTCCGATACGCATATGGCGCTGTGGAGCCTATGACCGGGAATTCTTTCTTTTTGGTGATGCCTTATTGCAACACAAAGTGTATGAATACTTTTCTGGAGCAGCTTTCCAAACAGTATCCAAAAGATGAAATCGCTTTGGTTTGCGACGGTGCTTCATGGCACAGGTCAAATGAAATGGAAATACCAGAAAACATAACGCTGGTGTTTCTTCCTCCTGCCATACCAGAAATGAATCCCATTGAGCAGATCTGGAAAGAGATCCGCAAAATGGGATTCAGAAACGAGGCGTTCCATTCGCTGAAAGATGTGATAGACCGTTTGTGCGAAACAATCTGTCGCTTGACGAACGAAACTGTTCGTAGCATTACTGCAAGAGATTGGATAGCGAATTGTTTTAATTAGGGAATAGTATCAGGAGAAAACCCAGGAGAAGCTTCGCCGGGCACAAGAGGAAGAGAAGCAGCTCAAGAAGCGGATCGCAGAGCTGAAGCGGAGCGAACGCACCCATCGGCTGTGCAATCGTGGCGGTTATGTGGAAAAGCTGCTTGCTGAGCTTGGCGCGCCGGAGCTAACGGACGAGGAAGTGTTCAATCATTTGCAGTACGCCCTGAACACGCCCTATGCGAAAACGCACCTGGCAAACCTGATGGAAGCCAAGCGAAAGGCCGCCGCCGAGGCCGAGGGAACCGAAGCCGGGAGTTTGGCTGACTAAGAACCTCGGAGTTTACGGAGGGCGCAATTATATGAACTTCGTTCATTCATTGCGCTCTCCGAGGGCTCCTGCGGAGGGCTCGATGGAGAGAGACCATAATCATGGCTTCTCTCCATCAGCAGGGGCGGCCCCCTGCGCCGATTGCATCGGCTACCCCCGTAGGAACGCTGCGGCGTGGAAAAGGAACGACGAAAGAAAGGAGGCGAGGCACACATTCCGTGTCCCCATTATAACATCACGATTATCGCCCGGGGCAAGGTGAAGGGCAACTCCGTGGTCGGAGCAGCCGCCTATCAATCGGGCGATAAGATTTATTCCGAATACGAACATGAATGGAAATCCGGCGATCATCTGGAGAGGATCATCCACAAGGAAATCCTGCTGCCGCCCAACGCCCCGGAGAAATACCGTGACCGGGCGACGCTCTGGAACGCGGTGGATGCTTCCGAGACGAAAGCCACGGCGCAAACCGCCCGGCGCATCATCATGGCGCTGCCCAAGGAATTGACCCAGGAGCAGAACATCGAGCTGATCCGCAATTACTGCCAAACGTCCTTTGTGGATCGCGGCATGATTGCGGATTTTGCTGTCCATGACGACAACGAAGGCAATCCTCACGCCCATGTGCTATTGACCATGCGTTCAATCAATGAGCAGGGAGAGTGGAACCCGAAAACGCGAACCGAGTTTATCCTGGATGAAAACGGCGAGCCCATCCAAACGGCCAACGGAAAATTCAAGCGCCGCTGCGTCAGCTGGGACGGCTGGAATGATCGGGGCAACTGCGAAATCTGGCGGCATGAATGGGAGGTCATGCAAAACGCTGCTTTGGAAAAAGCGGGACGGGAGGAACGCATCGACATGCGATCCTTTGAGCGGCAGGGGATCGAATTGGCTCCTACTGTTCACCTGGGCCCTGCCGCTTCTGCTTTGGAGAAGAAAGGCATCCACACGGAGCTTGGCGATCAGAACCGGATTGTGAAAGCAGTCAACGGCCTGCTTATCGCAATCAAGAACAAGCTGAAAGCCCTGCTGGAATGGATGACAGAACTGACCGACATCATCAGCGATCAGAAGAAGTTGGAAAGTCCCGGCGATTATCCGCTCCTTTCCGTGCTCATGGCCTACTATGATCTGCGGGAAAAGGAACGCTGGGATTGGAGCAATGGCGCACGCAACAAAGGCGGCATCAACGATCTGAAAGAGAAGGCAGCAGTCCTGTCTTTTATGAAAGATCACGACATCTATTCCATCAAGGATTTTGCCCGGCTGCTGAATGCTACCAGCAGCAAAATCCGGGAAATGGAATCTGGTAAAAAGGCAAAGGAGAAACGTATTCGGGACATCGACGCCATCCTGGATGCGGTCAAGACACTGAAAGAGCTGAATCCGATCCGGGAGAAATACAACGGAATTCATTTCGCAAAATCAAAGGAAAAGTATCGGCAGGAACACGCCGATGAGCTGGCCCGGATCGACAAGGCCAACAGGCTGCTGCACAAGCTGAATGTCACGCTGCCTATCAACAGCAAAACACTACGCGCGGAATTCGCCCAGCTTCGCGCCGAAGTGGAAGCCATGTTGCCCGAGCTGGAAAACGTAAAGGCAGAGCTGGACGAGCAGATGAAGATTCGCACCCATGTTCGGAAGGTGCTGCCGGAAGCGCTGACCTTACGCTGCAAGGATGGACAGAAACGATATGAAGATGTTGCCGAAGAAGTTCAGAACCAGCAAGAGCTTCGGGAACTGCTGGATCATACCGCGGAAACAGCAGTCCGGCGCAGCGAAGAAATCGAACAGGGCAATCCCACCCCCAGCCAGATTCAAGAAGACAAACAGCCAATCAAGAATCAACAGACCAAAGAACGCCAGAAGAGCTGGCAGAAAGGAGAGCGGTGACCATGCACCAGATTGAAAATCAAATTCAGCGCAGCATCCGGCAGCTGGCACAGAAGGAATGTGCCAACAATGACAATGGAAGCTGCCTGCCGAAGGATCGGCCCTGCCATGTAATTAACCCCGCATACAAGACCATCCATGACGGCGCTATGAACTGTGATTATTTCCTTCGGGCAGTCTTGCCCTTGCAGCCGGAACTGAACACCGCTGTTTGGCATGAGCTGCTTCGGGAGGAAGATCAGGCGGGCGAAGGCTGGAAGGAATGTGCCCGCTGCCACAAAACGTTCATCCCCGGCAGCAACCGTCAGCGCTATTGCACCGGCTGCGGCACAGCAGCCAAACAAGCCCGGAGCCGGGAAAAGCAGCGCCGCTATCGGGAGCGTCAGAAAACACCAGCGTGACCGTTACCCTTTAGGACGAAAAAAGTCCAGGAAAATCAACGCTTCACGGGCACCCCATCGGGGCAGGACGACCTAATGGTCATCCTGCCCCAAATCATACATCAAAAACAGGAGGAACATCCAACCATGAACGGAACGAAATTTACCTTAGAAAGCGATGGAAGAATATCCGTCCCCAACCTGTCTGCATACTGGATTCCAGAGCAAACCATTCAGAGAGTCATCCACGGAACCACCTATGTCGTTACGGGCACTTATGAGGGCAGCGAGTTCTTCACCCGAAAGCTGGAGCGTATTATGGCGAAAAGTTTTACAATTGAACCCCAAGAAAACATGGAAGAATCGGAGGAATGACCCATGACAGATATGCGGAAGAATGGTATAATAGAAACGACCAATCCTGTACTGCCAGATGCCCCGACAGATAAGGAGGATCATACAGACATGTCAGGGGCAAAAATCACGGCGCTCTATTGCAGGCTTTCCCAGGAAGACGAAAGGCTGGGCGAATCCCTGTCGATAGAGCATCAAAAGGAAATCCTGCTGCAATACGCAAAAGACCATCGCTTCCCCAATCCGACCTTCTTCGTGGACGACGGTTACAGTGGAACCGACTTCAACAGACCAGGCTTCAAAAAGATGCTGACGGAGGTTGAAGCGGGACATGTGGGCGTTCTTCTCACGAAGGATCTTTCCCGACTTGGACGCAACATGGCCATGGTGGGTCTGTACACGACCTTTACCTTTCCGCAGAACGGAGTACGGTACATCGCAATCAACGACAACTACGATTCAGCGGATCAGGTGAGCGTGAACAATGACTTTGCCGGTATCCGCAACTGGTTCAATGAATTCTTCGCCCGGGACACCAGCCGGAAGATTCGCGCGATAAACAAGGCAAAAGGCGAGAAGGGTGTACCGCTGACCACCAATGTGCCCTACGGGTACATGAAGGACCCGTCTGATCCAAAGCATTGGATCATTGATCCCGAGGCCGCCCAGGTCGTCCGGTATATCTTTAGCCTGTGCATGGAAGGCCGAGGCCCCAGCCAGATTGCGGATCAGCTGATTGCGGAAAAAGTACTGACGCCGGCAGCGCACAAACGGGAAATGGGAATCAACGTTCCCAATCCCATCCCGGAGAATCCCTGCCACTGGAACAGCTCAGAGGTCGTGCATATTCTGGAGATGCCGGAATACACGGGGTGCGCGGTCAATTTCAAGACCTACACCAATTCCATCTGGGATAAGAAAACCAGAGATAATCCCAAGGAAAACTGGGCAATATTTCCGGGCCACCATGAAGCGATCATCGAGATGGATGTATTCCAGCGTGTGCAGGAAATCCGACAGCAGCGGCATCGCAGGACGAGTAACGGAAGGAGTAACATCTTCTCCGGTCTGGTATATTGCGAAGACTGCAAAGAAAAGCTATACTTCTGTTCATGCAGGACCTTTCAGCCCAACCAGGAATTCTTCGACTGCTCCACGCATTGGAAAAATAAGGAGAAATGCAAAGGGCATTATATCCGGGCGGTTGTTCTTGAGGAAGTGGTGTTAGCCCATGTTCAGATGGTGACAAGCTATATTCTCCGTTTTGAGGACTACTTCCGGCAGGTTATGACGGCTCAAAAGCGTCAGGCAAGCAAGGAAGCGATCCAAATCCGGAAAAAGGAGCTTGACCGGGATGAACGCCGTATCTCTGAGTTGAAACGCCTGTTCATCAAGGTGTATGAGGATAATGCAGCAGGCAGACTGAGTGATGAAAGGTATGAGATGCTCAGTCAGACCTATGAAGAGGAGCAGAAGCAGTTGGAAGCCGATACTGCCAGACTGCGGCAGGAAATTGAAGTACAGGAAGCAGAGAACGATCATCTTGAGCGGTTCATTGAAAAGGCAAGGACCTATGTCGGTATCAAGAAGCTGGATGGCTATATCCTGCATGAGCTGATCAGTGCGATCTATGTGAGTGCGCCTGACAAGAGCAGTGGACACAGGGAACAGCACATCCGCATTGAGTACAACGGCATCGGTTTTATCCCGATCCATGAACTGATGGCAAAGCAAACGGCGTGACCGAAATCACGCCGTAAGCCTTGAAAACATTACGTTTTCGTCGATTGGAACCTAATACTGTGTTACGGAGCCGGCCCGGAAGCCGTTCCTTTTTATTTTTGAAATCTTACGGATAGTAGCTCACGTTCCGGTCCTTCTTGGTGTCCATCATGATGATCAGGGTCTTGCCCCGCAGCAGCGGCATTTCGTATCCGTCAGGCCCGTAGAAGATCGTGCGTTCCAGCACGCCGGAGCGCTTCCACACGCCGGCATAGTGCTTGCCGCCCATGAAGTAATCCGCGTTGCCGGAGCCGTTCTTCTTGCCGGCGGGGATGAACTGGGTTCCCAGGCCGTCCCAGTCGATCGTCACATGCTGCACGATGATGTTCGTGAAGGTGATGGGGTTGCCGTGGGAGATGTCGAAGTTGAAATAGTGTTCCTTCTTCGTCTTGACGGGATTCTCCAGAATCAGCTCGTCGTAAAGCACAGGCATGGTCGGATCCTTGGTGATATAGCGGTAATAGGTGTTGGTGTCCGGATCGTACTCCAGCTGGCTGTTGTTTTCTTCCTTCGTGGCGTCGAAGTTCCAGTCCACGGTGATGATGGAGGCATCGTCGCCGCCCTGGGGCAGTTCATCCGTGAAGATGTACGCATGGTTGGCGAATTCCCAGCCCACGGGCGCCACTTCTTTCTGGATCTCCGCCAGTTTGTAGCCGGCGTTGTTGGGCGTCGCCATCAGGTCCACCGACACGCGGAAGTGACGGTCGTCCTTCTTCCAGTTCTTTCCGTAGCCGTCGTTGCCGTTGTACAGCAGGCCGTCATATTTCTTGCTCACGCTGTACAGGGTCTGGGGACGGGCTTTGTTCAGCTGGTCGATCAGCGGTTTGACATACAGATCCTGCATGCCGTGGAAAAGGTAGGGGCAGTTCCACTCCGCCTGAATGCCCAGGTGGTGGGTACGGATGCTCCGCAGCGGGCCGACATACTCGGGCAGCACGTTGTTGAACAGCATGGTCATACGGGTTTCGCCCTTGCCGTTCAGCAGTGTTTCATAAACGATATCCGCGTAGGAAGCGAACCAGGGCGCGTGGTTTCCCGTGCCGCCGTCGGGGTTGGAAATCTGCACCAGCATCGGGTAGTATTCGCCGGTTTTCACCATGCCGCCCCAGGTATCCGGCAGGGTCAGCTCCGCGGCCAGGTCGCTCAGGCTTTCGCCGGTGGTGGGGCTGGTGCCGGGTTCGACCGTGTTGTCGCCGGTATCGTGAACCTTGATGTTCCGTTTTTCCGTTCCGCTCAGCATGATTGCGCCGTCGTCAGCCATCGCGGTGCCCAGCAGAAGGATCAGGCCCAGCAGAAGACATATTGCCTTTTTCATCCGTTCATCTCCTAAATCAAAAAATTTTAACAATTCCTTTTGGAATTATTACAATTTTACCACATTTAGGCGTCGCATGTCAAATCCTATACAATAAAATTTTACATATTTCTTACGAAGTTTTTCTCCGTTTTCCGAAGCGGCCTCCTCACTCGGCGGAAGGAAATACTTTCACCAGCAGCAGCTTCCCCTTTCCGACGGAAACCGTCGCCGTTTCCCCCGGCAGCACCTCGTTGCTGATGCCGTACTGGTATTCGCTGTCAATTTTGCCGCCTTCCAGCGGGTATTTCGCGCCGCGGATCGTGATGCCTTCGGCGGTTCCGCTGATGTTCAGCAGGGAGAAAAACGGGTAAGCCCCGTCGATTTCCGCCGGAGCCCGGGAAACGATTTCCATCTCGGAATAATCGTCCAGGAGCCGCGCCTTTTTCCCCATGGCGTCCAGCCAGAGCAGCAGGGAGATGTTGCCGAAGGTGTGGTCGAACCTTCCCCCGGCCGCTCCGATCAGCAGGAACTCTCCGAAGCCCCGCCGCACCGCCTCCCGGGCGGCATATACGGTGTCCGTGTCGTCCTTCTCCCGCGGGAGCACGATGGTCTCGATGTCGGTTTCGGGCCGCTCCCAGGAGTCGAAATCCCCGACGATCAGCGAGGGTCGGATCCCCAGCTTCCCGGCATGTTTCAGCCCGCTGTCGCAGCAGATCAGATAGTCGCTTTCGCGCAGAAATGTCCGGACCCGCCCGTAGTCGCCGATCTCGGCGCCGCCGGCGATCACACACCGGTTCATTTTCTCTTCCCCCCTTCTGCCAAAAAATGCCGGCCCGCCGGGGCTCGGCATGTTGGTTTATGCCTCAGGCTGCTGCAGAATTTCCCGAATCCGGCGCTTGTATGCCTGAAATTCCGGATTCAGGTCAAAGTCCTTCCGCTCCTCCCGGGGCGCCTCAATCCGGATTTCATGGCGGATCTCTCCCGGGTGGCCCGTCATCAGGCAGATTCTGTCCGACAGCAGAATCGCTTCGTCCACGTCGTGGGTAATCAGGATCGTGGAAAGGCCCATTTTCTGCATGATGTCCAGATACCAGGCGTGCAGCTGGCTCCGCGTAATCATGTCCAGCGCGGAAAACGGCTCGTCCAGCAGGATCACCCCGGAAGAACCCACATACGTCCGGAGCAGGGCGGCCCGCTGGCGCATCCCGCCGGACATCTGTTCCGGATAGAGCATCTGCGTTCCGGCCAGGCCGAACTGCTCAAAGAGCGGGTCCACCTGCGCCCGGGCCGCCTCTTTTTTCATGCCCCGCAGCACCAGCGGCAGCGCCACGTTGTCAATCACGCGCTTGTGTTCCAGCAGCAGGTCCTTCTGCAGCATATAGCTGACCTGCCCCGGCTGCCCCGTAATCTCCCTGCCGTCCAGAAAAACGCTTCCGGAATCCGGCAGCACCAGCCCGGACATAATGTTCAGCAGCGTCGTCTTGCCGGATCCGCTCAGCCCCAGCAGGGAAAGGAATTCCCCTTTCTCCAGCCGGATGCTGATATCCCGGATCACCGTCCGCGAGGAATAGGATTTCGTGATATGCTCGGTTCTGAGCAGTTCCATGGCGTCACTCTCCGGGCAGATAGTCGTTGCTGAAGCCCGCGCCGGCCAGGTCGTGGGCGGTCAGCCCGTTCTTGTACAGCCAGCCGTAGAAGCCGTTCCAGCGCTCCGCGTCGATCGTTCCCCAGGCGGCGGCGTCCGCCGTGTACCGTTCCGCCAGCCATTTCTGGCTCGCGTATACCAGCTCCCGGGAGTCCTGCAGCGCGCCCGTCTCGTCGCCGGCGATCAGCATCTCCGCCGCTTCCTCGGGGTGTTCGCTCGCGTACCGGTATCCCTTGGCCGCGGCCCGCAGAAAAGCCCGCGCGGTTTCCGGGTCGTCCCGCAGGAATTCGTTGTTCGCCAGGATCACCGGCGTATAGTAGTCCAGCTCCCTGCTCAGGGAGGCAAAGTCCCAGTATCCGCAGGCCACGCCGCTGACCTCGGCATTGATGCCGCTCCATCCGTAGAAGATCCATACCGCGTCCGTCTGGTGCGCCGCCAGGGCCGCCGGCTCGTTCGTAATGTTGTTCGGAATCAGCTTCAGCTTGCTGAAATCCGCCCCGTCCTGCTCCATGCAGTACCGGAGCATGGCCAGCTCAATCGGGCTGTCCCAGGTGGAATAGATCCGGCCCTCCAGGTCTTTGGGCGAGGCAATCCCGTCCTCCGCGCGGGTAAGAATGCCGGAGGTGTTGTGCTGCAGGATGGCGGCCACCGCCGTCACACCGAGGGGCTCCTCCAGGTCCAGCGAAGCCGCCATCGTGTCCTGGGCGTCCACGGCGAACTGCGCCTGGCCGGATGCGCACATCAGCACCGCGCCGTTTTCCGGCGGCTGGACGATCTGCACCTCCAGCCCCTCCTCCCGGAAGTATCCCAGGGCTTCGGCGGCATAGATGCCGGTGTGGTTGGTGTTCGGGGTCCAGTCCAGGCAGAAGGTAACCTTCGTCAGGTCCTCCGCCCCGGCGCCGGCCGCAAGCATCACGGCCAGTATCACTGCCGCCATGGTCAGAATCAGTTTCTTCATGAATACTATCCTCCCTCAGGATTTTTATCTGCGATGTTTCTCCGCCGCTGTTTCGGGGCGGTATTTCAGCCAGGGCATCGCCCGGTTTTTCGCCAGGGTCACCAGCTCCATCAGCAAAAGGCTGATGATCACAATCAGCAGGATCACCGCGAACATCTTGTCAAAGGCGTAGGCTTTCCGCACCCGGGTCATATACACGCCCAGGCCTTCGAACCCGCCCAGCCATTCCGAAATCACGGCCCCCACCACCGCGTAGGAGGCGGAAACCCGCAGCCCGGAAAAGAAGAACGGCAGCGCGGCGGGAATCTTCACATGGCGGAAAATCTGCCGCCGGGTGGCATTCATGGACCGCAGCAGCGCCACCGCGTCCGGGTCGACGCTTTTGAATCCGTCCAGCAGCCCGACCGCCACCGGGAAAAAAGTGGTGATCACCACGAGGGTAATCTTCGGCGCCATGCCGAATCCCATCCACAGCACCAGCAGCGGCGCGATGGCAATCGTCGGAATGGTCTGGCTGGCCACCAGGATCGGCAGCACGGCCTGCTCCAGCGGAAAGAACCGGTCCATCGCGCACGCCAGCCCGAAGGCCAGCACGACGCCGATCGCCAGCCCGTATATCGCCTCTGTCACGGAAACCAGGGCGTGGGACATCAGGTTCGGAAAATCCCGGATGAACGCCTTCACCACGTCCGGCGGGGAAGGCAGCATGTATCCCGGAACGATGCCCAGCGCCGAAATCCCCCACCACACCACGATCACCAGGCAGAAGGCGCCCGCCGGCAGCAGTTTAGCCCTGATATTTCCCGATTTTCCTTTCAATGGAAAGAACCTCTCCTTCCGGCTTGTAGGAAACCTTGATGTAGGCCGCCACCGACGGGGCGCCGGCCCGGATCGCGATATGCTGGCATTCCTTCACGATGTCCATCAGCTCGTCGTACGGGCCTTCAATCGTCGTCTCAAAGGGCCCGACAAAGTACGTGTATCCCGTTCCCGCGATGTAGGCAATCACCTCGTCCACAATCCTGCAGAGCTCGTCGTCGTCCGCCACGCCCGGCAAAGTCTGAATCGCCACGCTTGCTTCCATGTTGTTTCCTCCCCGTCTTTCCTTTATATTCTTTGATTCCCGCGGCAGCAAAAAGAACCTCCCGTCGGGAGGTTCCGTGCGTCAATGCATGAAGATGATCATCGCTTCCCTACGCCGGTATTAACCGGATCAGGTATTGAGGGTCTGTAATCTCTTACAATCTCAGCATTCGCTCCCCTAGGACAGATCAAAGCATAATTCATTTTATTGGAAAAGTCAAGCGTTATTCCCAGTCACCTTCGTCCCATTCGCCGCCGTCCTCGTCCTCCGATTCCTCGGTCAGCCCGCCGGTCAGCCACAGGGCGTTCCGTTCCACGTATTCCGCCAGGATGATGTCGTACTGCGCCGGGTCCCCGATCGCGGACAGGGAAAAGTTTTCGTTGGACCCCACGGTCAGCCGGTGCACGGATTCCTTCAGGAAGGGAATCAGCTCCGGCCCGAAGGAATCGTGAAGCAGCAGCACGTGCGGCCCGTCCGGCACGGCGTCGTTCACCCAGCTGTCCATCCCGTTGAAGGAATCCTCCCGGGCGGCGGATTCCTTCACCAGCACGGCGGTGTAGTGGTCAATCCACTCCCCGGCCACGCCGATCATGGCGGCCAGGTCGCCGCTGGCCGTGGCTTCCGCCCGCTCCACGTCCGCCTCCGTCAGCCTGCGGAGGCCCGGATGCTCCGGCTGCAGGGCGTCCATCAGCGTCTGGTACGCCACCCACGCGCCGGCGGAATTCCAGTGGGTGTCCGTCGGATAGTATAAATTGCTGGTTCCGGATTCGCGGATCAGGTCCGGCCGCAGGTCCACATAGCGGGCTGCCTGCTCCCGGTCCAGCGCCTCGTAGATTTCGTCCAGATGGGAGGGGCCGGATCCCTGGCGGCAGTTCATCGGCAGGTACTGCGGATAGATGGTGTGCTTGTCCGGGGCGATCACGATCCGGTAGTCCGCGCCGGCGGCCTTCAGGGTTTCCGCCGTCCGTTTCTGTTCCTCCGCGATGTAGTCCAGGCTTTCCCCCAGCGTGCCCGTCCGGCGGATGTCCTCCCGGCTGTAGCCCTCCTCGTCATAGAAAAGCCAGCCGTTCAGGCCGATCATGACCCGGTCCACCGGGGACTGGCCCAGGGCGATGTCCATCCGGGCCAGGGCGGCGATCGCCTGCTCCCGGAAGGCCAGCCGGTCCTCGAAATAGTTGGTGATCACCGCGATCCGGTTTTTCAGCGACCCGCCCTCCGGCCATTCGGTCAGCTCCCGGTTCTCGTTCATGCCCTCCACCCCGGTCTGGGGCAGCAGATTGCCCCAGATCGGAAAGAGCATCATCAGAAAGAAGAGGAGGACGGTGGCTGCGAGAATCCCTTTATGCTGTTTCATGTCGCTCGCCCCCCTCTCAGAACCGGAAATAGATGAACGGGTTGTAGGTGTCTGCCGTCAGCATCAGGATGCAGGCCGCCAGCACCGCGGCGCCCAGTACGCCCCGCAGAATCAGGCCGCCGGCCCCGGCCAGGCTTTCCAGCTTCCGGAGGCCGATGCGGGCCAGGGGCGAAGCGCAGACCACGGAAGCCGCCAGCACGATCAGCAGCTTCGGCGTCAGGATGCTGGCCGCCGTATAGGCCGCCGGCCCGCCGATGCCGATCATTTTGCCCAGCATCACCCAGGTGTCCGCCATCGGCAGCCCCTGGAACAGCACCCACCCAATCAGCACGATCGCCATCGTGAACAGCCACCGCACCGGCGCCGGAATCGCTTTCATCACCTTGTTCCGGACCGCCGGAATCCGTTCAATAATCATCCACAGCCCGTACCACAGGCCCCAGAGCACAAAGTTCCACTGGGCCCCGTGCCAGAATCCGCATACCAGGAAAACGATCATCAGGTTCATCCCGGTCCGGAAGCCGCCCTTCCGGTTCCCGCCCAGCGGGATATAGACATAGTCCCGCAGCCAGGAGGAGAGGGTCATGTGCCACCGGCGCCAGAAATCCCGCACCGACACGGCCAGATAGGGAAAGTTGAAGTTTTCCGGCAGCCGGAAGCCCATCGCCTCCCCCATGCCGATCGCCATGTCCGAATAGCCCGAAAAATCAAAATAGATCTGCAGCGCGTAAAGCAGCGCCGAAAACCACACCAGCCCGGTACTCATGGAATTCGCGGGCAGCCCGAAGGCGTCCCCGGTCACCGCCGCCAGCGAATTGGCCAGCAGCACCTTCTTGCCCAGCCCGCGGATAAAGCGCAGCATCCCGTGCCAGGTGTGCTCCAGGTCCATCCGGGGCGCGTCCAGGTCCGCAATCACGTCCCCCGCCCGGACGATCGGCCCGGCAATCAGCTGCGGAAACATGGCGATATACGCCCCCAGCTTCACCGGGTTCATTACGGCCGGAATGGTCTTCCGCCGCACGTCCCACAGGTAGCTCATCGCCTGGAAGGTATAGAAGGAGATGCCGATCGGCATCAGAATCCGCTTCAGCCGCCATTGGATCCCGAACACGTCCTTCAGCGTGGTCGCCAGCAGCCCGGCATATTTGTAATACAGCAGGGAAGAAAGCACCAGCAGCACGCCCAGCCCGGCAACCCATCCGGCCAGCCTTTCCTTCCCCTTCCGGAGCAAAAGCCCCGTGATCACCCCGAACAGCCAGGTCGCCAGAATCGTGGCGCCCATCAGCAGCAGGTAGGACGGCTCGCCCCAGAAATAGAAGAAAAGGGACGCGGCCAGAATCCAGTAGCACCGGGCCTTGGCGGGAATCAGCCGGTACAGCAGCAGAAAGGCGGGAAAAAAAAGAAACAGAAACACCGGGGACGCAAAAACCATGGTCGGACCTCCTCCGCGGCGCGGTTTTCCATACCGGTTCAGTATAGCAAATTGTTCTTTCCCTGTATACACCCTTGACGCTCCCCGGGTTTTTTTGTACGCTTTTTGGGATTTCCGGGGCAAAGGCGCCCCGAATGACCGGAAAGAAGGCTAAAACCATGGATCTTGTTCTGAAACTGGGTATGCTCCTCCTGTTTTTTGGCGTCATGATTTACGTCGGCTTTTACTGCCGCCGCCATGCGACGGACGTCAGCGGCTTCGTGCTCGGCGGCCGGAACGTCGGCCCCTGGCTGACGGCGTTCGCTTATGGCACCTCGTATTTCTCCGCCGTCATCTTCGTCGGCTATGCCGGCCAGTTCGGCTGGAAGTTCGGCATCGCCGCCACCTGGGTCGGCATCGGCAACGCGCTCATCGGCTCCCTGATGGCGTGGGTCATTCTCGGCCGGCGCACCCGGATCATGACGCAGCACCTGTCCAGTGCCACCATGCCGGACTTCTTCGAGAAGCGCTTCTTCGCGCCCTCCCTGAAGGTCGCCGCGTCGATCATCATCTTTATTTTCATGATTCCCTATACCGCTTCGCTGTATAACGGCCTGAGCCGCCTGTTCCGGATGGCGTTCAATATTGATTATTCCGTCTGCGTCATCGTCATGGCGGTGCTGACCGCGGTTTATGTGATCGTCGGCGGCTATATGGCCACCGCCGTGAATGACTTCATCCAGGGCCTGATCATGCTGGTGGGCATCATCGCGGTCATCGCGGCGGTCCTGGGCAGCAAGGGCGGCTTCATGGCCTCGCTGGAAGGCCTCTCCCTCGCGAAGGATACGAGCGAGAACTTCATGAACGGCACGGTTCCCGGCATCTTCAATTCCTTCTTCGGGCCGGATCCGCTGAGCCTGCTCGGCGTCGTCCTGCTCACCTCCCTGGGCACCTGGGGCCTGCCCCAGATGGTCGGCAAGTTCTATGCTATCAAGAATGAGGGCTCCATCCATAAGGGAACCATCATCTCCACGATCTTCGCGATGGTCGTCGCGGGCGGATGTTATTTCCTGGGCGGCTTCGGCCGGCTCTTCGCGGCGGAGCTCGGAGCGGTGGACGGCGGCAACCCGGCGGGCGGCTTCGACAATGTGATCCCCACCATGCTGCAGACGCTTTCTCCCTTCCTGATCGCCGTCGTCATCATCCTGGTGCTCTCCGCCTCCATGTCCACCCTCTCCTCCCTGGTGCTGACCTCCTCCTCCACGGTCACCCTGGACCTGTTGAAGGGCCGCGTCATTAAGGATATGGACGAGAAAAAGCAGCTTTCCGTCATGCGTGTGCTGATCGTGGTCTTTATCGTGATCTCCGCCGCGCTGGCCATCGTCCAGGCCAATTCCAGCGTCGCCTTTATCGCCCAGGCCATGGGCGTCAGCTGGGGCGCCATGGCCGGCGCCTTCCTGGCCCCCTTCCTTTACGGCCTGTACTGGAAGCGCACCACGAAGGCCGGCTGCTGGACGGCCATGCTCTTCTCCTCCGTGTTTATGGTCATTGATATGCTGGCCAACCTGAAGGTGCTGAATGTGAATCTCGGCCTCCTGCAGTCCCCGATCAACGCGGGCGCCTTCTGCATGCTGGCCGGCCTGGTCATCGTGCCCCTGGTCAGCCTGATTACCAAAGGCCCGGGAAAGGAAAAGGTCGACCGGATCTTTGCCTGCTATGAGCGCAAGGTCACCGTCACCGTGAAGGATTCCATCGAAACCGACGACTGATTCCCCGGCATATGGGTACAAAGAACCGCAGCCTGCGTGTGAGGCTGCGGTTTTTGCGTGCCCGTCTGTCTGCCCGTCAGCGAACCGGAGTTTCTTCCCCGCCGGAGAGCTGTCAACGGGCCGGGGGTTCTTCCCCGCCGGAAGCCCGTCAGCGGACCAGGTATTTCTCCCCGCCGGAGGTCGTGATCACAGTCCGGTCCTTGAGGATGAAAATCGCTTCGGTATCCTTCATGGATTCGATCAGGGCCAGCCCCTTTTCCTCGCCGAGGACAAAGGCCGCGGTGGATAAGCCGTCCCCCATGGCGGAGCTGTCGCCCAGGATCGTGACCGATGCCAGGGAATTCTGCACCGGCCATCCGGTGGCGGGTTCCAGAATGTGGTGGTACAGGACGCCGTCCAGCTCAAACCCCCGCTCGTAGTTCCCGCTGGTCACCGCCGATCCGCCGCCCATCTGCAGCACCAGCATGGATTCCATGGCGGGCCCGTCGATATCCTGCACGCCGATCTTCCAGGGCTTTCCGTCCGGTTTTGTCCCGATCGTGACGATGTTCCCGCCGAAGGCAAGCACGGCGCTGGTAATTCCCCGGTTTTCCAGATACGCCCGCACAGCGTCGCCGATATACCCCTTGGCGATTCCGCCCAGGTCGATCATCATGCCCGCCGGCAGGGTCACGGTATTCCCTTCCAACTGCAGCGCCCGCCAGTTGACCCGGGACGCGGCCTCCGCCAGCGCCTCCGCGTCCGGCAGCGCCGGCGTTTCCTCCTTGAAGTCCCACAGGGCCGACGCCGGGGCAATGGTGATGTCGAAAGCCCCCTCGCTGATCTCGCTGATCGCCAGGGCCGTCCGGATCACCTCCGCCGTCACCGGGTCCACCTCCACCGGCTGCCCCTCCGCGTGGTTGATTCGCCATACGTCGCTGCCCTCGATGGTTTTGGACAGCAGCTGCTCCAGGCGGTCGCATTCCTTCAGCGCGTCCTCCAGCACGGCCTTGTCCTCGCAGTAAGCCGTCAGCGTAATGATGGTATCCAGCTGGTATCCGACGACGGATTCCTTGGTCTCCGCCGCCGCGCCGCCGGCCAGGCACAAGGCCACGGCCAGAAGGGCGGCCGGCAGCCGCTTTTTGATCCAGAGTGCGGTTTTCTTCATTTTGCTCCCCCGTTCTTTTCAAACTCTCCCGGCTTCAGGGCCTTCATCACCCGCCATGCCACGGTCCCTGTCAGCGCGCCGACCCCGGCGCCGATCCCCAGCAGCGGCGGCAGGTACACGGCCAGCAGCCCCGGGGTGCGAAGAATCAGCGAAGCCGCCAGCACCTGGCCCAGGTTGTGCGCCATGGCCCCGCCCACGGAGGTCAGAATGATCCGCCCGGGGCTCTGCTTCTTCCCGCGGAGCAGCAGCATCACCGCCAGGCTCAGCGCTCCTCCGGCCAGGCTGTAAAGGATCGCCGACAGCGATCCGAAAATGAATCCGCTCAGCAGAATCTTCGCCGCCAGAAGCAGCAGCGCGCTTTCCGGCGTCATCCAGTATACCGCGTAAATCAGCACGGTGTTGGCCAGCCCCAGCTTCACCCCGGGCAGCGCGCCGCCCAGCAGGCTCCCCAGGGGAATGGCCCGGTCCAGCAGGCCCAGAATCAGCATCATCGCGGTCAGCAGCCCGAAACGGGCAATCCGTTTTGTTTCCGGTCTCACGGCTGTGCCCCTCCGTTCCCCGTCTCCCGGACCTCGACCGACAGCCGGTGCGGCAGGCAGACGATGAAGCCGCCCAGCACCCGGGTCTCCAGGTTCTCCTTCGTCACTTCGCCCATGCCGACGCAGTCCTGGTTCGGGCAGTCCGCTTCGGCAATGAATACGCTGCTTCCCGTCAGCCGCACCGTGTTCGATCCGCCGTCCGGAAAATTGACTTTCAGCGTGTGTTCCTCGTCAAAGGGGAGAATCGCCTTGTCCTCCCCGTCCACGGTGATATAAACCTGCAGCCCGTCGGTTTTCCCCGGCCGCAGCGTGCCGCCGGACCAGCTTCTCCCGTCCAGGATCAGGAAAGAATTCCCCGCCGACTTGGGCATCAGCAGGAAAAAAGCCACAGCCCCCAAAAGAATAGCCGCCGCGGCAACCCAGATCCTTTTCCTCGTTTGCAGGTTCTTCACATGATCCTCCGATTTGTGTTTTTAATCCCCCACTTCACAATAATATCTTCTTTATGTCTCCATATTCAAAGACCGAAGGCCGAAGGGGGTAAGGGGCATCTTTACTGCCGCTGCCGGTGGCAGATGAAGGCAGTGAAGATGTTGAGTTATCGGAAAGCCCCCCTTAGAAATTATACCCATTTTCCCTCTCCTGGGCAACCGAAACAGTTGAAATCCCCCGCCCCATCAGGTATGATAACCCCATACAGTAGAAGGGAGTACCACCATATGAAAATGATCTCATGGAATGTCAACGGCCTGCGGGCCGCGATGGGCAAAGGCTTCGCGGAAGCCTTCCACGCCCTGGATGCGGACCTTTTCTGCCTGCAGGAAACCAAGCTGCAGGCGGGCCAGATTGACTGGTCCCCGGAAGGCTACCACTCTTTCTGGAACTACGCCGAAAAAAAAGGCTACTCCGGCACGGCGGTGTTCAGCCGCAAAGAGCCGCTGTCCGTCACCTACGGCATCGGTCAGGAGGAGTTTGACCACGAAGGCCGGGTCATCACCCTTGAATTCCCGGAATTCTTTTTCATCACCGTCTATACGCCCAACAGCCAGGACAGCCTGGCCCGCCTCCCCTGGCGCATGGCCTGGGAAGATGCCTTCCTGTCCTATCTGAAATCCCTGGATGAAAAAAAGCCGGTCATTTTCTGCGGCGACCTGAACGTAGCCCATCAGGAAATCGACCTGAAAAACCCGAAATCCAACACGAAAAATGCCGGCTTCACCCCCGAGGAACGGCAGAAGATGACCGTCCTCCTGTCCAGCGGCTTCACCGACACCTTCCGCTTTTTCTATCCGGACCTGAGGGATGCCTACAGCTGGTGGAGCTATCGCTTCCACGCCCGCGAAAAGAATGCCGGATGGCGCATTGATTATTTCATCGTCTCCGACAGGCTCCGGAACCGCCTCTCCGGCGCCGCCATCCATAACGAAATTTTCGGTTCCGACCATTGTCCCGTGGAACTGACACTGGACCTGTAACCATTGCGGAATCACTCATCCGGCGTTTCCGCATCCTCCTCCGCCGGAATCTCCTCCTCATCCGACATTTCCACTTCGTCCTCTGTCAGTGGATCCTCCTCATCCAGGGTCTCCTCTTCATCCGGCGTTTCCGCGGCAACGGCCTCCAGGTACTCCTCCAGGCACCAGTTATTCTTCTGCATGATTTTTGCGTGCTCAACCCCGACGTAGCGGATATGCCACGCCTCCGCCGTAAATCCGGTAATGTTCTCCTTCCCCTCCTGGTACCGCACGATGAACCCGTAATCCCAGCAGTGCTCATGGAGCCACGTGCACTGCTTCGTCCCCTTGAAGGCGGAAGATTTCGGCACGTTGATATCGAAAGCCAGCCCGGTATGGTGCTCGCTGCACCCGGGCTCCGCCACGGTCTTCAGCGCCGCCTTCCTGGCCTTGTTTTTCGACCATTCCTTGTTGCGTTCCAGATAAGTGTTGATCTTGGCGTTCAAGGTGGTCACCTGCTTCTGGTAGCTGCGGTATGCCGCTGAAATCTGCCAGTTGGTGATCCCGTCCTCCTTCGCCGCTTCCAGCATGGTAACCAGCGCATCCACGGCGGTTTTCACAGCCTGCGTCTGGGAATATTTTATTTTAACCAGCTTCGCGTCGCAATCATCCGTCAGCATCACCAAGTCCTGCGGCACGAAGGTTTCCGGCACAGGATGCTCCTTGTTCACCAGCATGGGATATTCCCCCGCCAGCACGTCCACAGGCTTCGGCGCGGCGATCGCCTCGTCTGAATAAAGCAGCGTCAGCGTCTTGACGCCCGCCACCCCGTCCGCCTTCAGCCCGTTGGCCGCCTGAAAGGTCTTAACCGCCGCTTTCGTCTCCGCGCTGTATTTCCCGTCCGGCGCCAGCGTATAATACCCAAGCTCCGCCAGCCGCTCCTGCAGCCGAACAACCTCTTCCCCCTTGCTCCCGGATTTCAAAGTCCGCAGCTTCGGCGCCGGAGTAACCGTAACCACCTCCGTATCCGCCGTAGCCCAAGCTCCGCCAACCACCCCAGCCATCAAAACAACCGCCAGCACCCCAGCCATCAACTTCCTCATAAAACACACCCCCGACCACTTGTCACACCTCTCCCCAAACCTCTTCCATCAACCTCACCTTAATCCCATCCGGCCCCATAAACTCCATATATCTCAACCCGGTACAATCATCCCCCCGGTACTCCGTCACCTCAATCCCCTCCGCCGCCAGCCATTTCCGAATCAACGCCATCCGCGTCGTCGCCAGCGTCAGCACCTGCTCCTCCGGAATCTCCTCTCCGCCCCGGCAAACCACTTCCACATCCAGATGCCCCAGCCGGAAAAGTTCCCTCACTTCCCCATTCTTCCCGCCGATATAATTCCTCATCCGGAACCCCAGCTGCTCCACAAAAAACTCCCTGATCGTCTCCGGGTCGCTCCCCCGCAGCGTCACCCGCCGCAGCCCCAGCCGCCGCTCATACGCCGGCAGCGCATGCCCCCGGGAATCCTTTTTCCATTTCCGATAGTTGCGCAGATCCTTCCGCCACCCCGGGTGCGTCACAACAAACGCGACAGAAATAAAAAGCATCTGCCCGATGAACCCGCCCAGCGTATTGGAAATCAAATCATCCAGGTCATAGTACCCATGCCGGGTAACCAGCTGCAGGTTCTCCACCGCCACGCTCAGCAAAAAACAGGCCAGCACCGGCCGCCGCGTCACCCTGGCCCGAAACCAGGAGGACACATAGGGCAGCAGATAGCCCATCGGAATAAAAAGCATCATGTTCATATAGAACTGTAAAATATCCTGCAGCCGGACAATCCGCACCCGTTTCATCGCGGCGCCGAATCCCTCGCTGAAAAGCGTCCGCAGCACGTCCGAAAACCCGTGGTCCGTCTGCACAGAATTGCTTAGGTCCTCCAGCACGGCCACATGGACCTGGTAGTCCTCCGTCGCCACCCGGGAAAAGAACACCACGTACGCAAAAATAGCCAGATACAGCCCGAACCCCGCCGCCAGCAGGATCTTCCGCAGCTGCAGCAGCTCGTCCGCCCGGGGATTGCTGCTCATTCCGCCGTGCAGGTTCAGCCCCAGCCGGCGGCAGATCCGGCGGTCCGCCCACGGCAGCACCGCCACCATCACCGCGACCAGGATCGTCACCAGCAGGCTGGTCCTGAGGCTGTTGGCGTTCAGTGTCATGTCCTGTACCTTTCAATCTTCCGCGCGGTTCCCAGCCCGCGCGCAGGTATTATCAGATCTTCGTCACCGGTTCCAGCACGGGTCCCACGTTGAAATTCCGGGGATCATCCAGCGGCAGCCCGCTCAGGTAGGAATCGTTGCCGATGGCCTCCGCCAGCTCCTCCCGGCCCAGATCCCCCGAATAAATATACCGGTAAGAGGCCTCGATCAGCCGCGCAGCCCGCTCCGCCCCTCTTTCCTGCATGTCAGCGATGCTTTCCCGGGAAATAATCGATTGATCATAGGCATGCACCCATTCCTCATGGGCCTCGTTTTCCACGTCCAGATCCGTGTAATAAGGGTTGGAATACGTCCAGGAGCGCAGGCCGCCGCCCTTCACATGCCGGGCCAGGAAGGCCGCCAGCCCGTGCGGGTTCTCCATCACCCGGTAGAAAACCCGAAAGATGCGGTTGCTGCGGACGATTACCTTCCGGCAGTTTTTCCATCCGTATACGGTTTCGAACACCCGGTTCAGGTCCTCTTCCATCACGGCCGGCAGCGAAATGTCCAGAAAATAGTGGTCCGTCACGGGGTGCTTCTCCCCCATGTGCCCATCCCGCACCATCTGCTTCACATCCAGCATATGCTCAAAGGCCATATGCCCGTTCGGCACGGGATAGTCCACGTCCGTCCGGCGGATGATATAGGGATGCGCCGCCGAGTCCAGGGCATAGTGGCACAGGAACCCCGCCAGATAGGAAAACATTTCCGCCCGGCTTTTCCCGTTTTTCGCCTGGTCCGCCAGGGCCATCAGGAATTCCCCGGTCCGGGCGGTATGCATGATGCGGCCCCGGCCCACGCGGACCCAGGGCTTGTAGCCGAACCATGGGTCAGGCCCGAACTGGGCAAAAGAATAAGGCTCCGGTACCAGCGCATTCCGCGCCTCCGGAGACAAACGGCCTTTGACAGTGTTTCCGAATACCGAATGCAGCACCGGATCCGGCATGGGGCTCACCTACCTTTTTATATGATCCGAATCTTTTTGTCCTTCAGCTTGCCTTCCTTGCCCAGGGCAACCAGGCGGGTATAGCGTTCCACGGCCCGCTCCATCACCTTTTCCCACGGCACGGGAATCGTGTTCCGCGCATTCTCCCCGACCTGTTCCAGGCGTGCGGGGTCTGCCAGAATTTCCGTCATCACCCGGGCCAGGTCGTCTGGGTCGTTTTCGCACAGGAAGCCGTTTTCCCCGTTGCGGATCACTTCCGCCGCCGTGCTGCCCCGCACCATCACGGAGGGCGTGCCCATCACGGCAGCCTCCCGCACAACCATGGGCGCCATGTCGTACAGGGACGGGAAGGCGAATACCGACGCCCGGGCATACAGCCCCTCCAGCAGGGAGTTGTCCGTAATATGGCCGATCGCTTCCGCCCGGTCCTGCAGGTTCAGGTCCTGGATTTTCTGCCGGATATGGCCCAGGTCGATACCCTGCCCGGCCAGCAGCAGCCTGAAAGCGCAGCCCTGCTTCTTCATCTTCGCGCAGCCTTCCAGCACGGTCAGAATATTCTTCTTCCAGTCCATCTGGCCCACGAACAGAATCAGGGGATCCTCCCCCAGGTTCCATCGGCGGGTCACTTCGGCGATGTCGTTCGGGGAGGCGCTTCGCAGCGACGCGCCGTTGGGCATCACCTGCACGTCGCCTTCGAACCCGTAGCTGTGAAGCACGTCCGCCGTGTTGCTTCCCACCGCCCATACCTCGTCGCAGCGGTTATAGTAATTGACCACGATTTTGACGCCCATTTTCGCCAGGGATTCAGACTTGGTGGCTCTCAGGAAATCGTCATAGTATTTGGAATGAAAGGTCCCCACCAGGGGAATCTTCCGCAGCGCCGCCAGCCGCAGCGCCTCGGAGCCGGTATGGAAAGGGCTGTGGGCATGCACCAGGTCCATGTCAATCATCCGGATCCGCTTGCGGTAGTGCGGGTCCAGCATGGCTTCCCCGATCCGGTACTGCTTGTAGCCCGGCATCGGCTTCGCGTTGAATTCCACCAGCTCGTAGGGATACCCGCCCCGAAAACCGCTGTCGTACATAGGCGCCACCACCGCCACCTGGTGCCCCATGGAGCACAGGGTCTCGGCATAGGCCTGAACCACCCGGCCCACCCCGTCCACTATCGGCAGAAAAGTGTCCGTAAACAGTCCGATCTTCAGCATGCTGTATCCTCCCGGCTGGCTTCCTCCATATCTGGTATGACCAGTATATCACATTTTTAAATATTTACAAACGAAACAAACTCCTCCCGCGGCACCTTCGCCTTCTCCGTCTTCTCCTCATAAAGCATCAGCGCCGCGCGCCCGTCCGGCGAAACCACCCGTTTCCCCCGGGCCGTCAACGTAAAATACGTCTTATTATCCGGCGTCCGCTCCCCTTTGCAGACCCACCCGCAGGCCTGGATATCCTCCGCGCAGCAGGTCATCGCCTGCCGCCCGAAATAATAGAATCCCGGAGGAAACTCCTTTTTCCGGTATGCCTGCCCGACAATCCGCAGAGTCTTCCCGTCATACCGTTCCGGATGGTCCATGCTGTCCAGATACAGCGTCCCGAACTGGTCCTCCGAAATCTCGATCACAGCCGCCTTCATATCATAGGGCAGGTCCTCATCCCGCACGCCGTCCTCCACGCTCCCGTCCAGGTTCTCGAACAGAATCGTGCATCCGCCGTTCAGCGCGCGGATCTGCTTTCTCCAGGAGGCCTTGTCAAAGCCCTCCCCGCACCGGTTGACATAGATCATGTCCGCAGTCTTCATCGGGTCCGTCAGCAGCTTCCGCATATTGGTCATGTAGTTGGCCAGCGTCGTGGCGTCCACGGTGGTCACCACCTGGGCCCATCCCCACAGCCGCGGCAGCCGGAT
Organism: Clostridia bacterium; assembly: GCA_017404985.1. Classification (GTDB taxonomy): domain Bacteria; phylum Bacillota; class Clostridia; order Christensenellales; family Aristaeellaceae; genus Aristaeella. The sequence continues at coordinate 39,675 of JAFRBK010000001.1, read as the reverse complement.
CTCGTCCAGCCGCTGGAACCCCCACATGTTGTTGTATTCCAGAATCACGCAGGACGGCTTGTATTCCGTCTCCCAGCGGGCCAGCTGCGCGGTGGTCAGCTCCTCCGCCTCGTCCAGCGTCACGACGATCCCTTTGTTCGCCTTCAGCTTCGCCTCGTCGTATTCAATTTCGCCTTCCTCGCACTGGATAATCAAGCAGGTCCCCCCGTTGGTGAACCGCTTGTTCTCCAGCACGGTCATCCCCAGGGTGGTCTTTCCGCTTTCCAGAAAGCCCGTAATCATATAGATGGGCACAAATTCTCTTCTCATGCTGTCCGCCTCGCTGCCGTCTTACAGATGGAACAGTTCCGCCAGGGCCTGCTCGTTCAGGTCCGCGCCGATGATGCACAGCCGGCCGGTGTAGTCCGCGCTGCCGTCCCGCATGTCGATTTCCCCGGGCACGTAGTCGAACTGGAACCATTGCCCCGCCGCGTTCTGCAGGATTCCCTTCGCCCGGAGCACCCGGCCGTATTCCTCCTCGTCCCCGAGCTTGCCCAGCATCTCCCGGATTTCCTCCTGCTCGTACCGCTGTGCGGTCTCCAGCCCGATGTTCCCGAACACCTCGTCCGCGTCGTGCTCGCCCTCGTGGTGATGGTGGTGGTGATGATGGTGCTCGTGCCCTTCATGCCCGTGCTCATGGTCATGGTCATGTTCATGATGGTGATGCTCATGATGATGCTCATGCTCGTCCTCATCATCGTCGTCGGCATCGTCAGCATCATCGTCTTCCAGCGGCGGGAAATAAATCGGCTTCCCCTTCTCGATCACTTCGAGCATGAAGTCCGGATCCATCTCGTCCCAGGGCGTCGTGATGATCCTGGCGTCCGGATGCGCTTCCGCAATCAGCTGGCGGCTCTTTTCCACCCGGTCAGCCGGCAGCAGCTGCGTCCGGCTGAAGATCACCGTGGAGGCGCTCTTCACCTGGTCCAGGAAGAATTCGCCGAAGTTCTTCATGTACATCCGGCATTTTCCCGCGTCCACGATCGTCGCGCTGCCGCTGACCTCGATGTCCGGATGGCGTTCCTTCGCCTTTTCCACCGCGCTCAGAATCTCGCTGAGCTTGCCCACGCCCGTGGGCTCCACCAGGATCCGGTCCGGATGGTAGGTGTCGATCAGCTGGTCGATCGCCCCCTGGAAGTCCCCCGCCAGCGTGCAGCAGATGCACCCGGCGTTCAGCTCGGTCACGGTGATCCCCGCGTCCTTCATGAATCCGCCGTCGATCCCGATCTCGCCGTATTCGTTCTCCAGCAGCACCACTTTTTCATTTCTCAGGCTGCCGGTCAGCAGTTTTTTGATCAGTGTCGTTTTGCCCGCTCCCAGAAATCCCGAAATCACATTGATTTTCACCATGGTTGTTATCCCTCTTTCCCTTGTTCGCCAAACAAAAATAAGGCAGCCGCTCCGAAAAGCAACTACCTTATATATACCCGTTCTGTGCGTTCTGTCAATACGCAGCCCGATTCCGCTTTCAGGGAACCAGCCGGATCACGTTCCAGCTCAGGGCCGGCAGCTTCACATTCATCTTCCCGCCGTCCATTTTGCCGTTCCGCCCCTTGATGGGCTTCACCTCGTCCGGATTCATCTCCGTGTTCACGGCCTTCACGTCGTCGTGGTGCAGCACGATGTGCTCGGCCGGCTTCAGGCTCCCGAAGGCCCGCAGGTCGCACTGCAGGGTGATGTCGTCCTGCATGTCCCGGTTCACGGCGAAGATGGTCACGCTGCCGTCGTCCCCCAGGGTCGCCGCGGCGTCCGCCAGCGGCACCTTCTCGTAGTCCTTGCAGTCGTATGCCGGGCTGTTCAGGATGGGCCGCAGGGACGTCCCCCGGCCGTACCGGCTGGCGTGCATCATCGGCCAGAAAATGGTCTGGGCCCACACCCCGCCCCCGTTTCGGGTCATAATCGGGGCAATCACGTTCACCAGCTGCGCCAGGCAAGCCACCTTCACCCGGTCCGCGTTCTTCAGGAAGGTGATCAGGATGGCCCCGGCCAGCAGCGCGTCCTCAAAGTTGTATACATCCTCCAGCAGCGGCAGCGCCCGGCCCCACTTGTCCGCCTTCAGAACCTCCTTGTCCTGCTCCGCGGAATGGTACCATACGTTCCATTCGTCGAAGGACAGGTTCAGCTTCTTCTTCGCGTGCTTCCTGCCGCCCACCGCGTCGCAGATCGCCACAACCTCCCGGATGAAATCGTCCAGGTCCATGCTGCGGGCCAGGAAATCCGGGGTGTCGTTGGTGGGATTGGCGTAGTACCGGTGCAGGGAAACATAGTCCACGTTCTCGTAGCATTCGTTGAGCATCGTGTATTCCCATTCGCCGTAGGTGGGCATGTCATGCGCTGCGCTTCCGCAGGCGACGACCTCGATGGAGGGATCCACCCACTTCATCACCTTCGCCGCCTCGTTGGCGACCCGGCCGTATTCGTAGGCGGTCTTGTGGCAGATCTGCCAGGGGCCGTCCATCTCGTTCCCCAGGCACCACAGCTTGATCCCCAGGGGGTTCTTCGCCCCGTTTTTGATCCGCAGGTCGGACCAGTAGCTCCCGCCCCTGTGGTTGGCATATTCGACCACGTTCCGCGCCGCGTCGGGCCCCCGGGTCCCCAGGTTCACCGCGTACATCACCTCGGTGCCCGCCTTCCGGGCCCAGTCGCAGAATTCGTGCAGCCCGACCTCGTTGGTCTCCGTGGTCATCCAGGCCAGGTCCAGCCGCTTCGGCCGCTGCTCCCTCGGCCCGATGGAGTCCTCCCAGTTAAAGCCGGACACAAAGTTCCCGCCGGGATAGCGCACCACCGGGATCCCCAGCTCCCGCACCTTGGCGATCACGTCCTCCCGGAAGCCGTTCCTGTCCGCCGTCGGGTGCCCGGGCTCGTAGATTCCGCCGTATACCGCCCGCCCCAGATGCTCAATGAAGGAGCCGTAAATCCGCGGGTCCACCCGCCCGATCGCAAAATCTTTGTCCAGTATCATCGTTGCTTTTTTCATGGCTGTTATCCTTTCCGCGCGCGATTTTTTTCGGTTTCCGCCTCTGTCCCCATTTTGCCGAAACCGGCCCGTTCTGTCAAGGGCAAAACGCGTTTCACAGCGCGATGGCGGCGGCCAGAAGCAGCATGCAGAACGCCAGCGCCCCGTAGTCAATCGCCGTGAAAGGATATTGCTTGTATCCGGACGTCCGGGTCCTCAGCCGGAATCCCCGTGCCTCGGCCGCCGCGGCTGTCAGGTCCGTCCGCCGCACGGAGGATATCAGCAGCGGCGCGCACAGGGGCAGGATCATGGAAAACTTTTTGAGCCCCTTCGCCTTGTCGAAGGCAACGCCCCGGGCGGTCTGCGCCTCCATGATGCCGCTCATCTCTTCCAGAAACTGCGGAATGAAGCGGATCGCCGTGGACAGGGTGAAGGCATAGGGATAGGGCACGTGCAGCACCTGCACCAGCGCGTTGGTCAGGTCGGTGATCCGTGTCACGGCCAGCACCAGCGCCAGCGGAATGCATACCACCACCAGGCGGAGCACCACCTTGCCGGCGGTCAGCAGTCCCTCGTCCGTAATGATCCAGAGCACGGGCGTCCCCCGCCGGATCAGCAGCACCTGCAGCAGGAAGAGGAAACCGGCGATCTTCAGCAGCCCGCGGAAAATATGCCAGGTCCGCTGCGCCACCCCGGCAATCAGCCCGATCAGCAGGTCCACCGCCAGCAGCCCCGCCAGGAACCACAGCCGGTCCGTGATGAACGCCGCCGCGCAGATCACGACGGTCAGAAAAAGCTTGGCCACCGGGTTCATCCGGTGAATCAGCGAGTTTCCCGGCACGTATTGAAACAGGGTGTTCATTTCCGGCTCCCTCCCGCTTCCCGGCGTTTGAGCACGGCCTCCGCCATGCCCTCCGGCGTGTCCGCCTGTTCAAATCCCGCGCCCAGGCGCAGCGAAAGCCCGATGATCTGCGGGGGCAGGATCGCCGCCTTTTCCAGCAGCTCCGTGTCCCTGAAAACCTCCCGCACCGGGCCGTCCGCCAGCAGCTGCCCGTCCGCCATGACCAGCGCCCGGCTGGCGTAGTCCAGCACGACCTCCATGTCGTGGCACACCATGACGACGGTGACCTTCTTTTCTTCGTTCATCCGGCGGATTCGGTCCATGATGTGGCAGCATTCGGAATAGTCCAGCCCGGTGGTGGGTTCGTCCAGGATCAGGATTTCCGGCTCCACCGCCAGGATGGAAGCCAGCGCCACCCGCTGCCGCTGCCCGCGGCTCAGCGAAAAGGGTTCCTCGTCCCCGGTGAAGTCGAAGTCCTTCAGCACTTCCTCCGTCCGGGTTTTCAGGAATTCCTCGTCTTCCTCGCCCCGCACCGCCTTGAGCCCGAAAAGGATCTCCTCCCGCACCGTGTTTTTGCAGATCTGCCGGTCCGGGTTCTGGAACAGGAACCCGACCCGCCGCGCCCGCTCGCTGACGGGGCTCGTCGCCGTGTCCGCCCCGTGAATCAGCACGCGGCCCTCCGCCGGGCGGAGCAGCCCGTCAATCAGCCGCACGGTCGTTGTTTTCCCCGCGCCGTTCGCGCCGAGAATCGCGATGAACTCCCCCGCCTCCGCGTGAAAGGAAATGTCCTTCACAGACGGCCGCTGGTCCGGGTAGGCAAAGCTCACGTGTTCCAGCCGGATCATGGGATCATCCTCCTTACCATGTTCTCCGCTTCCTCCAGGTTCACGCACACGGGCTGTTCCTCCCCGGTCCGGGCGGACAGGATCCGGCTCAGCGTGGTCACCCGCGGGCAGTTCACCCCCAGGGCCAGCAGTTCATCCGCGTGCGTCAGCACCTCCCGGGTCTCCCCGCTCCGGACGATCCGGCCCTCGCTGAGCACGGCCAACTGCCGGGCGAATTCGCACAGGAGCATGATCTTCTGCTCAATCAGGACGATTGTGATCCCCTGTTCCTCGTTCAGCTCCTTCATCAGGCTGAAAACCTGCCGGCTGCTCCTCGGGTCCAGTTCCCCGGTCGGCTCGTCCAGCACGAGAATGCTCGGCTTCAGCGCGATCACCGAGGCGATCGCCACCTTCTGGCGCTGCCCGCCGGAAAGCGACATCACCGGCCGCTCCCGCAGGTCCGCAATCCCGACCTTCTGCAGCGCTTCCGCCATCCGCACGGGAATCTCCTCCCGGGGAATGCCGAAGTTCTCCAGGCCGTACAGCAGCTCGTCCTCCACCAGCGGGGAGATGATCTGGCTGTCCACGTCCTGGAACACGATCCCCACCTGCCGGGAAAGGTCCTGGATCGGCGTGTCCACCGTGTCCAGGCCGTTCACCCGCACGCTTCCGTAGAATTCGCCCGTGTAGTGGTGCGGAATCATGCCCGTGATAGCTCGGGCCAGCGTCGTTTTTCCGGCGCCGGCAGGCCCGATCACGCCCAGAAATCCGCCGTCCGGCACGGTGAGGCTGACCTCCGCCAGGGCGGGCTTCGTTTCGTCCTTATAAGTAAAGGATAGGTCCTGAATGTTGATCATGTCTTGCAGCTCCTTCCGGATGGGGTCCCGTGCGCGCTTCGCCCGGGCTTACCGCTTCAGCACCTTTTTCAGCGGCACATACAGCAGCTGCACCAGCACGCTGCCGATGGCGGCGGTTCCCAGCACGATCGGAATGTAGGCCACCAGTCCGCTGGTCTCCATGTGCATGAACACGAACAGGCACACGACGAAGCTGCCGCCGGAAATCACCGTGGAAACGAAGGTCGCCAGCAGGGGATTCGCGTCCATCTTCCCGAAGCGGAACGGAACCCGGATCATGAAGTACATGGCCACCGCCCCGAGGAACTCGGAGATGAAGTTCAGCCACGGGGTTCCGGGCAGGAACTGGCAGATCGCCCCGGCCAGCAGGCCGATAATCGCGCATCCCGGCAGCTTCGGCCGCACCAGCAGAATCGCCAGGCAGTAGGAGGCGATGATGAAGTTCGGCTTCATGCCGAAAAAGTTGACCACGCTGCCGACAAACAGCTTCAGCACAGCGCCGGCCGCCAGCAGCACGGCCACCAGAATCAGGTCCTGAATGGAAAATCCTTTTGTTTCCTCGTTCTTGAGCACTCTCTTTTCTGCCATGGGAATCCTTCCTTTCTTCGCTCCTTCCGGAAGCGATACAAAAAATAAAAATGTTTTTGTTGGCGCCGGGTGCCATTCCGGTCGGTGAAAGGAAAGCCCAGTGAAAGATGGCCCAGTGAAGGAGCGGCCCGGGAAACAAAAAATCCGCCCTTTTTTAAGGACGGATGATGAATCCATGGTGCCACCTTCATTGAACCGCGAAGTACGGTTCCTCTCACGAGCGTGCCAACACACGCTCTGCCCTTAACGCGAGCCCACGGTCCGGATACTCCGGGACGAATCCCGTTTCCCCTTTCCCTCAGCGAACCATTTGCCGGTGAACCTTCCGCGGGTTTTCAGCCCAGCCCCGCTCTCTGTAGGCGCCCCTCCCGGTTTGACTTTCGCCTCTAAGGTTTCTGTATTCACGAAAAAAAGTATCATGGATTTTCTTCGCTGTCAACAGCCCGATTGTTTTTCAGCTGTTTTTTGCACCACAGGAACCATGATTCAAATTCACGCTTCATTCCCGCCGGCTGTTATTCCGTAGCCTCTTCGAATTCTTCCGGCGTCAGGACAAGATAGGGAACATCGTCTGCGAAATGAACGGAGTCCGGAGAAACCACGAGGATTGTGCCGCACTCATTCAGGAATGAAAGGTCCTTCCCTTCAGCGCTTTCGTCCAGAATGACCGTATACATAGGGATTCCGGCGAAAGCTTCTGCTTCAACCTGAACCAGCGCGGTCGGCATCGTCATCCGGAAAGAGGCGTTCGGGTTAACGCAGGCGGCCCGGACAGGATCACAGGATGTCGACACGCTAACCCCTTCCGCTGTGGCGGTAAACTCATACAGATGGTTTTCTGTCCATGTGATGTTCAACTGCTGCTGCCCGGCTTCCAGGTTCGGGATCGTTGTTTCCGGTGTGCCGGCGGTCAGGTCACGAACGGTAATTCGGTAACCTGCCGCGTGTTCTGCACTGTCAATAGTAACCGTCGGGCCCTCATCTGCGCGGAACACTTTGGATAGGTGCAGTCCTGGTGAAGCCGGAACCTCCGGCCTGTAGTAGCATTCCGCGCATGCCAGCTCATTGTTTACCGTTGTTTCGAAATGGTGCTGCTCACGATAGGTATTGTTCATTCTTGATCTGGTATTATATACCACCGCGCCGCAGTCCGAACAAACGCATTGCAGATAAGTCCAGGGCTCAACATAATGGGTTTTCTCATCGAGTACCGTACAGTTATCGCGATCATGAACTGCCTGTTCCGAAACATTTTCGTGGCTGCATATCGTCCCGCATACCGTACAGATCCCCTGTGCCCAGTGATGGTTCTGGCATGGTGCCGCCCGATTGATCACGATGGGAATAGCCAGTTCATATCCATTATATGATTTAAATCTCAGGAAAGTATTCTGGTTTGTTTTCGGTTCAAACCGATACTTGTAACGATAATTCACGTCATCAACAAAATTCCAATCAGCAGAATCCCCGTTATCCAGATAGTGATTTTGTGCACAATAATTAACGTCATCAATTAGCACCGTTACATCGATATATCGTTTTCCGTCTATCGTGACCTCCTCCCATTGGTATAGCTCTTCTGCCGGCTGCGTTACAAAAACATCTGCGCTGGCAGCAATCCCATGCAGCTCGTATACCGTAATCAGCTTGTGCCCAAATGCATCCTTGTCAAAACGGAAGGAATATTCCGTAAATCCGCTCCGAAGCAAATCCTGATAGGTTGACCGCAGGGAAACATTGTAGTCTGAGTACACTTTGAATTGTGGGATCTCATTGGCATCCTCAGGAAGGTAATGGAGCTTTAGGGTAATCTCGTCTCCCGGGCGAACCGTGAATTTGGACTGTTCAAACCACATTTCAGTGATGGCCACCCCGCAGTAGAAATGCAGTGCCATTTCATCTCCTGTTCGTTTTTCCCGCAGAATCACCGATGCGCTCCCCGGGCGAACCGCCGTAACGAGGCCTGTTTTGCTGACCGTGAATATGGACTCATCATCGGAGTACCACTCATAATTCGGTTCGCAGTAGATTTGGTTCAGATCCAGTGCCGCGGTAATCTGCCAGGTATCCCCCTTCTCCATCCGCTCAGGAATGGGGTCGAAGGGAATGTCAGTCACTGCTGGTTCAATGACCTTGATATTCAAGGTGTCCGTAATCGGCACGCCGTCCGCAACACCGCTGACAGTGATAGTGGCATCGCCTTCCTGAAGGCCGGTAACAACTGCTCCAAATGTATCGGAGGCCCTCGCTTCCCCGACCACGCTGATAATATCGGTATCTTCCGTGGTATAGTTCAGATGAACATCGGAAGTAAAAAGCATATCCCGCGGGGAAGTCAGCACCTGCGCATATTCGGACGATCCGGAATGCACAATCAGCGTTTCATCCTTGAACGCAAAATTGGTCAGTGTTGGGCGGACTTCAATGTCGAAGAAGAATAGCTCTCCGCTTTCAAGGGTAACCGCAAGCTCCGTCCAGCCGGTTCTCAGTCCTTTCAAATGGCCCGTTGGCCATTCATACGAAGCGATCTCCCGCACGATTGCGATGGATGGGTCAGCCACCTGCCACGATACCGCGCCGTCGGGCATTCTGAACAGCGAGTCTGCTTGTCCAACGAAGCAAAGCAGTTTCTGCCGCCAGGTGGTGGTTCCGGCTTCAGCGGCAACATGCACCTGACAAGTGGCGCTGAGGTTGCCTGATTCCGCTGTCAGAGTGCAGTCGCCTTCTGCCAGGGCGGTCAGTATGCCGTCCTCGCTGATCACCGCAATGGTATCATCGGAACTGGAATAGGTGATTTCCGCGTTTTCTGTTTCCGGATGCGTAATCGCACGGAATTCCACTTCGGCCCCGACATATGTGTTCAGCCGTTCCTTCGGGAAAAGCAGCACCTGCAGATCCGCACTCCTGACATTCATTTCCCAGGTTGCCTGAAGCCCGCTGGCAGTCCAGGCATAGATCGTGCTTTCCCCTTCAGCCAGCGCCCGAATTTGTCCGTCGTCAACGCTCAGGATCCGCTCATCCGATACGCCCCAGTATACTTTTTCTTCGGCCGCGCCCTGGGGCAGGAATACCGGCGTCAGCTCCATGCTCGCGCCTGAAATCATCTGATGCGAGGAACCGCTCAGAATCATTTCCTCCGCGTAAAGGGCCGCGTCCGTATCCCGGAAGATCGTTTCCTGCTGAAGGGCCCATCGCTGCGCCTCGCTTTCAGCCGAACCGAACACGGTGATATTCTTCGCGTCAAAGGCATACGGGCAAATCGTTTCAACTGTTTCAGGAATAGTAACCTGATTCAGCTTGCTGCATCCGCTGAAGGCATAATTCCCGATCAGCCGAATCTGTTCCGGAATTGTAATCTCTGTCAGGCTGGAGCAATGCAGGAAGCAATTGCCCGGTATTTCGTTCAGATGGGAATTGGTCAGAAGGGGCAGCGTTTTCAGTGAAATGCATCCGCTGAACGCATACGGTTCCAGGGACCAGATTTTATCCGTGCCTGTGATGCTTTCCAGATGCACGGCTCCGGCGAAAGCATTCTTCCCGATGGCATATACGCCGTCAGGAATTTCGTATGAACCTGCAGGGTTAGCCGGTGCATACCGGATCAGCGTGCTGCTCTCAGTGTCAATCAGCGCATTGTTGGATGAGAAATAATAGCTGTTTCCGCTTTTCATAGTAAGGGCCCACAGGCTGGAGCAGCTGTCCATCGCATCCGCGGCGATATACGTGAGGCCCGCCGGCAGGCTCAGTTTTCTGATTCCTGAACGGGCAAAAGCCAGGGCGCCGATCCGCCGAACCGAATCTGGAATCGTGATACCCGTCAGAGCGGTACAGTTCAGGAACGCCCGTTCCGGCAGCGCTTCCAGGTTATCCGGCAGGGTAACCTGGCTCAGGCTGGTGCATCCCGCAAACAGCGCGGAAGGCAGTTCAATCCCGCTCAGTGCGGAAATGTCCGCTGTCACGAGCTTTGTATTGGCGGTAAACGCTCCTTCGTCAATCCCTGTAATGGGTATTTCGCACCAGGTAGCAGGAATGGCCAGATGGATCGTGTCCGGTTTGGTACCGGTAATAATCAGGCCATCCTCTGTCTGCCTGCAGGTAAAGCCAACCTGCTCCGCGGTCGGGTCTTCGTTCCATGCAGCATACAGAATTGTGCTCTCCGTGAAGCAGTATTCGCCGTCTTCTTCCGATACGGTCACAGGAACAGTGCAGGCCCTGTCGGCAAACCATCCTTCGAAAAGATATCCCGGGGCGGTAATCGTCGGCAGTTCTGCAACACGGAGCGGCAGCTGGTCTGCAATGAGCGGCTGAGGAACCGTGCCGTATTCTGACACAAAGCTGACCTGCAGCGGTGCGGTTTCCGGGTCGCTTGCCGCTGCATACAGCGTCAGATTGCTTTCTGGCATAACATTCCCCTCAAAAGGCAGCGTCATCGCTTCATCCAGATACCAGCCGGAAGCCGTCCCGTCGCTTGGCAGAATCAGTGCTTCACCCGCCTGGATCCTGTATGATCGTAAACCGGCCTGAATCAGGGTCAGAGTGTATTGGTTGTAGGGAATTCTGTTGTTCTCCGCGTATGTTTTCGCCGTGCATTCTCCCGTAGGCCCGTATAGGTTGATCGCTGTTTCCGTTGGTCCAAAGGCTTCTTCACCGATCACGGTGACTGTGATGGGCAGGCGGATATTCATCAGCCTGCTGTTGTAGAATGCATGCCGGCCAATTTCCCGCAGGCCTTCCGGGATGCTGATTGCTCTCAGTTCAGAGGCGGAAAAGGCTTCTTCACCGATGGATTCCACACCGCTGTGCAGATAAACCTTCCCGATAGCCGAACCCGCAAACGCGCGCCTTCCGATCCGGGTTGCACTTGCCGGAATCGTCATCGTCTGTCGGCCGGATACCGGGTAATACAGAAGGGTTTGCCCATCCGCTGTGTAGAGAACGCCGTTAATCGTTGAATAAACCGTGTTGTCAGGGTCAATCTGAATTTCCTGCAGGTCTCTGATTCCTTCAAAGGCGCCGTCCTCGATGGTGGTGACTGTAGCCGGAAGGACCAGCCTTCGGATGGAACAATCCTTGAACGCCCCGGCAGCAATCCGGTTCACAGGATTTCCGTCAACCTGCGCGGGGAGATAGAACACCTCAGCGGTTTCATCACTGGTCCGGAAACGGATCAGGGACGTTTCCCCGTTTTCTGTAGCATACTGGACATTGCTGCTTTCTGCCTGCCAGGCGGCGTAAAGCGTCATCTCCTCTCCCTGCAGAACTCCGTCAAACGGTTTTGTCCAGTCAGGATCGGTATACCAGCCCTGGAAAACGTATCCGGAACGCTCGGGGAGCAGGGTCGTCAGTTCATTGCTGTCTCTTGAAACATAGCTGTCAGCCGGATAGTCTGCTGTGCCGCCGGCGAGGGAAAGGATCACCCGCACCGCGTTCAGATCCCACCGTGGCACCAGGTTGTTGTTGTTGAAATTGGTGCCGGCAAACGGCATGTCAAAGTATTCGCTGTGATACCATCCGGAGAATATATGCCCGGCCCGAACAAGCTGCGGCATGGGCACCTCCGCCGTCAGGTCACATCTGAATACGGCTCTGTCCCATTCTTCTTCCACTTCCCAGCCGGTTTCTTCCCAGCTCCATCCGTCCGGCAGGAAGGCGCTGATATCGGACAGATGATGAATCACGACCGTCTTTGTCGCGGCGTTGTCTGTATGGCAAACGATCCCATGGCGTTCGCAGTACGCGATAACATAGGGATTGTCCTCTGTCAGGTTAATCTCCACATAAGAGTTTTCAAAGGCATTTTCTGCGATTTCGCGAACCGCGCCTGTCATGATGACCTGAATCGGATTCCTGCTTCTGTGGTTATTGTCCGCCAGCGCTCTTGCCCCGATTGTCTGGATGTGCTCATCCAGAATGATCACCCGGACAAATTGCCCGATGCCCGCCAGGGCTTCCGTTCCCAGATGGTCCTGGCCGGACTGAATCCGCAGAATAATGCCGGACACAGGCAACCTGGTGGAGCTGGGACTGGTGTCCCAGCTGTCAAAGAAAGCAGGCGCAATCGGTTCTGTCACCGGCGTGTTGAAAATGATTTCACTCAGGTTCGCGCTGCTGGTCAGCATCGTGCGGGAGCGGAGTTCCACCGGTCCGTTCAGGATGATCCTTGTCAGCCCGATGCACTGGTTGAAGGCGTCTGTGCCCGGAAAGCTTTCATCATCCTGGTATTGGCGGGGGAAGCTGATTCCTTCCGCTGTGGCTGGAATGGTCAGTTCTCTTAGTGAAATGCAGCCCAGAAAAGCGCTGCCGCCAATATATTTCAACGTGGATGGCAGTCTGAGTTCTCTCAGGCTGACACATCCCTGGAATGCCATAGCCCCGATTTCCTGCAGGCCTTCCGCCAGCGAAAGGGAGCGTATCCTTGCACAGCCCAGGAACGCGGCGTCTCCGATGGCGCGAAGCCCGCCTCCGAACGAAACCTCCGCCAGGCTTGTGCATCCGCTGAAAGCGCGGGTTCCCAGGGATTCCGCGCTGTCGAGAGAAAGAATGGCGGGAAGGGAAACGCAGTCCTTGAAGGCTTCTTCACCAATAGCTGTCAGCTGATCCATGGAGCTGGTTTCTTTCAGCGTCTCACATCCGGAGAAGGCTCTGTCCCCGATCATCTGCAGGCAGGCCGGCCAAACCGCTCTTTTCAGGCGGGTTAACCCGGTAAAAGCGTCCGCTTCTATCTCCAGAAGTGTCCCTGTCAGCTCGATATCCGTCAGGTTTTTATATCCGGTCATCGCGTACTCCGGCAGGGAATAGATGTCCTCGGACGTAATTCGGATCGTCAGGTCGGTAGCCGGTTCTGTCGTTCCGTAAACCGGTCTGTATTCTGGCTCTCCTGTCTCATAGTTCCGGCTTGTCAGCACACGGCCGAAAAAAGGCGACAGCGTGCATTCCTGCCCAATCAGAATCTCGGAAAGCACGGGACATTCCTGCCCAATGATTCCTTTCAGCTCGCATCCGGTAAAGGACAGTCTGGTAAGATTGGGGCACCGGTTCAGGGAATTGTTGATCTGCTGCCGGTGGTTCAGGGTAATTTCTGTGAAGCCGCAGCCGTTCAGGGATTGTTCAATCGTGGAAAGGCCGTCGTTCAGGTTGATCCTGGTCAGTGCAGGGCTTTCGTTGAACGACTGTTCCATTGTTTTCAGCGAATATGGTAGCTCCGCTTCGGTCAGGCTGTTGCAGTAGTTGAAAGAGTTCCTGATGGTTGTAAGTGTTTCCGGCAGCTGCACCTTGCTGAGATGCGGTACGCTCGAAAGGTCATGAATCAGCGTCACCCCTTCGGGGATAATCAGTTCTTCCAGCGCAGTGTCCGCCTCCCCGACTGGCGTCGAGAAAATGTTGCCGTTCACTTCCTCCATTCCTTCCGGCAGTGTCAGGCGGGTGAGGCAGGTTCTGACTCTCAGCATCAGCTCGCCCAACGTTTCTTCATCCAGCAGGCTGTGTATTTCCATTTCAAACGGTTGGTTCAGTGTTGGCGTCAGAATCCGGTTGGATGAGTACGTTCCAAATTCGTCAACGTCGATATTGGTTGCTGCGGGTCCGAAAATGATTTTCTCCAGATGGTCCGCGTTGGTCCGTTTCAGAATGCCGGCCCCGAATTTGGCTGATGTGTTGAAATACAGCACCTTCAGATTTGTGCAGTTCAGGAAGCAGTCACAGGAGTAGTTTTTCCCGATCAAAGTTTGTACCGTTGGCGGAATATAGATCTCCCGCAGCCCGCTGCAGTTTGCGAAGGCATGGTTGCCGATCCGGATCACGCCGTTTGGAATATTGATCTGCTGCAGGCGTGTGCAGCCTTCAAACGCGCTGTCAGAGATTTCCTCAAGGGAGGAAGGAAGCGCCACGTTCTCCAGGCAGTAGCATCCTTTGAAGCACTCCGCAGCCAGAACATGCAGCGTATTCGGAAGAGAGACATATGTCAGGCTGGTGTTTTCTCCGATGGGCTGAAGTTCCATCATGCACCCCGGTTCAACCGTCAGGCGAACGTCGCAGTCGCTTTCCAGCCCTTCCAGCAGTCCGGCTGCGGTTGTTGCTACGCTGCCCCGCAGAATAATGTGCTCCAGTGCCTGCAGCGGCTGCCCGTTGCAGTCAAACCAGCCTTTCCTGGGAACATCGCAGTTTACAGCAATCGTTGTTAACTGTTCGCAGTTTTTGAATGCCAGTACGCTGAAGTCTTCCAGGCTGGCCGGAAGGTCAACGCTGGTATAGTTCGTCCAGGAGAAAGCGCCCTCACTCACTTTTTTAATCCCATTGGGAATAGGTGTTCCCGCCAGGCTGTTGCAGCCCTCAAAAGCGCCGCTTCCAATAGTGGTTACCCCGGCGGGAAGAACCACGCATTTCAGCGAAGTGCATCCTAAGAAATCGTAGGATGAAATCGCGCCGTCCTGCATCGTATTCCCCTGAGGTCAACGTATTCCAGATTTGGCAGCCCGTTGAGATATCCGGCGATGGAAAGTGATTTGTGTCCATTGATCCGTACAGCCTTGAGATTGGTGCAGTTTCTCAGGGCATTGTAGCTGATGGTGTCAATCGTATACCGCTCGCTGTAGTAATCGTTGTAGTAATCAAGGGAGCCTGGATCAGGTGTCGGCAGATAGGACGGCCGGTCATCCGTCAGGGAATATGCATAAATTGTGTCTCCTTCAAGCAGCTTTCTCCATACGTATACCTCGCCGGGAATCGTCACGCAGCTGTCAGTAGTGTTGACCTTTGTCAATACCAGGAATTCCCTGTCCACCGTTGTGCTTCTTCTAATTTGAAATTCAAACATGGAGATGTCGCCGGAAAACGGGATCGTTTCATACTGCTCTTTGATGGCCTCATCCCCGATCACCTGCCCGGCGTCCGTCCCGTCCGGAATCGGCTCGTCGTCCTTCCCGATCGGAAACAGGATCAGGATCGTTGTATTCCAAGCAAGAGGTTCTTCAAAATGCAGGGACTTTTTCTTTCCGGTCTCATCCACATAGGCCCATCCGACAACATCCGTCAGTCCGCTGTCCGAAGCAGGTGTCGGCCATGTCACCGTGCCGCCGTATGGCACATACTGGCGGTCTGCGACCTCGGTCGGATCATCCTGGCTTTTCGTAAAGCGAACCTCCCGGGTGTTTTCCCATACGGCATACATGGTCGCCGGGCCGGTCACTACATAACATGAGCTAACGTCATCTTCAGACCAGATTGGCGCTCTCTGGTTCTGTACGGTATGGTATCCGAGGAATTCTCCCCGTATGCTGTCGTCCCCGGGATGATACTGCTCATCCCACCACAGCATCTGCCCCAAAGTGGCGTTGATCGGCTCGATGATTTGTCCTGTATAGGTTTCAAACTCAATGGGCTGGTCGCCGTGGAACGGGCAGCTGGATGAAGTATGGTCTCTGTCCCCGAGAATACTCATATTTTCATAGTCCGGTCCAAAGTAATGGTGCAGGTCAACCCATTTGTCGAGCGCCATATCATAGTCAATATCAATCCCTATGCCGTCCAGTTTTGCTTTCTTGCCGAGTCTCATTCCCAAAAAGGGAACATCTGTCCAGACGCCGACAAAGAAATCAGCAGAGACATATGGCTGTATTTCCAGGCACAGGCATTGGTCCTCAAAACAGGCAGATCCCTTGACGCCGATGCTCAGTTCCCCCTGAACAACCTTGACGATCCCCGCAATGGCAATACCGATCTCCGCCTTCAGATAGGCTTTGGCGTTCATTGCCATGTTTTTCAGCAGGATGTTATCCTGCAGGAGCTCCTCCATTCTGCTGGCGTTGTAGTAGTCATTCGTCGTCACTTCCCGGCCGTCAATCGCAATTGTGGAGGAATTTTTGACGACCTTCCACGCATTGTCCGTTTCGCTGAATGCCTTATCTTCGATTTCTGTCATGCAGAATTTGACCGATGTTCCGATGCTGAAGCTGACGCCAAATTTGATGGAGCCGGAAACATTGATCAGCCCATTTCCAAATCCGATAATTCCCAGTGTGTGTTCGAGAACATCGTCCTCCAGTTTGACCAGCTTTTTATTGACTGTTTCTACCTCGCCGCCCTGGGAGTAGGTATATGTGCTTTCCTCTGTGCCGATATCTTTAAGTGCTGCTGTTTTTTCCTCAAGCGTTACGCCGGCGTTCATCGCCACCAGAATGCTGGCGGTGGATACTTCGTGGGTCTTGGCGTTGACCACCCGGCCGTTCTCAACGCTGTATGAATATGTCACGGTTTTCTGATAGGTTCCGCTCACCGAGACAGTGGATTGGCGGGTTGCTGATCCGCCCCATTTGCCGGATAGTCCCTCTTGCCCGTTTCCCAGGATTTTGGAAGGGGTGCTGCCAAACCAGCTCAGTTCTACAGGATTGCCTTCTTCGGTGTATTCCCGTCCATCTTTCTTTCCCGGCATGGCGTCAGAAAAAACAGCGCCGTCCTGTGGAGTAATGTCCTGGGCGGTTAGCTGAATCGTATTCGTTGTTGTGTAATTGACGATAACATCCTGAATCTCCGGCACTGTTACAGAGATGGTATAGCTGTCTTCTCCCTGGTTTTTCGACAGGTTCACTACGCGGTAGAAATACTCGAAACCGCGGCTGTCCTTCCACCAGATGACACTGCCGGCCTCCAGGCGTTCTGCTTCCAGGGCGTTGGCCACCAGATAGTTGTTTCCCCGGCGCTCTATATGTCCGCGGGGTGCGTCCGAAAAGTCGACCACACCGTCAACCAGGTCATAGTCAGCCGCGCTTTTCCATGCAAGTCCGCGGCTTTGGGCATATTCTTTCGCAAAGCTGCCGGAGAGGCTGGCCACCGTCGGCTGGTTTTCGCCGAAAGCGTCCTCCGCAATGGACAGCACATTGCCGGGAATTCGGATGCGGGAAAAATGAACGTTTGCCAGCGCTCCGGACGCAATCTCAACGACGTCCTTTCCGCCGATCTGCACCGGAACGCTCAGGGCTGAGGTGTCGTCACCGGTATATCCTGTAATGCTCAGAAAACCGTCTTCACGGGCAGCATAGCGCCAGAGTTCCTCTTGTACGGATTCTTCAATTTCATTCCCTGCCTCCGCCATGGCGCGAAACAGGCTGCTGACAGCCGGAAAAAGGCTTTCCATGGCGTCCGTCAACGTTCCGGCCATGATTGTCAGGATCAACAGAATGCCGGTCATTCTGCGAAGTGCCGGGTGAATACGTCCTTTTTTCATTTGCCTGTTCCTCCTAAGCGTGGTTTTCTTTTACCTTTGCCAGTTTCGGAGCACATCCCCCAGCCCCGCCATGTCACGATAATCATCTTCTGTCAGTTGGTTGATGGAAGGAATCAGAAGGTCCTGTCCTTCCAGCGCCTCCTCCCATTGCAAGCTCAGGTCCGGATCAGCGCATTGATGCAAAAGTTCCGAAACCAGAATGTCTTTCTCTGGAATTGGCGCAATATGGACCAGTTTTTGCAGCGGTCCCGCAATTCTGTCCCGGATTCCTGCCATGTTCAGGATCACAGCTGAAATCTCTCCGGTGGAACGTTCACGATACGATACTGCGGCCGCCCGCATGGCGTTCAGGTCATTGCTCATTTGTCCGTCCGCGTTTGATATATACAGGTTATGCTGCCAGCCGCGGATCGGTTCATCCAAAGTGTCCGCGATCAGCAATTCTGCACAGTCAGACAGTGTCCATGCCGTTTCCAGCTTTCCCATGGCGCAGGCATCCAGGCCAATGATTCTCGGCCGATGTACGTTGTTCATCAGCACGCCCCGAATCTCAGTCAATGTCAGGCTGTCTCCGTCCTGGCTGGTCTGGTCTGTCCCGATTCCTCCCATCCCGGGCATCCCATGTCCCCAGAACACCAGGTCCCATGGGATTCCGTCGGCAGTGCATCTGTGAATAAAATCATCGAGTGCTTCTCCCGTTCCGATGCGGCCTTCCTGGTTTCTGACGAAGGGAACAAGTTCGTGGTTCTGCACTTCAAAGATCGTTGTCCCGCACTCTGCCGCTTCCGGAATCCGCCATCGGTACGCTCCTCCTGCCATGATAAAAACGCGCACGCCGGAGGACGGTTCAGCCTGAAGGATCTCCTCAATGTCTGCTGAAGCGGCTCCCCCCAATGATTCCAGATCCCCTCCGATAAAATAATACAGAATACGGAGCGATTCTTCGCTCCGTGCAATTGTGCATAAGCCAAAAAAGGTCAGTGTAACCAGCAGCAAAAAGCGCGCCTTTGCGGTTACCCTCGACGTTTTTCTTCTTCCCATGCTCATCCTTGTTTTTTCAGAAGCTGACAATCAGCCCCCGCCGTTCGGCATAGAAGCTGTCCAGCCCCCGGGTCGGCATCACGGCGATCCCCGCCTCCGGGAAAGCCGCCTTCAGCGACCTCATCAGGGCCGCCGCCCCCTCCTCGTTCACGCAGTGGTGGATGCGGATGGTCCCGAAGGCCAGCCCGATCTTCTTGATTTCGTCCACCATCTGCCGGACCATGCTCTTGTCGCCCCGGGCCTTCCCCCGCATGGCGATCTGCCCGTTTTCGTCCCCGATGCCGATCCCCCAGAATCCCAGGTGCCCGGCGATGAAGCCCACCAGCCGGCTGACCCGTCCGGCCTTGATCAGGTTCCGATAGGAAGCCAGGGCGAATACGATGTGCGTCTCCTCCACAGTCCGGTTCAGCTCTTTTTCGATTTCATCAAAGCTCTTCCCGGCCAGCACCATTTCCCGGGCCCGCAGCACCGCGGCCGCCACTTCCGGCCCGGTCCCCTTGCTGTCGATCACGGCGATCTGCTTGTCCGGCTCGTCCTCCAGAATCATGGCTTTGGCGGCGCAGGCGCTGTTGTAGCTCCCGGAAAGCGCGCTGGAAATCGTGAAAGCCAGCACCGGCCCGGGCGCTTCGAACTTCTCCCGCCAGTCCTCCGGCGATGGGCAGGAGGTCTGCGCCATCTCGGCATGGTTCTCGTTGGCGGTCAGCATCTCCTCCACGGACATGGTATCGTCGTCAATATATTCCGTTTCGCCGATGCGGATCGTAAAGGGAATGGTCGCGAAATCGAACACGCCCTCCCCGCCCTCGAGCGTAAACAGGTCACAGCTGGTATCGGATACGATATGCCACACTGCCATCATCTCCTCTTCCGGGCTATTTTACGCCATTCCGCTTCTTTTTGCAAATCACCGGGCCCGACGTTCCTGATTCACCGGGCCTGACACTTCCTTATTCAGCCAAATCAGGCATTTTTTATCACTTTGGGCTGAATAAAGCATTTTCAACGGCGTTTTTCATAGCTTTCAGGGCTCTTGCATACCCCTCAAACCCCAGCCCGATAAAATGCTCCCGGCAAGCCATCCCGGCGTACGAGATCTGCCGGAAGCTCTCCCGCTTGGTCACGTCACTCAGGTGCACTTCTGCCGCCGGCAGGTTCACCGCCTTCAGCGCGTCCAGAATCGCAATGCTGGTATGGGTGTAAGCCGCCGGATTGATCACGATGGCGTCCGCCCGCCCCAGCGCCTCCTGGATTTTTGTCACGATCTCCCCCTCATGGTTGGATTGAAAGATCTCCGTCTCCACGCCCAGCTTCTCCGCCTCGTCCCGAATATACCGGCACAGGTCCTCGTAGGTTCCCTTGCCATAGATCCCCGGCTCCCGGATCCCCAGCATGTTCAGGTTCGGCCCGTTGATAATCCAGATCGTCATGTCAACGCCTCCAGTATTCTTTCCGCCGCTTCCTCCGGCGACGTACTCCCGATCCACAGGTCCCGCCACGCGGCATACAGCGGCGCCCGCGTCCGGTAAAGCGCCGCCAGCGCCTCCGGCGTCTGCGACAGGGGCCGGTCCCCGTCCGTCGCCAGCGCCTCAATCGGCCGGTCCAAATGGATCAGCTTCCCGTTCTGGCGCAGCAGGTTCCGGTTCTCCTCCCGCGTCACGATGCCTCCGCCGGTGGCGATGATGGTTCCGGATTCCTTCCCGGCTTTCGCCGCCATCCGGGTTTCGATCTCCCGGAAAGCCGCCTCCCCGTGGGCCCGGAGATAATCCCCGCAGCTGGTCCCGGCCTCCTGCTCAATCAGCTCGTCCGTGTCCACCAGCCTCCGCCCCGTTTTCTCCGCCAGCATCCGGCCGACCGTGGATTTCCCGCATCCCGGCATCCCGATCAGCACCCAGTTCTCCGTCTCCTTTTCCAGCAGCCGGATCACCCGTTCCTCCTCCGCCGCCGGAATCGCCTTTCCCAGAAACAGCTCGCAGGCAGCCCGTCCCTGGGAAACCAGCATCGCCAGCCCATTCACGGCGGGAATGCCCCGTTCCTCCGCCTGCATCAGCAGCGCCGTGCGGGCCGGATTGTAGATCATGTCCGCGATCCCCTTCAACGCCGGCAGGTCCTTCAGGTCCACCGGGGAAACCCCGTTCTTCGGATACATCCCCACCGGCGTCGCGTTGATCAGCCATTCCGCGTCCGCGTGCCGGGAAAGGTTCTGGTAGTTGTCCTCCCCGCTCCGGGAAATCACCCGGATCTCCCCGGCCCCCAGGTCCCGCAGGCATACGACAGCCGTCTTGGAAGCCCCGCCGCTGCCCAGCACCAGGCATTTCGCTCCCTTCGGCCGGAACCCGGCCCGCTCCAGCAGGGTCATCAGCCCGGTGTAGTCCGTGTTGTCCCCCCGCAGCCGTCCGTCCGGCATCCGCAGGATCGTGTTCACCGCGCCGATCCGCCGCGCCCGGTCCGAGATTTCTTCCAAAAAAGGCATCACCGCCTGCTTGTAGGGAATCGTCACGTTCACCCCGCGAAAATCCCGCGTTTCCAGGAATCCCGCCAGCTCCTCCGGCGCCAGTTCCGTCAGCCGGTAGTTATATCCCCCCAGCTCCCGGTGAATCCGCGGCGAAAAACTGTGTCCCAGCTTCTCCCCCAGCAGCCCGTATTCCATGGCAGTCTGTTTCCTTTCTCACATTTCCCAACAGCCCATTGCAATTTGACCATAAAGCCGGTCTTTTTCTGTATCTTGCTGACCGGGTTATTTGACAAACTGTAATCGGGAATTATATCTTCGGTAACAGTCCCAAACGGCTGTCTGCAGCCCATATTCTATCTCAATCTGTTCCCTTTCCGGCGTTTCCCAGCATCGCATCCAACAGAACCAGCGCTACAACCGCTTCTACCACCGGCACAGCCCGCGGCACCACGCAGGGATCGTGCCGTCCTTTAATAGTCAGCTGCGTCTCGCACCCCTCCTCCAGGTTCACGCTCTGCTGCGCCTGCCCGATGGAAGGCGTGGGCTTAAACGCCGCCCGCAAAATCAGCGGCATCCCCGTCGTCATGCCGCCCACCAAGCCCCCGGCGTGGTTGGTTTTCGTCACCACCCGCCCCTGGTTCATAGCATAAAGGTCATTGTGCTGGGATCCCTTCAGCAGCGCAGAGAAGAACCCATCGCCGAATTCAACCCCCTTCACGGCAGGAATAGCAAAGCATGCCGCCGCCAGCGCGCTTTCCAGCCCTTCGAACAGGGGCCCACCCAGCCCGGCCGGCAGCCCGATCGCCGCCGCCTCCACGGTCCCCCCGACGGAATCCTCCGCCTTCCGGGCCTCCTCGATCACCGCGAGCATCTCCTCCCCCGCCTCCTTCGAAAGCGTGGGAAACCCGTTGGCGGCAATCGTATCAAAATCCGCCGCGCTCACCCGCAACGGGTCGAACCGCCGATCCGTCTGGTTGCTGATGGAAGCAATATGCGCCCCGACCCGAACCCCCTTTTCCTCCAGCATCTGCAGGGCGATCCCTCCCGCGATGCAGATCGGCGCCGTCAGCCGCCCCGAAAAAGGCCCGCCGCCCCGGATGTCATAGTGCTCCCCATATTTAACCATAGCCGGATAGTCCGCATGCGAAGGCCGCGGAACCTGCCGAAACTGGTCATAATCCTTGCTCCGTGTATCCCCGTTCCGGATCACAGCACAAATAGGCGCCCCACAGGTATACCCGTCCTGCATCCCGCTCAAAAACTCCGGCACATCCGCTTCCTTCCGCGCCGTCGTAAATCTCCCCTGCCCCGGAGCCCGTCGTCCCAAAAACCCCTGCAACCGTTCCTCATCCACCCGAAACCCCGCCGGCAACCCCTCAATAACCGCTCCAATCCCCGCCGAATGACTCTGCCCAAACACACTAACTGACACCTGTTTTCCCAGAAAACGCATGCTACTTCTCCTTTCACCGGTCCGGGATGAACATTCTCCTTATCCCCAAAACCCATTCAGGAATGGTTTGTCACCCAACACCCGTCCCCTCCGGACCGTCCACCCAACTCCAAAACCCATCCCTTCCCCCATTCTCACTCCACCATAGCCTCCGCAACTCCTCCCAGCCCCCGATAAACCTCAAAAAACCCCGGATAAGACTTCACCACAGCCTCTGCCCCCAAAATTTCCACCGGTCCCCGACTAGCCGTCCCAGCCACCGCCGCCGCCATAGCAATCCGATGGTCATTGCAGGCATCCGCCACTCCCCCACTCAACCCCCCGCCAAAAATCCTCATTTCATTCTCCGCAGCCTCCGCCGTTCCCCCCAGGCTCCGAATCAACGCCACCACCGACGCCACCCGGTCCGATTCCTTCAGCCTCAGCCGCGCAATATGCCTTATCACCGTCTCCCCCTCCGCAAAAGCCGCCGTCACCGCCAGAATCGGCACCAGATCCGGAATATCCGCCGCGTCAATCTCAATCCCCTTCAGCGTCCCCCGGCTCACCCGAACGCCGCCAAAACCATCGTCCTCAATCCTGGCCCCAAATTCCCGCAGCAGCCCCAGAATCGCCCGGTCCCCCTGGGCCGATTCCATATTCAGCCCGCCGCATTCCACGCCCTGCCTGCTCAGCGCCCCCGCCGCCAGCCAGAACGCCGCCCCGGACCAGTCTCCCTCAACCGTCACCCGCCCCGGGCTGTGATATTTCTGCCCGCCGGGAATCCAAAACCCGCCGTCCACCTTCTCCGTCCGAACCCCGAACCGCCGCAGCATCTGCCGCGTCATCTCCACATAAGGCGCCGATTCCAGCTCTCCCTCGATCCGAATCCGGCTGTCCCCATCCGCCAGCGGCAGCGCCGTCAAAAGCCCGGAAAAAAATTGCGAGCTCACGTTCCCCGCCAGCGTATATTCCCCGGCCGTAAGCTTTCCCTCAATCCGCAGCGGAAACCGCCCCTGCGGCGACATCCGCACCCCATGATCTGTCATTTCTTCATACAGCGGGCTCAGCGGCCGCTCCGCCAGCTTCCCCCGCCCCGTGAACGCCGCCCGGATCCCCAGCACCCCGGCCACAGGCAGCAGAAACCGCAGCGTGGTCCCGCTTTCCCCGCAGTCCATCAATGCCTCCCCCGCAGCCGGCGGCCCGGGCTGAATCTCCAGCCCCTCCCCCTTCTGCCGGATCCGGCATCCCATAGCCTCCAGGCAGTGGCAGGTCGCCCGCGCATCGGCGGATGGCGCAATATTTTCCAATATTGTCGGCTCTTCGGACAGCGCCGCCGCAATCAGCGCCCGATGCGTCCACGATTTGGACGCAATCACCGGGTCAATCCTCCCGCTCAATTCCCCGGGCATAATTCTCATTCTCATACGCCGGTAACCTCCCCGTCGCAGCAAGCAATCCATTCCTTCAGTTCCCCCGCGCCCACAGGGTACAGCATGCACCGTCCCCGTTCCGCCGGCAGCACCAGCGTCAGGGTGTCCCCGGCACGCTTCTTGTCGTTCATGGCGTTTTCCGCGATCTCCGCCGCCGTGAACTTGGTCGTCACCGGCAGATTCGCCTTCACCAGCATCTCCCGCAGCTCCCGATATACTCCCGGAGTGCAAATCCCGTGCCGCTCCGCCGCCAGCGCGGCGATCATCATGCCGACGGCCACACCCTCCCCGTGGAAGATGCTGAACCCGCTCAGCTTCTCGATGGCATGCCCGAAGGTGTGCCCGAAATTCAGCAGCTTCCGCTCGCCGTGCTCCCTCTCGTCCCGGCTCACGATCCCGCTCTTGATCCGGATGTTGTCCGCCACCAGGTCCCCCGGGTCCGCCCCGGCCTGAATCCGGTCCAGCAGCGCGGGGCTGCAGATGGCGCCGTGCTTGATCACCTCCGCCATCCCCTCCGCCAGAATAGCCTCCGGCAGGGTCTTCAGCACCTCCGGGTCGCAGATCACCATCCGCGGCTGATGAAATGCGCCGCACAGGTTTTTCCCGGATTCCAGGTTCACCGCCGTTTTCCCGCCGACGGAGGCATCCACCATCGCCAGCAGCGTCGTGGGAATCTGAATGAAGTCAATCCCCCGCAGGTAAAGCGCCGCCGCCAGCCCGACCATGTCCCCGGTCACGCCGCCGCCCAGAGCGATGAAAGCGTCTGCCCGCGTCATCCCGCAAAGGTCCGCCCGCTCCAGCATCCCTTCCACCGTCGGCAGCCGCTTCCATCCTTCTCCCGCCGGAAAAATCCCCGTCTCAACCCAAAATCCAGCCCCCTGAAAGCTCGAAGCCACCCGTTCCAGATAAAGAGGCCCCACCACATCATCCGCCCAAACCAAAACCCGCCGAGTCTTCAGCAAGTCCGCAGCCAAACTCCCCGCCTGTTCCAAAATCCCCCGTCCAACAATTACTTTATATTCAACACCAGTCCGTACATCTATACATTCCATAACCCCGTCGTCTCCCCCATCCCCAAAACCACGTACCATCTATCAGGATCCGGGGGGGACGGTTCTTTTCGGACCACTTTACGTGGTCCGAAAAGACCCGTCCCCCCCGGTCCGTCCCAGAGCCGTCAAAACCCAGACCTACCCTCGCCATTCCTCATCAATCTCTTCTTTCCGTTCTCGCCCTTCCCGTAACAGCCTCTTTAATTCCTCCTCATCCCCATCCCTTATAGCATCCCGATACTCCTCCAAATCCCTAATCAAACACTCCAACTCCCCAACCAAATTATCTCCATTATCCAAAAACAACTCCGTCCACATGCCTTCATTCAGCTTCGCCACCCGCGTCAAATCCCGATAGCTCCCCGCCGAAAAACTCTTATGCTCCCGCGCCGTCGGCGACTTAATATAAGCATTGCTCACCACATGCGCCAGCTGGCTCGTGAAAGCAATCATCTCGTCATGCTTCTCCGCCGTAGTCAGCGTCACCGCCCCGAACCCCGCGTCCTTCAGCAGATCCCTCAGCCGGCTCAGCACAAACAAATCCTCCTGCTCCCGCGGCACGAGGATCATCGTCGCCCCCTCATATAAATTCTCCTGCGCATACTTAATCCCGGAAAACTGCCGCCCCGCCATCGGGTGCCCCCCGATGAACGTGAACCCGTATTCCTCCGCAATCGCGAAGCAAGGCCCGCAAACCGCCCGCTTCACCCCGCACAGGTCGCAAACAATCGCTTCCTTTTTAATATGCGGCGCCATCTCCCGCAGCGCCTCCACCGCAGCCCCGGGATACACCGCCAGGAAAAGGAAATCACACTTCCCGATCTCCTCCTCCGTCAGCTCCCCCTCAATCACCTTCGTCAGCTGGGCGTACCCCTGCACATGGGGATCCGTATCCACCCCCAGCACCCGGTGCCCCGCCGCGGCCAGCGCCTTGCACAGGGATGCCCCCATCAGCCCCAGCCCGACCACGCCGATTGTCTGCCGTTCCATGCTTATGCCTCCTTCAGGGCGCCCAGCACCCTGCGAACCGTCTTCACCACGTCGTCAAACTGCTCCGGCGTCAGGCTCTGCGGCCCGTCGCACCGGGCGTGCGGCGGATCGTTGTGGACCTCGATCATCAGCCCGTCCGCGCCGCAGGCCGCAGCCGCCAGCGCCATCGGCTTCACGTAGCGGGCATGGCCCGTGGCGTGGCTCGGGTCCACAACCACCGGCAAATGGCTCAGCTCGTGCAGCACCGCCACCGCGGAAAGGTCCAGCGTGTTCCGGGTGTAGGTCTCGAAGGTGCGCACCCCGCGCTCGCAAAGGATCACCCGCTCGTTTCCCCCGGCCATGATGTATTCGGCGCTCATCAGCAGTTCTTTTAAATTATTAGCCAGCCCTCGCTTCAGCAGGATCGGCTTGTCCGTCTTCCCCAGCTCCTTCAGCAGCTCAAAGTTCTGCATGTTCCGGGCGCCGACCTGGATGATGTCCACCTGCTCGAAAAGCGGCAGATGCCCGATGTCCATGATTTCGGTGATGATGGGCAGCCCCGTGCGCTTCTTTGTCTCCAGCAGCAGCCGGATCCCTTCCTCATGCAGGCCCTGGAAGTCATATGGGGAAGTCCGCGGCTTGAAAGCCCCGCCCCGCAGGATCCCGGCGCCGCTGGCCTTCACGGCCTTTCCCACCGTCTCCATCTGTTCCTCGCTCTCCACGGAGCACGGCCCGGCGATAAACTGGAACTCCCCGCCGCCGACCGCCACGCCTTCCGCCACCCGGATCACCGTGTCGTCCGGATGGAACTTCCGGTTCGCCTTCTTGAAGGGCTCAGATATCCGGGTCACGCTCTCAACGATATCCAGCCCGCTGATCAGATCCGTATCGATCCGCGTGGTATCCCCCACCAGCCCGATAATAGTCTGAAACTCCCCCTCCGAAAGATGCGTCCGCACCCCGTAGCTCTCCAGCCACGAAATAAGCCGCTCCCGCTCCTCCCGGCAAGTATCCTTCCTCAAAGCAATAATCATAATTAAAACGTCTCCTTTCAAACCTCAACGTCAAACCCCAGAGCCCCCAAAAAACCCCTGTTTAGCCCACCGAGCCCGAGGTGAAAAAAAAGGAGAGCCCGCAGGCGTTCTGCGAGCTCTCCGTTAAGCAGTTTCCCCCATCCCGGACTGCGCGTCGAACTTGAAAGTTATCTTACCACCCATCTCCTCCCATTTCAACCCCGAAACACATTTTATACATATAGTGGTCCGGGGGGGACGGTTCTTTTCGGACCACTTCACGCGTGGTCCTAAGTGGCAAGGTTCGTTGTGGACGCCTGTGGTCCTGGGGGCAAGGTTCGTTGTGGACGCCTGTGGTCCTGGGGGGACGGTTCGTTGTGGAACACCTTTAGGTGGACCACAAGGAACCGTCCCCCCTGGACCACCCGTCACTTCCCCCGGACCACCCCGGCCTCCCCCTCACTTCTCCCGTAAAACCCGTTGCACCGCCAAAAGCAAATCCCGTTTCGCCCCCGACAGCCCCCGATACCGCTCGTCCCCTTCCTGATCCAATTCTCTCTTCTCCGACAGCCCCAGCAAATAATCCGCCGACACCCCATATAAATCACAAATCCGGCTGACCATCCCCAGATCCGGCTCCAGCAGCCCGCTCTCCCAGTCCCTCACGACCGCCGCCGGAACCCCGGTCTTCTCCCCGAATTCTTCCTCCGTCTCCCGATAGGCCTCCCGAATCTCCCGGATCCGTTCTCCCAGCTCCGACGCCTCGCCCTGCGCCCGCCCCCGGCCATATTCCTCCGGAATCGGCTCCAGCCCCAGCACCGCGCCCACAGGAACGTGATACATCCTGGCCAGCGCAATCAAATGCCGCGTAGGCAGAATATTGGCCGCCCGCTCATACCGTGCATACATCGTCTGGCTGGTCCCCAGATAATCCGCCACCTCCTGCTGCGAAAGGTTAGCCCCCTCCCGCAGAATCCGGATCACCTGGTCACACCTCGAATCCGTCCGTTCCCGCTTCATCGTCATCGTAGTTCCCTCGTCCCTTCGTTTCTCCAACACCAAAACCAAATAACCTTTTTCATAAGCCACCAAAAATGGTTCTCCAAAACCCAAATCCGTCTATCAGGATCCGGCGGGGACGGTTTTTTTTGGTCCACTTCACGTGGATCAAAAAGAACCGTCCCCAACGGTCCGTCCCGGAGCCAGCACTTTGCGTTCGACTCCTTACGTTCCGTCCTAAAGCCTCCAAACCCCTCGAGTCGAAAAAAATCCGACTCGATCGAGTCGACGAGTCTTCGAGTCTTTTCCATTTTCATTTTTCAAATTGTCATCGAGTCTTTTCACTTTTAATAACCCAGTTTAAATCGCCGCTCCCTTTTCTTGCCAATATAACAAAATTAATGTATAATTTCTTTATATTATGTAAGGAGGTCATCATCATGCCTACAATCCGTTCCAGTGCAGACTTACGCAATGGATACAATGAAATCTCTGCTCTCTGCCATCAATATGGTGAACCGGTTTTCATCACAAAGAATGGCAAAGGCGATCTTGCCGTCATGAGCATCGAAGCATATGAACAGCTGCTCGGTCGTTTTGAACTGTATGGATTCATCCAGAAGGGATTGGAAGATATTCAATCCGGCAATACTCGCCCTTTCTCCGAAGCAATGGCTGATATCCGGGCAAGGAGAAAAAGATGAAATACGATATCCATATTACCGGAACAGCCGATGCCGACCTGAACCGTGCAGTAGATTATATTGACCATATCCTGCTCAATCCTCAGGCGGCGGATGAGCTTCTTATTGAAGCTGAAAAAGCAATTGCAGGTCTTGCTGGCTTTCCTGAAAAATATGCATTAGTCGATGATCCTGTGTTGAACGCATGGGGAGTTCGTTTTGTTACTGTAAACAACTATCTGGCTTTTTATGTTATTTCAGCAGAAGAGAAGCGTGTCAATATTGTCCGTTTCCTTCACAGTAAACAAAACTGGGTTTCCATATTAAAGAACAGCAATTTGTTCAGCAAATAACCGAAACACCGCTTTCCTGTTCCCACTTGCTAAAACCTGTAAAGAGTTGTAAAATATCTGTCGAACTGTAAAGAGTTGTAAAAGCATTTTTCAACTGTAAAGAGTTGTAAAACCCGCAGAACCTGCTGCCAAGGAGGATATAGCCCAAATGCCCGAAAACATCGGAAACCCCTTCACCCTGGACTTCGGCCGTGAACCATATGAACTGATCCCCAGGTCCCTTTTGACGACCGAACTCGTTCAGTCTTTTCTTGCCGATCATCCCAGCAGGCATATCAGCATCATTACAGGAGTCAGAGGAAGCGGAAAAACCGTTTTCATGACATCGGTCTGCAAGCGGTTTCAGCAGGAAAAAGGCTGGATCGTGGTTGAGCTGAACCCGGACCGTGACCTGCTGCAGAGCCTCGCAGCGAAGCTGAGCAGCGAAAAAACCCTGAAAGAGATCTTCACATCAGCAAAAATCAATCTCTCTGCCTTTGGGTTAGGATTGCAGATTGAGGGTACGGATCCGGAGCGGGATATTGAGGTTGCGCTGGCCAAAATGCTGTCCAGCCTGAACAAACACCATCGAAAAGTGCTGATAGCCATTGACGAAGTTTCCATCACTCCCGCCATGAAAGTCTTTGCCAGCGCTTTCCAGATCTTCCTGCGCCAGGATCTTCCCCTGTTCCTTCTGATGACAGGCTTGTATGAAAACGTCCGGGCCTTGCAGGACCAGAAAACGCTGACATTCCTGTACCGTGCCCCCAGAATTGCCCTGACCCCGCTGAATATAGGAAGAATGACAGACAGCTACGCCCGCATTTTCGGCCTTTCGCCTGAATCCGCGCTGGAGATGGCAAAGAAGACCAAAGGATATTCATTCGCTTTTCAGGTGCTTGGATATTTCACATGGGAATACCGGAACGATCCGGCCCGAATCCATTCGGAATACAAGCAATACCTGGAAGAGTATGTCTACGAAAAAATCTGGCAGGAACTCTCCTCGCAGGACCAAAGGGTGCTCTACGGGATCGCCAAAACGCCGGACGGCAGCGTCGCCGCCATTCGTGAAGTCTTGCATATGAGCAGCAACGAATTCACGCCCTATCGCTCAAGGCTGATTCGAAAAGGCATTATCAACGGAGATGTATATGGGGTTGTCCGATTTGAATTGCCGCTCTTTGACTCTTTTGTTTTGGAAAACTATCTGTAAGTGGTCCGAAACGGAGGGACGGCCTTTTTAGTTTCACTTGCTGAAACATAAAAAGCCCGTCCCTTCCGTTTCGTTCAGGATTGTTATCCATTATTTCCTGAGCCCGCTCAAGTTCTGTTTTAGTCGTTGCATATTTCTGCTCTCTGCTCCCGAGCGGGGTCTTGCATATGCAAACGGTTTGAACTTTGCAGTTCTCTCAGGCGTTAACGCAGGGCAATCGTAAGAATATACCTGTGGCATATTCTTTGCTGTCTGAATCATTTTCTTTTGCTCATCTGTAGGCATCATCTCCACAGTCAGGACAAAGCTTTCTGTCTCTTCTGAAGCCAAATCGTCTGGAGTCTCTCCAGCATAATCTTCCCACAGGATTAAACGATTTTTTGAACTATAGATGTAAGCTTTTCCATTGCGAAAAATGGGGTTTTCAATCGTTCCCGGATCACCAGGTTTACGATTTGCTTCTTTTGCTCTTCTCTCACCAATAGCGTCAAGGAGGCGTGCATGAACTATTCGCCTTCCGTTTTTGTCCACTGGATACTCGGAAAGAAGCTCCTCGTCTGTCTTCCCATTAATATCAAACAAGTCTTTCATACTTAACCCGGTCTGCCACATACAGGGAGTTCTCAAGTGCTTTGAACATGTCATGCCTCCCACGCCTGATCCAACGCTTCTGCATTAGATCTCATTCTGGCGTAGAACAGTACCATCTCCGCCATTTCATCCGCAATTTGAAGGCTCCGCCTTGCAGAGTCACTGCTTACCTTTCCCATAAACGCATGAACGGCATTCACGTTCTTTGTATCCACCGGAGTTTTCATCAGGCTTTCCATAGACACATGAAAGAAATCTGCGATACTGTGCAGTTCGATAGCATTGATCATTCGGGAGCCTGTGAGCATGTTGCTCATGACCTGCTTGCTGACACCGAGAGCTTCTGCAAGATCATTCTGCTTTTTACCGTTCTGCTTCAGAAGCATAAGAACGTTATTGCTGATTGTAGCATTCATTCCTACCATAATCCAGTGCCTCCAGTCCACAGTTTCAGGAGGAATTCTTCCATTCTCGTCATTATTATATACAGTGCAAGTCATAAAGTCAAAATAATACGGACTGGCGCAACACGATTTAGTAACACTTTTTTTGAGTGTCACCGGCGAATTCTCGTTTTCGCAATTCCAAAACCCAACGTTCCGTCCCTTGCCCCAGCCCATCCAATCATTTTTGAGTTGCAAAATTCTTGAGTTGCAAAAGGTTTTTTCACATCCAGCGCCTGTTCCCCTGTTTCTCACGCTATCATTATACCCCGGATTTCCCCCAAAATCCTCTCACAAATCGGACAATTGTAATAAACATAATATACTAGTTCATCAAGTATCTTCATCATCCATTCCTTTGCACGGTAATCTTTCCATTTGAAAATTCCTTTTGCCGAAGGCCAAATTGGGAGACTCCGTTTTCCATCGTTCAATTTCACAAGTTTGGTTTTAATCGTTTGGTTTAATCTTTTTCATGCTGTCCAGACATGAATTGACCACTGCCAAATCGTATGCTAAAATACACATACTTTCTCAGGAGGATATCATCATGAGCGATACCGAGAACCTTCAGCTCTTTGAAGATCAGCCCATCCGCACCGCATGGAGTGATAATGACGAAGAATGGTACTTTTCCATCGTCGATGTTGTCAGCGTGTTGACTGAGCAAGCAACTCCCAGAAGTGCCAGCAACTACTGGGCTAAACTGAAGCAACGCTTGAAAGAGGAAGGAGCCGGTGAACTGCTGACAAATTGTCAGCAGTTGAAACTCAAAGCCGCTGACGGAAAGCGCCGCCTCACCGATGTCGCCAACACAGAACAGCTTCTCCGCATTATCCAGTCTATTCCATCAAAGAAAGCCGAACCCTTCAAGCTATGGCTCGCGCAGGTTGGCCGGGACCGTATCGAGGAAACTCTCGATCCGGAGCTTATCGCCAATCGGCTGGTTACCACCTATGAACGTGCCGGATACACTCAGGAATCTCTGCTCCTGAGCGGGGTCTTGCATATGCAAACGGTTTGAACTTTGCAGTTCTCTCAGGCGTTAACGCAGGGCAATCGTATCCAGCCGTCGTTTTACGCTCTTTTTTCATATCATCGAGTCTTTTCGCTTTTTGATGAAGTCTGTTGATGAACGTTCCTTCTCACGATTTTAACGCTCAAATTTATTGACATTACCCCATTCTGTGCAATATAATTTCACTTGTAATCATCCCCATCGGAGGTATTCAATATGGGCCGCAAAGCAGTTTCAGTGCTCCCTCAAACCCAGAGTCTCTTATCCCAGATGGGCGAACAGATCCGCCTTGCACGCCTGCGGAGGCATCTGCCCTCTGAATTGGTCGCTGATCGCGCATATATTTCCCGCCAGACCCTGACTGCCATTGAAAAAGGCTCCCCTTCTGTCGCCATCGGAGCCTATGCAGCAGTCCTGCACGCCCTGGGCGGACTGGAACAGGATTTGCTGCTGATTGCGAAAGATGATGAACTCGGAAGGAAACTGCAGGATCTGGATCTCCCGCAGCGCCTTCGTGCTCCCCGTGTCAACAGAAAGGAAACCTGGTAATGGCTGTCGCGAAAAAGATCTATGTCTATGAGAACTGGATGGCATCCGAACCGTCTCTGATGGGCTGCCTGTATGCCGAAAGCCTGCGGGGAAAGGAAATCACTTCATTTGAGTATTCTCCGTCCTGGCTGTCCAACCATCCCGGGCTTTTGGCTCTGGATCCGGATCTTCAGCTCTTCAGCGGTCGGCAATTCACTCCATTGGATAAGCCCATGTTCGGCATCCTCTCTGACTCCTGCCCGGATCGCTGGGGGCGTTTGCTGATGGACCGCCGCGAAGAAATCCTGGCAAAGCAGGAAAACAGAAAACCCCGAAATCTTCTGGAAACGGATTATCTCCTCGGCGTTCATGACGAAGCTAGAATGGGAGCTCTCCGCTTCTCCCTGCAGGAAGGCGGCCCCTTCCTCTCCTGTGACAGCGATATGGCCGCTCCCCCGTGGACAACGCTCCGGAACCTTGAAGCGGCGTCTCTGGCATTTGAAAAAGATCCGGATACCCTTAGCAATCGGTGGCTTCAAATGCTGCTGGCGCCCGGCTCGTCCCTCGGCGGCGCACGTCCGAAAGCCTCCGTCAAGGCGCCGGATAATTCCCTGTGGATCGCAAAGTTCCCTT
Source organism: Clostridia bacterium (assembly GCA_017404985.1). Taxonomy (GTDB): domain Bacteria; phylum Bacillota; class Clostridia; order Christensenellales; family Aristaeellaceae; genus Aristaeella. The sequence goes on along the minus strand of JAFRBK010000001.1, from coordinate 6,517 downwards.
CCAAACATGATCAATATGACTCCGGAGCCTGGGAGCAGGTCACCCATGAGTTGGCAAAAATGTGCCGGCTGAATGTTCCGGAATCCAGGCTGGAACGTTTTTCGGATGCCGGATCCACATTCCTTGTGAAACGGTTCGACCGCCAGGCCGACCGCCGCGTCCATTTTTCTTCCGCCCTCGCCCTGCTTGGAGAAAAAGATGGAGATTCAACCAATAGCAGCTATCTGGAACTGGTGCAGTTCCTGACCTCCTATGGTGCGTCCGCCCGGTCGGACCTGAAGGAGCTCTGGCGGCGGATTGTATTCAGCATGGCCGTTTCAAATACAGACGATCATCTTCGGAATCATGGATTTCTCTTGTCTCCCAATGGCTGGAGGCTTTCCCCCATGTTTGACGTCAACCCGAATCCAAAGGGAAATTTCCTGTCCCTGTGTGTCACACTGAATGAATCCCGAATCGATCCGGATCTGGCCATTGAAGCAGCCTCCTTCTTTGGCCTGAAAAAAGACAAAGCCGCGGAAGAAGCAAAACATATCCTCTCGGTAATCGGCCGCAGTTGGAGGCCGATTGCCGAATCCTGCGGCATTTCAGGGGATTCTCAGGAGGCTGTAGCGCCTGCATTTTCAATTTGTTCTGAAAGATGAAAATCAATCCCGCCTGAACACTTCTTGTAAAAATCACTTGACTGATAATAACTAATAAGTTATTATTGATTCGACAAGGGGGTATGTCATTTGCATGACATCAGGTTTTATAAGGATCCATCCGGTGTCCAACCGGCAAAGGAATACATCAAGAAAATTCAAAATCAGAAAGGGAAAACTGCGAGGATTCAAGCGAAGCAGATAGCAAGTTATATCCAACTTCTTGCTAAAGACGGTTTTGCCCTCAACAAGAACTACATTGACAAGATTAATCTCCTCCATGCCTTCCCAAAGAAAACACAAAAGACGCCACAACGAGAGATTGATCAGGCGATTCGTGAAGTCAAAGATCTTCGCGAGAAAGGATTAAGGGAGGATTAATATAATGAAACAGATTAATAACAGCGCCATTGGCGACAGCTGGGAAGATGTAAAGAAAGAACTCTTTACTCCTGAGGAAATTGTCGAAATCGAGACCAGTGCTGCATTGATGAGCGAGCTTATCGAAGCACGTCATAAACAAGGCATCTCTCAAAAGCGGCTTGAGGAACTAAGTGGTGTTTCTCAACCGGTCATTGCGCGTATGGAAAAAGGGGCAACAAGTCCTCAGGTAAATACACTGATAAAGGTTCTCCGCCCCTTAGGTCTCACCGTAAAAATCGTACCTGTTTCAGAATCATGACAGTTCCCTGTCCGGCCGTCCTCGCCCACATAGCGGCTCCTGCAACCCTTCGTTTAACAGCCGAAATATCACATTTCATCTGAAAACCAAATCTTTTTATCCATTCCCTTCTTCTTTTTCCGCGATAAATTCAACGGAAACATCAATTTCGTTCTGTCCTTTCGGAATAATACTAATCTTATTAGGAATAAAACAGTAATTATGTATAATCAGATTCTTCCATTTGATTCTTTTAAAATCTGCACAATCAATTGTTATCATCTCATCTGGACGGTTCTCAGAAAAAAACTTCTCAGTTTCATTCCCAAAGAATATATTCCTTCGTTTTGCTAATCCATCGTAAACAGTATCTACTGCATTATAGAGTTCAGCAGTTTCAGTACTATTTAGTCCCGGACGAAGAGAAAACTCTATCTCATAGTACTCCTCAATAATCTTAAGTTGCTCCATCCGTTCAATCCAATAGTCTATCTTCCGCTCTTGTGCTATATTGTGTTCGGTTTTTCCCCCAAATAATCTGAAATCGATATCGATTGCATTGTTATTGTTCAATGTCCGCATTGTTATTCGTTCTGCATCAAATGCCTGTTTTACGCGTCGCAAATTATATGCTCTCGTTGAAACACAATAATCCTGAACGTGAAATCCCATTTTTATTCCAATTATCGTATCACATATGCAGAGCATCTCTATAAAAATGTTTTCATTTTCAAAAACTATTCTATTCACTCCAAGAATGCTATAATAATGTATTATTTTTCCCTTCATGAATGGAATAAGTCCGCCGTCGATATATAGAATAGTATCTTGAGGATTCGATGTGGCTTCAGGTATTCCGAGAATATACCTCGGTTCCGCAAATCTACCTTCAGAAGATAAATATCCACTTAACATATACGTTTCCACAACTTTTTGATCATCTAAACCATTTGTTCTATCCTCAAGTACTATTCGCATATAATCGATCAGTTCAACCGGCAAAGACACTTCCTTTGTTTGAAGTTCTTTCTCATTTATTTGATCTATATCGATTCGTTTCTCAATTTCTTTCGTGAAATCTATTTCCTTTATCGTCTTGATTCTCTTGAATGAAAAGTTCTTTATCTCATCGTGATATGGTAATTCACGTACCGAGCAATCTAAGAATGCACAATCAGATGAAAGTGGATTACAATAGTAACCTTTGATAATTTCACCATCAGTAACAATATATGCGATAGACTTTGTCCAATGAGAGTAATATTGTGCTTGGCCCATTACATCTGGCATGTAACCAGGTTTCTTTGCTTCAACAACTAGGAGGCTATGGTTCTGAACCCAATCATTATTCTTCTGAGTAAACTTTTTATGGTTTGCAAAGTTCCGATCATCAAACAGAAGAAAATCAGCCGATGTAGGAGGTAGTTTTTTTCTTCCTTGAAATCCATGAACTGGAAACTGTTCTGCACGAAACTCAGAAGGATAACCGAGGTATTCTATGAGTGGCACAAGGAGCTTGGACTCAACTTCCGCTTCAGACTGAATGATCGATTTTGAATAATTGTCAATTATCTCTTGAAGCTCTATTTGCATTTCACCCTTTTCTTCTTTAGTCTTTGTTTCCCCCATTTATCTTAAATTCAGCTCTTCATTACTACTCTGTTTTCAACCCTTCCCCAGTCTCGCCTCATCAATATACCGCCTGAAAGCATCGTTCCAATCCGGAAGCGTCCTGAACCCCGCCTTAATCATTTTCGATTTATCCACCCTCGAATTGAACAGACGGGCAGCCTTGGAAAGCCCATACTCCGCAGTGGAAACACGATTGACTTTCATATCCATACCAGTAATCCTATACGCTATCGGAAGATACAGATTTCTGATTCTCTGCCACTTTCTCCAGCAACTCCGTCGGTGTTAACGCGGGAATAATGCTATGGTCCTTGAAATCCTTGATGTTAGCAGTCACAATATAGTTTGCGTTGAATGAAACAGCACAACGATCCTGCATTGCATCCTCAAAATCCTCGAAATACACATCGGAAATTGCTTCAAGAATCGCCTCATTGTCTGCACCTGTAATAGTCAGGACATCACACAGTTGCCGAATCCAGTCTCTTCTGATCTCGTCCGGCATATACCGCGTATGATACCAGATGATTGACAGAGAATGAAAAGCCAATGCACCATCTATTTCTTCCTTTGCACACATCATCATGATGTCTCGTGCCTCTTTTGCATAGGTATCTTCTCGCCCAGACAGATAAGTCAGCGCAATATTGGTATCAATCAATACTTTCATTCACAATCCCCTTTATATAGCAGCACCATACTTCTCTTCCATAGCCTTAGCTCTTTGTGCTTCCGAAATATCATACTGGGCGGATATTTTTCTCAACTGCTCCATCCGCATAAATGCTTTCATTTTAGGAGAAAGCGAATCAGACAATGTCTCTTTTTTCTCTTCCTTCACAGTTGGAAGCAACCTGATCATGACCTGAATTACCGCCTGAACATCATCTTCGCTAAGTTGGTCAATCAGGCTATATGCCCTTTCGTGAACGGTCATACCATTCCACCTCCCCGGACATATTTTACAACGTAAACAAATGATTATCAACTGGTTTTCATCCATCTTGGATACAGTATCCCCCAAAAACCGTATTCCATTCTCCTCATTTTCCTGACTTTTTCAAAAAATCAATCCCGCCTGAACAAATCCCTCGTATAAACCTTCCCCTCCACATCATCCAAAACAGCATCATATCTGTTCGCAATAATCGCATCACAGCTTTTCTTGAATCGTTCAATATCATTCACCACCAAACTCCCGAAGAACGTGCTTCCGTCCTCCAGCGTCGGCTCATAAATAATCACTGTAGCCCCCTTCGCCTTAATTCTCTTCATAACCCCCTGGATGCTGCTCTGTCTGAAATTATCGCTGTTAGCCTTCATGGTCAGGCGGTATACCCCGACCGTAATCGGCCGCTCCTTCGCCGCGTTCCACATGCTGTTCGCCGTGTAATACCCAGCCTTCTCCAGCACGCGGTCAGCGATATGGTCCTTCCGCGTTCGGTTGCTCTCCACGATGGCATGGATCAGGGTCTCCGGCACATTCTCAAAATTGGCCAGCAATTGCTTCGTATCCTTAGGAAGGCAGTATCCGCCGTATCCAAAGCTTGGATTATTGTAATGGCTTCCGATTCTCGGATCCAGGCATACGCCGTCAATGATCGCCCTGGAATCCAAACCTTTCAGCTCCGCATAAGTATCCAGCTCATTGAAATAGCTGACCCGAAGAGCGAGGTACGTGTTGGCAAAGAGCTTAACAGCCTCTGCTTCTGTAAAACCCATGAAGAGAGTGGGAACATCTTTCTTCTCCGCACCTTCCTGCAGGAGCCGTGCGAACACTTCCGCGGTTTCCCGTGTCCCCTCATCACATCCCACGATGATCCGGCTCGGATACAGATTGTCATACAGAGCCTTTGATTCCCTCAGAAATTCCGGGCTGAAAAGGATATTCTGCGTCCCCATCTTCTCCCGAACATGCCTGGTATAGCCAACGGGAATGGTGGACTTGATCACCATGATTGCCGATGGGTTAACGGATTGAACGAATGATATGACTGTTTCAACAGCGCTGGTATCAAAGAAGTTCTTCTGCGGATCGTAGTTTGTCGGTGCAGCAATAACCACAAAATCGGCATCGGAATAGGCGCTTGCGCCATCCGTGGTAGCGGTTAACCGAAGCTCCTTCTCCGCCAGATACTTCTCAACATACTCGTCCTGAATGGGCGACCGTTTCTGATTGATCAGTTCAACCTTCTCCGGCACGATATCGACTGCTGTGACGTCATGGTGTTGTGCCAGAAGAACCGCTATTGAAAGCCCCACATATCCCGTCCCGGCAATTGCAATTTTCAGGTTTTCGAAGTCCCGCATAATCAACCAATCCCTTTGTAATTTTTCTGTACATCTTCATAGGAAGCCAGATTTCCAATATCATACCGTTTCCCTGGCATTTCAAAAGCATGAACGGTTGTCTGTGTTGACAGCCATGCAATGAAGGAGCCCGGTGCATCCGTTCCGCAGCCGGATTCTATGCCGGTCTGGACGAGATGCACGTCAGAAGCGCGGTAGATATAAAACGGCGGAGTGCACCAATGGGACTTCGGTTCCACCGGCTTCTCCTCCATCTCCAGAATCTTGTCGTTCTCGTCCACCACAGCAACGCCCGTTTTGTGAAGCTTCTCCACGCTCGGCTCATAATACCGCATAATGACTGTGGTTTGCTTCTCGTGAAAGTACGCAATAAAGGATTGCAAGCTGAAATCCAGCAGATTATCCCCGGCGATCACAAGCAGGTCATCGGAGAGCCCCAGCTTTTCGATCGCAAACTGCACGTCCTTGACCGCGCCGAGCCGCGTCTCGTTGCTCTCCGTCCCGTCATCAAGCACGATGATCTTCTCAGCCCTGCCCTTACGCCATTCTTCAAAGATGCTTGCAAATCGATGGTTGCTGATGACAATAAACTCATCCACTGCGTTGCCGATGTCTTCGATGAGCCAATCCAGGATCGGTTTCCCCTGAACTTTCAGGAGCGGTTTCGGGAAGTTTTCGGTTAATGGATAAAGCCGCGTAGCATACCCGGCAGCCAGTATTACACACTTCATCTTCTCATGCCCTCACACCGTCGGCACTCGCGCAGATATGGAAGCTGTACTTGCCCTTCATCTCCGGATAAGCCGTCAGGTACTTCCGCTCCACTTCTTCCCGGATACGATCTTCATACGCCGGATCAATCAACGCCATGCAGCAGCCCTTGAACCCCGCGCCCGAGAACCGCCCGCCATAAATACCCGTTGTCTCTCTCATGATTTCATAGAGCTTGATCTGCTCCGGAGCACCGGACTCCCAGTTGTGGATGCTGCTCCAACCCGAAGCGAAGCTCAGCCGTCCGTATTCTTCAATATCACCCTTCCGCCATGCCTCCGCTCCGGCTTCAACCCGCTGGAACTCTGTGTACCAGTGTTCGCACCTTAACTGCCATGGTTTCGGCAGGCGGTCCTTATACCTTTACTTCCTGAAAATTTTAACCCTCAATCGTTGTCTCTATCTGTTGAACGGATAAAAGTTACGATTTCATCTGCTGTCTTGGTGCCTGCATGATAGGCATCAAGCACTTTTTTATCGTCCAACTGCCTGCGTTTTT
>JAFRBK010000015.1 GCA_017404985.1 Clostridia bacterium | reverse complement strand
TGTGCATGATGACCGGATGCCGGAAGCCGGACAGGACCGCGGAGAACATACTGACATTTGCGGAAGGACTGGAAGATGTTAACCAATAAAGCGGCGATCATTACGGGCGCCAGCCGGGGGCTGGGGAAAGCCATCGCCAGGGCATTCGCGGCGGCGGGGGCGGACATGCTCCTGTGCGCACGAAACGGGGAGGACCTGGAGCGCGCCTGTGCGGAACTGGAAGGGAGCAAAAAACAGGCGGGGCAGCGAATTCTGGCCTGCGCAGGCGACCTGGCGGAGAAAAGGGACGCGGACCGGGTGATTCAGGCCGCGATGCAGGCGTTCGGCCGGATTGATATCCTGGTCAACAATGCCGCGATCCAGGGGCCCATCGGCCCCTTCGAGGAGAACGACTGGGATGCCTGGAAGCGCACGATTCAGACGGACCTGCTGGGGCCGGCATACCTGATCCGGAGCGTGCTGCCCATCATGAAAAAGCAGGGCGGGGGAAAGATCATCAGCCTGAGCGGCGGCGGCGCCACCGGGCCGCGGGAGAACTACAGCGCCTATGCTGTTGCCAAGACCGGCATCGTGCGGCTGACGGAGACGATCGCGAAGGAAGCCGGCACGTGGCACATCGACGTAAATGCCATCGCCCCGGGAGCTATGAGCGGGAGAATGCTGGAGGAAACCCTGGCGGCCGGGGAGGACGCGGTCGGCAAGGGGGAATACGCCAAGGCGCTGGAACGGAAGAAGAACGGCGGGACGCCCCCGGAGAAGGCGGCGGAGCTGGCATTGTTCCTGGCGGGAAGCGCGTCGGATGGAATTACCGGGCGGCTGATCAGCGCCGTGTGGGATGACCGGGAGACGCTGCGGGAACGCTGGGACGAATGGAAAAACACGGATATCTATACCCTGAGAAGAATTATTCCGGAAGACCGGGAAAAGTGACGGAGGACTGGAGCGGACCATGAAGACACGGGAATATGCGGCAAGCTATCTGAAGCAGACAAAGCAGATCGCGGAGAGCGTTTCAGAGGAAGCAATCGTGAAGGCGGTGGAGATCCTGCGCGGGGTGAAGGCGGCCGGGGGACGGCTGTTCATCCTGGGCGTGGGCGGCAGCGCGGCGAACGCATCGCACGCTGTGAACGACTTCCGGAAGATCGGCGGGATCGAGACTTACGCGCCGACGGACAACGTATCCGAGCTGACGGCGCGGACCAACGACGAGGGATGGGAAACCACCTTCAGCGAATGGCTGAAGACGAGCCATATCGGCAGCCGGGACGCGGTGATGGTTTTCTCCGTCGGCGGGGGAAGTGAAACGACGTCGCTGAACATCGTGAACGCGCTGAAGCTGGCGCAGGAAAAGGGCGCGAAGATTATCGGGATCGTGAGCCGGAACGGGGGATACACCCGGCAGGCGGCGGACGCATGCATCCTGATTCCCGTGGTGGATGAGAAGCGGATTACGCCGCACGCCGAAGGATGGCAGGGCGTGGTATGGCACCTGATTGTGAACGCACTGGACTGCGAGGAGGCTTGAGGGGATGAATATTGCTGACCTGAAAGTCAAAATTTTCGCGGACGGGGCGGACAGCGAAGCCATGAAAGCCGAATACGCGAAGGGCATCGTGAAGGGATTCACAACGAACCCGACCCTGATGAAGAAGCACGGCGTGAAGGATTACGTGAGCTTCGCGGCGGAAATGGTGAAGGCGATTCCGGACCTTTCGCTGAGCTTTGAAGTATTCGCGGACGACTTTGAGACCATGGAAAAGGAAGCGGAAGTGCTGGCCGGGCTGGGGAAGAACGTGATGGTCAAAATCCCAATCACGAACTCCACCGGAGAGAGCAGCATCCCGCTGGTGCGGCGGCTGAGCCAAAAGGGGCTGAACCTGAACGTGACAGCGGTATTCACGATCCGCCAGGTGATGGAGGCGGTGGACGCCTTTGCGGAAGGGACGCACAACTATGTATCCGTATTCGCGGGACGGATCGCGAACGCGGGGATCGACCCCGAACCGATCATGGCCGCAGCTGCCCAGATCTGCCATGAAAAGCCGGGGGTGGAGCTTTTGTGGGCTTCACCGCGGGAGACGCTGAACATTGTGCAGGCAGACCGCTGCGGATGCGACATCATTACGGTGACGAACGACCTGCTGGCGAAGCTGGGGGACTTCGGGAAGAACCTGGAGCAGTTCTGCCTGGAGACAGTGCAGATGTTTGCCCGGGACGCGAAGGCGCTGGGATATTCGATATTAAGGTGAGGCGATTCCCGTGGAAAAGAAAAAGACGGAGCGTCAGACAATCGGGATTCTGCTGATGCTGCTTTGCGTGGTTTGTCTCTGCATGGGGCAGTTTATCTGGAAAAAATATGAGGGGCTGCTGCCCCTGGCGGCGGGATTCGTGATCTACGGGATCGGCGCCCTGGCGATGCTGACCGCGCTGGGGTTCGGGAAGCTTTCCGTGCTGCAGCCGATCAACAGCCTGAGCATCGTGCTGAGCGCCGTACTGGGGGCCCTGTTCTTTCAGGAGAAGATGACGCCGCTGCGCATTGCAGGAATCTGCACGATTATGGCGGGCGTTTTCATCCTGACGAGGGGAGAAAAACAGGAATGATCCTGAACTGGATTGCGCTTTTATGCATGGGCGCACTGGCTTCCTTCGGCAGCTATTTTCTGAAGCGGGCTTCGGCGGACGGTCTTTCGCCCACGAAGCTGATCAGGAGCCGATGGCTGTATATCGGCGGGACGCTGTATGTGATTTCGGCGGTACTGAACATCTGGCTGCTGAAGCGGATGCCGTATTCGACCGTGCTGCCGCTGAGCGCCATGACCTACATCTGGACGCTGCTGATTTCCCACTTTCTGCTGAAGGAGGAGATCCGGACAAACCAGATCGTCGGGGTTGCGGTGATTCTCTGCGGGGTTGTGATGATTGCCTTGAGCTTGTGAAGACGAGCGAGGATGAAGAAAGAAGACGATGGCTGAATGGGCAAAGCATTGAAACAGAGGGGCCTGCGGATGGCGCTGGTTTTCCTCGGGGTGATCGCAGCGGGGATCCTGACGCTGATGGCGGCGGCGCTGCTGCCGCAGGGGCGGATTGACGCAAACATCCTGGAATCCGCGGCGGTATTCGAGGAAGAAGGCAGCTATCCGGTGATCGGGGACCGGGAGGCCACATCGACCCTGGACAATTATACGGACGCGCTGATTCTGGAAGAAGCCGCCGTGATGCAGGCCGGGGACATGGGTACCATCTTCAGCAACCCGGTATACGTGAAGGATGACCCGGCGGCGGAATTCACGCAATTCGCGAAGGAACGGGAAGGCAAGGAGCCGGAGCTGTACTACGTGCGCTACTGGCAGGGATTCCGGGCACCGGTGCGGTTGCTGCTGACGTTTTTGAATTTCACGCAGATCCGGCAGGTGAACAGCTTTGTTTTCTTTGCGCTGTTTGCAATGGCGGGGCTGGTGATAGTGATGGGTGAAACGGAGGGGACGGGCTTTTTACGTTTCACCGCAAGCGTGAAACGAAAAAGGCCGTCCCCCCGTTTCACCTTCCCCCGTTTCGGTGCAGGGATATTGTTTGCGCTGAGTGTGATTTTTGCTAAACCGCAGGTGATCTGCCACAGCCTGCAGCTGAGCTGCTGCTTTATTCTGGCTTTCATCTTTATTCTTTTGGTGCCATGGGCGAAGCGAAAGAAGATCGGGCCGGAATTCTTCCTGGCGTGCGGGATGATTACGCAGTTCTTTGACTTCTACACAACGCCGCTGGTGACGCTGGGATATCCGATGATTTTCTGGCTGCTGCTGACAGACGAGGAGGAAAGCCGCGGAAAGGCTGCCCTGAAAGCGGCAGGGGCCTGGCTGGCCGGATACGGGCTGATGTGGATTGCGAAGCTGGCGCTGGCAACGGTGTTCACCGGCGTGAACGGATTCGCGGACGGATTCGGGTCGCTGGCGAACCGGACCGGCATTGTGAAACAGGAGGAGCTGGTGGTATACTATAATCTGGGGATGATGATCCGTTCGCTGATCGGGACCTGCCTGGAGAACCCCTTCGTGAGCGCGGCATACCTGGCGCTGATCGCCGTGATGGCGGGAAGGGCAGTGTATGCAGCGGTAACAGAACGCCGGGGAGGCGCTTCAGGCCGTTCCGCTGTTCCGGCGCTGCAATGGATCTGGCTGCTGCTGCCGGCCGTGATGGTGATGATCTGGTACTGCCTGAGCGTACAGCCGACCTGCATCCATATGATTTTCCAATACCGGACGACGGCTGTCACTTTATGGTCGGTATTGATGTGGCTGAGCATGAGCGGGTACCGGAGGAACCGTCCCTCTGGTACCCTGAAAGGGAATGAAGCATGAAAAACGTGATTGTGACCGGCGCGGCCGGATTTCTGGGGAGCACACTGATCAAGAAGCTGCTGGAGAACGGGGCGAAGGTGGCGGCAGTTGACGTCGGGTTCGACAACGGGACGCTGCCGGACCAGGAGAACCTGACGAAAATTTCCATGCAACTGACGGATGCGGAAGGGCTGGCAGGCGCCATCCCCGAGGGGGAATACGACGCCTTTTACCATTTCGCATGGCGGGGCGTGAATGGGCCGGAGAAGGCAGACCCGGACATCCAGAGTGAGAACATCCGGCTGACCCTGGCCTGCGCCAAGGCGGCGAAGATGCTGAACTGCCCGCGGCTGCTGATTGCCGGGACCGTGGCAGAGCGGGCGGTCGAAAGCCTGCTGAAGCTGGAGAAGACCACCGGGGGCATGATGTATGCCGCGGCAAAGAACGCGGCGCACCAAATGGCCGAAACCTACTGCAAATACATCGGGCAGCCCTTCATCTGGATGCAGTTCGCGAACATCTACGGGCCGGGGAACCATACCGGGAACCTGGTCAGCTACACACTGGACCAGCTGGGGAAGAACGAGGAAGCCCAATACGGCCCGGCTGAACAGCCCTACGACTTCATCTTCGTGGACGATCTGATTGAGGCGGTGTACCGGCTGGGGGACGCGGCATGGGACCGGACCGGATACTACATCGGGAGCGGGGATCCGCGGCAGCTGAAGGATTACCTGCGAACCATCGGGGCAATCAAACGGAAGGAAAACCTGATTGGGATCGGGAAACGGCCGGACGACGGCGTGACCTACCAGGTGGAAATGTTTGACATTACCCCGCTGGTGAAGACCATCGGGAATTACGTGAAGACATCGTTCGAAGAAGGCGTCGTGAGGACGATCCGGGAAAACAAGGCATGATTGACTGCTTGATTGTAGGCGCGGGGATCGCCGGGGGAACCGTTGCGCGGAAGCTGGCGGAGGCCGGCAAACGGGTGCTGATGCTGGAACGGCGGGGGCATCCGGGCGGGAATGCCTATGATGCTTTGGATGAGCACGGAATCCGGGTGCAGCAATACGGGCCGCACATTTTTCACACCAGCGACGAGAACGTGTATACGTGGGTTACCCGGTTCTGTGAGCCGGAACCCTATCAGCCGACGACGGCGGCGGTGATTGACGGAATCAGCACCCCGGCGCCCTTCAACTTTCGGACGATCGACCAGTTCTATGCCCCGGAAGCGGCGGCGCTGCTGAAGAGGGCGCTGAAGGAGCGATATCCCGGACGGGAATCCGTGCCGGTGACAGAGCTGCTGGAATCGGATGACGGCGGCATCCGGGGATTTGCCGAATTCCTGTTTGAGAAGGATTACAGGCTGTACACCGCAAAACAATGGAACCTGAAGCCGGAGGAGGTGGACCCCTCCGTGCTGAAACGGGTGCCGGTGCTGCTGGGCTACGGCGGTCGATACACGGACAGATGGCAATTTATTCCCAAAGGCGGATTCACCGCCTTTTATGAGCGGATGACGGACCATCCGAACATTGAAATCCGGCTGAACACGGATGCGCTGGAACATCTGGCGACGGACGAGGCGGCGGGGGAGATCCTGTTTGACGGGGAAGCGGCGCCGGTGGTGTGGACCGGGGCGGTGGACGAGCTTTTCGGATACCGGTTCGGGGTGCTGCCCTACCGGTCGCTGCGATTTGATTTTCAAAGCCTGGCGCAGGAAAGCTACCAGGAGGCGGCGGTGACGGCGTACCCTCAAGCGAAGGGATACACCCGGATTACGGAATACACCAAGATTCCGCCCCAGGACGGGCACGGATGGACGAGCATTGCCATCGAATATCCGATTCCCTTTGATCCGGCATCCGGGAATGAGCGGTATTATCCGGTGCTGACGGAGGAAAGCAAGGCACTGAACGAGAAATACCAGGAGCATGCCAGGCGGTTCCGGAATTTAACGCTCTGCGGGCGGCTGGCGGAATTCCGATACATTGAGATGGACCAGGCGATCGGGGAAATACTGGAGGGCAGATATGATACAGAAATTTGATTTTCAACCACTGGAACTGGAAGGGGCTTATTATATCCAGCCCTTCCTGGCGACGGATGAGCGCGGTGGGCTGATGAAGGTATACAATGTGGATACCTTCCGGGCGAACGGGATTGAACACGACCTGAAGGAGACTTTCTATACGATATCCAAGCGGGGCGTGATCCGGGCGACCCATTTTCAGCTGGTCAAGCAACAGGCGAAGCTGATCCAATGCGTCAAAGGCCATGTGTACGACGTAATCGTGGACCTGCGGCCGGCATCGAAGACCTACGGCCAATGGCAGGGGTTCCACCTGTCAGAGGAGAACCACGGGTGCCTGCTGGTACCGGAATACTTCGGGCACGGGTACCTGGTGATCGAGGATTCGCTGGTCAGTTACCAATGCGCGGAAGTATTCTATGGCGAGGGGGATTCGGGGATTCTGTACGACGATCCGGACATCGGGATTCAATGGCCGTATGAGCTGATCGGTGGAAAAGAGGACCTGATCATCAGCGAAAAGGACCACCACCTGATGACATTCAAGCAATACACCGACCTGATGAAGAGGGGGTAAGGGCGCCGGGGCGCCCTTTTTTATACCCATTTTGCTTTCGTGATTTAACGCGATAAAGTGTAGCGTTGACAGGGATCGGATGCTGGGATATCATGAATACAGGAGGGAACGGGAGAAAATGATGAACAGGATCGATTATCTGATTGTCGGGGCCGGACTCTACGGGGCGACCATGGCCCGGGAGCTGGCGGATGCCGGAAAGACCGTGGCGGTGATAGACCGAAGGTGGCATATTGCCGGGAACGTATACACAGAAAAAATCGAGGGAATCCACGTGCACCGGTACGGTGCGCACATCTTCCACACCAATGACGCGGCGGTATGGGCATATGTGCAGCGGTTCGCGACGTTCAACCGGTTCACCAACAGCCCGGTGGCGAACTGGCACGGGGAGCTGTATTCCCTGCCCTTCAATATGTACACCTTCAACCGGATGTGGGGCGTGGTGACACCAGAGGAAGCGGCGGCGAAAATCGCTGAACAGCGGGCGGCGGCGGGCATCACCGAGCCGAAAAACCTGGAGGAACAGGCGATTTCGCTGGTGGGGCGGGATATCTACGAGAAGCTGGTCAAGGGATACACGGAAAAACAATGGGGACGGCCCTGCGACCAGCTGCCGGCCTTCATCATCCGGCGGCTGCCGGTGCGGCTGACCTTCGACAACAACTACTTCAACGCGCTGTACCAGGGGATTCCGACCGGTGGATACACGAAGATGGTTGAGCGGATGCTGGAAGGGATTGAGGTGCGGCTGAACGAAGACTACCTGGCAGACCGGGAACGGTGGGACGCTATGGCGGACAGGGTGATTTTCACCGGGCCGATCGACGCTTTCTACGGATTCCGTTTCGGGAACCTGGAATACCGGTCCGTGCGGTTCGAGACGGAAGTGCTGGACAAGCCGAATTTCCAGGGGAACGCCGCGGTGAACTACACGGACGCGGAAACGCCATGGACGCGGATTATTGAACACAAGTGGTTCGAATTCGGGAAGGACGAAAACGGGAACGAACTGCCGAAGACCGTGATCAGCCGGGAATATTCCTCCGAATGGAAACCCGGGGACGAGCCCTACTATCCGGTCAACGACGCGAAGAACACGGAGCTGTATGCCCGATACGCGGCGCTGGCGGAGAAAGAAGAAAAGGTTATTTTCGGCGGGAGGCTGGGATCTTATCGATACTACGACATGGACCAGGTGATCGCTGCCGCGCTGGAAAAAGCCAAAGCGCTGAGGGGAGAAAGATGAATATTGTCCTTTTATCCGGCGGATCGGGGAAGCGGCTGTGGCCGCTGTCCAACGACGTGCGGAGCAAGCAATTTATCAAGATTTTCCGGGATGGAGAGGGATACGAATCCATGGTGCAGCGGGTATACCGCCAGATCCGGGACGTGGACCCGGAAGCCGTGGTGACCATCGCCACCTCGAAAAGCCAGGTTTCTGCGATTCACAACCAGCTGGGGCCGGAGGTAGGGATTTCTGTGGAGCCGTGCCGGCGGGATACCTTTCCCGCCATCGCGCTGGCGACGGCATACCTGCATGAGAAGATGGGAATTGCTTCAGACGAGGCCGTGGTGATCTGCCCGGTGGACCCCTATGTGGAAGAGGGATATTTCCAGTGCCTGCAGGACATGTACGAGGCGGCGCGAACCGGGAAAGAGAACCTTGTGCTGATGGGCATTGAGCCGGACGGGCCGAGCGAGAAATACGGATACATCAAGCCGGAGGCGGGCGGCGGATTCACCTTCACCGAAAAACCGACGGAGGAAAAGGCACGGGAATACATTGCAGCCGGGGCGCTCTGGAACGGCGGCGTGTTTGCCTACCGGCTGAAATACGTGATGGAAAAGAGCCGGGAGCTGCTTGGGACGAGCGAATACCAGGAACTGTATGACCACTACGCGGAATTGAAAAAGATCAGCTTTGACTACGCGGTGGTTGAGCAGGAGAAGTCCATCGCGGTGCTGCGGTACAGGGGCGTTTGGAAAGACATCGGGACATGGAACACACTGGCGGAAACCATGGAGGAACCGACGGTCGGAAACGCGGTGATCGGAGACCGGTGTGAGAACGTGCACATTGTGAACGAGCTCGACATCCCGGTGCTGGCGATGGGGATGAAAGATACGGTGATCGCGGCCAGCCCGGACGGGATTCTGGTGGCATCGGCGGAAACGGCGGACAGGATCAAGCCCTACGTGGACACGATCAGCCGGCAGATTATGTTTGCCGAAAAGAGCTGGGGGAACTATCTGGTGATCGACGCAGAGGACAGCTCCCTGACCATCAAGGCGAATTTGAAGCCGATGCAGCGGATGAACTACCACAGCCACGAACGGCGGGACGAGGTATGGACGATTATCAGTGGATTCGGTAAGGCTGTGATTGACGGGGAGGATACGACGGTGGCTCCCGGGGACGTGATCCGGATGAACGCCGGGCAGAAGCACACGATCATTGCCGGGGAACAGGGGCTGCAGCTGATTGAGGTGCAGCTGGGGAAAGACATCAGCGTTTCGGACAAGAAAAAATACTGAGGGTGTGCTTTTTTCACCAAGAAAAAATTTGAAAAATAGATGATTTTGGTTGTTGACATACTTGACATTTTTGTGTATAATGGATAATGGGTTTGTATGCTTATTCGAAAAATACCGACTTACAGGAGAAAGAGCAAGCCCGAAAACCCCGGTGATACTAAAAAAGTGTTACTAAAAATCGAGACCTGGTAATGAAACTCAAAAAAAATGAAACTCAAAGTGCAGCGGGAATTTTCGGGATTTGCTCAGAGAGAGCGGAAAGATGAAGCACAGGATTATTTCAGCGGGACATATCTGCATTGACCTGACGCCGATGATTCCGGGAGTGGCCCGGGGAAAGATGCCGGGTGAGCTACTGGTTCCGGGGCGGCTGGTGCGGGTGGATTCCGCGATGGTGGCGCCCGGGGGAAGCGCCTACACGGTAGGGATGACAATGAAACGCCTGGGGAACGACGCGGCTGTGCTCGGGAAGGTCGGGAAGGACGCTCTCGGCGGGATGATCCGGGAGGCACTCAACGACGCGGGCGTGACCGGGCTGATCGAGAGCGGGGATGTGACGACTTCCTACACTTTCGTGCTGGCGATTCCGGGCGTGGACCGGTGTTTTTTGCACCATCCCGGGGCGAACGACACTTTTACGGCGGGCGACATTCCGGAGGAGGCGCTGGAGGGCGCGGAGCTGTTTCACTTCGGCTATCCGCCGCTGATGCGATCCATGTACGAAAACGAGGGGGAAGAGCTTTTACGGCTTTTCCGCCGGGTGAAGGGGCATGGGATCGCCACGAGCCTGGACCTGGCGGCGGTGGATCCCCACAGCGAGGCCGGGAAGGCGCCGTGGGAGACCATCCTGCGGAAGGTGCTGCCCTATGTGGATTTCTTTATGCCGAGCTTCGAGGAGCTTTGCTACATGCTGAACCGGCCGAGATACGAGGAGCTGGCAGCTAAAGGCGGAGATATGGCGGAAGGGCTGGACCTGGAACAGGACGCGGCTCCGCTGGCGGACATGTGCCTCGGCATGGGATGCGGGTGCGCGGTGATCAAATGCGGGGTATCCGGGATGTACTATGAGGCTGCGGGGACGGAGCGGATTCGGGCGATTGGGCCCGGCGCGTGGCTGGAATCCGCAATCTGGGCCGGGGCGAAGGGATGCCAGCTGTGCTTCCCGGCGGAAGTGAAATCTGCGGTCGGCGCCGGGGACGTGAGCATTGCGGCATTTTTAACCGCTGCGTTGGAAGGCAGAAGCCCGGCGGACTGCGCCATGCTGGCGGCGGCGGAAGGAGCGGCGTCCGTGACGGCGTACGATACGCAAAGCGGGATCCTGCCGCTGGAAGAGCTGGAAAGACGAATCAGGGGAACAGTATAAGCAGAACCGGCTCTGGCACCCTGTCAGGTTAACAGGCGGTTCAGCTTATGCATCGTTTTCCAGTAGTTTCGCTCACGGCGGGACGCGGCATTGTGGAATTGGCTGCGGATTGCTGAGGGAGGGAGAAGGCAGTCTGAACGCGTCAGCCCTTCCAGGAGACAACGGCGGAGTTCCGCGAGCTGCGCGTTGCCGTAACCCTCTGACTTTGCATCGGAAAGAACCTGCAGTGCAGCATATTCATAGGCATCGTTGGCAAAGGAACGCTCCCGGGAATCATACCGCAACGGAAAACAGGGGTTGTTTTCCAGACCGGGGAGATAGGCCATTTCTTCCGAAGATTCCTGAATATAGAGATAATAGAGGCTGCCGGCCTGTTTTCCTTCTGAACGGCGAAGGATTCTTCCCAACCGCTGGATTCGCTGGCGGGAAACAGCGGTGCTGCTGAGAACGATGCCGACTGAGGCGTCCGGAACATCAATTCCCTCATCCAGGCAGCGGCAGCTGACCAGAACACGAAAATGATTATCCCGGAAAGCTTCGAGGATGCGCCGGCGGGCTTCCCCGGACATGCGGGAATGATACAGGCCACAAACGCCGTTTCCCAGGCTGCGGCGCAGAACGGAGGCCATTTCCTCCGCCTGCTGAATGCGTTCACAAAAAATCAGGACGCGTTGGCCGGAGGGAATGTTTGCGATCAAATCCAGCGCGCAAAAGAGGCGGGATTCCGCCAGAACACAGACTTCTTTTCGCTCCCAGGTTTTCAGCAAAAAAGCTGCCGCGGGGTCTTCCGGATCCATGCCGGCTGCCTGGGCGAGCTTCATGACCGCCCTGATAAAGGCGGAAGGGCTTAACTGGCCAAGTTCCGGATACATGGATTTCAGCTTGTTCAGCAGGAGTGCCAGTTCCCGGCTGAGCTTCTGATAACGTGCTTTTTCCTTTGGAAGAAAGGAAACGGCAGTTTCACTGACGATGAAGGGGGCAATGACCTGATCCTCTACGGCCTGGGAAAACCCGTAACGGAAGATTTCCCTGCCCAGGGATTGAAGCAGAACATGATCGTTTCCGGTGCCGAAGGGCGTGGCGGACAGGCCCAGGCTGGCGTACAGGGCAGCATAACCATCGCCCGAGCTGATGAAGCTAAAGATCTTCCGGTTTTGCGGGCTCTGATAATGATGGCATTCATCGCAAATCAGGAGTACATGCTGCTGAAGAGCAAAGGATTTTCGAATATGATTGGAAAGCACATCCCGGGCGGAATTGATGATATAAATCATTACCTGTTTTTCCACAGAGTCGCGGTATCCAGCACCGAAAAGGCCGGGCGGCTCCGAGCCGGGGGCAGCGTGATGAAGAAGCGCGGTTTGCCATTGCCGGGCCAGGGGAATCGTGGGGACCACAATCCTGATCCGCGCTTCCGGATAACAGGCTCGGTAAAGATCCATGGCGGAAAGGGCCAGAAAGGTTTTTCCCGCTCCGGTGACGACATTGACGATGCCACGGAAGTTGTTGCTTTCCCAGGCATTCAGGCATTGCTGCTGCCAGGTGCGAAGCTTCATTATTCAACGTTCCCCCTTTCCGGACGGTCTGCAGTAGCCGGCTGCTGATGCCATCATAGCACGGGCAGCGGGCGAGTGGCAAGAATCATTGACCGGGACTTCCCGGGCCTGTATAATAAACTGAACCATGGGGATATGGGGATTTTTAAGGAGGACAGAAAAAATGCAAAGCTATGAACTTTTTGCTGAAAACCTGAAGGTCGCACAGAAGGCAGTCAAGGATGCTGCCGGCACGATTGTCCGGCTACAGAAGGCAATCCAGAAAAACACTGACACTGGAAACCTGACCGAAGCCAGGAAAGGGACAGCGGCGCTGCAGGAGGCGATCAGCCAGATCCAGGCGCTGGCGGAACAGCTGCAGGAACAGATCGATGCCTTCGACGTGCAGGAATACTTTGTCAGCGGCGATTTCACCATGCAGCTGCTGGACGCGTGCAAGGAAAAGAAGATTGACGTAAAGGGCGAAAAAGGGGTTTACGAGATGTTCCCCTACAAGATCCGGGTGCTGGGGGACCAGGAACATCCCGCCGAAGTTTGGATGGACCGGAAAAAGGTACAGAGCTGCCGGCCTTCCTATATCGCGGAAACGATCCAGAACGGGCAGAACAAGCTTTACAGCGCAAAGTTCAACCCTGCAACGTTCATGAACGAACTGGGAGAGGCCTATGAGATTACCTGCCTGCGGGCCGGAGGCCGTGTAGGCAGCACCCAAGCCCTGACGAAGATCTATAAAAACCTGGCGCTGATGTCCCGCAGCCGGAAAGAATACGATATGCAGGCCTTTGCCTTTGACCTGGCACGTGTGTATGAAGCTGGACCGGAAAGCTGGGTTGCCCCGAAAACGGGCGCCTGCTATGATTTCGGAACCAGCCGGGACGGATCCAACGGAATCCGCGTGCTGAGCCGGACGGGCGTGGAGAGTTATATCAGCACGTTGAACATGAAGAATACCGTGAAAGAATAAAAGCAGAACAAAGGCAGGAACAGAAGAATGAGCAGAGAGACAGACCGGGCTACCGCGCTGGAGGCGCTGCGAGAAGGCAAAACGCCGGAAAACGGAGCCTTGCTTCGGGACATTACGGCCGGAACAGATTCGCTGACTGATTTTCTGATGCGGATCTATCTGGAAGACTATATTCCTTCCGGCGGCAGCAAGATCAAATTTGTAACCGGAAACGCCGGAAGCGGGAAGACCCACTTTTCCCAACTGATGTGCCGGGAAGCAGAGAAACGAAATTACCGGACGGTAAGGTTCTCCGCGAAGGATATCTGGCTGAATGATTTCCGGGAAATCTACCTGGAGATTATCCGGCAGTGCGATCTGGAGGAGATCCTGAAAGGCTGCGCGGAAAAGATGATCCGGGATATGGGATACGCTCCTGCAGACATACGGGAAGGGCAGAATTTTATGGATATGCTCTCTGAACGGGGGGAAGGGGACGCCCTCACCCGGAATGAAATCCGGGGACAGCTGCGGACCTGGTTTACCCGGAATCCACTGCTGGACAACACTTTTGCTGCGTGCTGTTCTCTGCTGACCGGGGGAATCCTCGGACATCCCGTGCTGGAAAAGGCAAACGCAGACCTGATTCTGGCTTATATGCGCGGGGATAAAACGGTCAAGACTGCACAGCTGAAGGCTATCGGGCTGGTACCGTCCCCGATTACCAAGATGAATGCCAGACATCTGCTTCGCTCCCTGTGCGAGGTGATTCACCTTTCCGGATCCGGCGGCCTGATGGTCATTATTGACGATATGGAGATGCTGCTGAACCGGAACACAGCGGATCCGATCCGATATACCAAGCTGCGGCGGGAGGATACCTATGAAAGCATCCGCCAGCTGATTGACGATATCGACAGCATGCGATATGTGCTGTTCATGATGTGCTTTGACCGGGAATTGATGGACGATGAAAGCCTGGGGATGAAATCCTACCAGGCATTGTGGTTCCGGATTCAGAACGAGGTAGTCAGCAGCCGGTTTAACCGATTTGCGGATATCCTGGATATGGACCGATACGGCGATGAAGCATATGACGCGGAAACGCTCTGCGAAATGTCCGAAAAACTGGCATCTGTGATGAGGGAGGCAGGGATTCCGGCTTCACCACTGGACAGGGAGGAAGCGGAAAACCTGCGGGCACGATCGGTTTTTGGCAGGCTGGGCCTGCCCTATCTGATGAACCGCATGACGCTGGAAGGAGGCCGGGAGCATGAGTGATTTTCAGGCGATGCACGTGATCGAAGCCCTTCGTTCCGGCGTTCCTTCCAGAGCGGTCGGCGCCTATTTTTCCGAGGCCCGGCCGGCAATGCTGAAAAAAATTGCAAACCGTTTGGAAGAAACCGCAGGCGGCTCTTCCGGCGGAATGATTATTCGAGGGAAATACGGGGAAGGAAAAACCCATCTGCTAAATACCGTTTTCAGCATGGCATCGGACGCGGGAATGGCCGTCTCCTATGTTTCCCTGGGAAAGGAAACGCCGCTGAACAATCTGCACCAGCTGTATCGGAAAATTATCGCGAATACTTATCTGCCGGGTGCGGCACAGCCGGGTTTCCGCCAGAAACTGGAGGAAATGACGCCCGGTAGCGGCGTGGCAGGGGAGCTGCTGGATTTTGCGGCGACCGGACTGGAAACGGATAAAATCTATCATCTGCTGAAAGCATTCCTGCATTCCCAGGACGATGAGGAGCGCAATTTGTATCTCGGAGATCTGGAGGGAGACTTTATATCGGAGGCGGTGATCCGGAAAGGTTATCGCCGCGTGATGGGGAAAGCAGCCAACATCGAGCGGAAATTCAGTAAAACAAAACATGCCATGGATTACTATAGCTTCATAAGTGTGTTTTTCCGAAGAATCGGACTGAATGGATGGGTGATTCTTTTTGACGAGGCGGAACTAATCGGCCGGATGGGAAAGAACGCACGGCAGAAGTGCTACGCGAACCTGCACCGCTTTCTGCAGCCCGGAAACCGGCTGGAGAATGTCTTTGCCCTGTTTGCCTTCAGCGCATCCTATACAGAGGATGTAATCGACAAAAAACATGAATTTGATAACGCTGAAAGCTTTTATGCGGATGACTCCGCGGCAGTGAAGAAAGTGAAGGCTGTTCTGAATGCCATTATTGATGCGCCGGAACTGGCTTCCCTGACCAGGGAGGAGATTCTGCAGACGCTGGCCAGCATTCAATCCTTCCATGGCAGGGCGTATGGCTGGCATCCGCAGGTGCCGCCAGAAACAGTATACGCGAATACGGAAGCCGGTGGATATTTGCTGCGCACCAAGATCCGCGCGGCGATTGAATTCTTTGATCAGCTGTATCAATACGGCGAGGCGGGGAAGGTCCGCATTACGGAACTGGGCGAGGAATCCTTCGAGGAAGATGTTCCGGAGCTTCCTGACTGAAAAAGTGACAGAGGGGCGGCTCCTGTGGTGATATTGAGCCAAGGGTGCCAGAGGAACCGTCTCTCCGGTACCCTGTTCGATTTGAAAGGAAACAAGGAATGAAAGCGTTAATCCTGAATTCCGGGCTGGGTTCCCGGATGGGGGAACTGACGAAGGAACACCCCAAATGCATGACAGAGATCGCAGCGGGGGAGACGATTCTGAGCCGGCAGCTGAAAATGATTGCCGGGGCGGGGATCCGGGAGGCTGTGATCACCACCGGATACTACGACACGGTGCTGGTGGAATACTGCCGGGGGCTGGGGCTGCCGATTCATTTCACCTTTGTGAAGAACGAGCGGTACGCGGAGACGAACTATATCTATTCCATCGACTGTGCCCGGGAGTATCTGGACGATGATATCCTGCTGATGCACGGGGACCTGGTGTTCGAACAAGCAGTGCTGGAGCGGGTGATGGGATACCCGGACTCCTGCATGGCGGTGAGCTCCACGCTGCCGCTGCCGGAAAAGGACTTCAAGGCCGTGGTGCGGGACGGGTTTGTTACAAAGGTCGGGATCGAATTCTTTGAGGAGGCGATGGCAGCCCAGGCGCTTTACCGGCTGCGGCGGGAGGATTGGAAGCTCTGGCTCGGTGAGATCCACGCCTTCTGCGAGGCGGGGAACGACCGGGTATATGCCGAGAACGCTTTGAATGCGCTGGACGGGAAAGCGAACATCCGGGCGCTGGATGTGCGGGATCTGCTGTGCAGCGAAATCGACAACGCGGAGGATCTGCGGACGGTGACGGAACGGCTGAAGGACACGGGGGAGAAGACGGTATACCTGTGCTTCTCCACAGACATCATTCACGGAGGGCACATCGCGATTATCCGGAAGGCGCAGGCGCTGGGGAAGCTGGTTATCGGCGTGCTGAGCGACGAGGCGGTGGCTTCCTACAAGCGGTTTCCGCTGGTGCCGGCCTCCGAGCGGATGAACCTGTTCGAAAATATTGCCGGGGTGGACCGGGTAGTTGAGCAGAAAACGCTGAGCTACCGGGACATCCTGACGGAGCTGAAGCCGGACATTGTAGTACACGGGGACGACTGGTGCACCGGATTCCA
>JAFRBK010000014.1 GCA_017404985.1 Clostridia bacterium | reverse complement strand
TGTTGCAGCGGCCGGAGGTTTTGGGGCGGTTGGTTGGGTTTACGGATCTGACGGCTTTGCACGGGAAATGGATTCATGAAATGGTTTTCGGGGATGAGGACTATACTTTGCAGGCGCATCGGGGGGCTTTTAAGAGCTCTTGCCTGGCGGTGGCTATTCCGCTGTACATGGTTTTGTATCCGAATCGGAATGTGATTTTTCTGCGGAAGACGGACCATGATGTCGGTGAGATGATGAACATGGTGGCGAAGGTGTTGCAGTCGGATGTGATGCGGGATTTTACGCAGACGAACCGTGGGGTCCAGCTGAAGATTACGGAGCAGAGCATGGACCATATCACGACGAATCTGTGGCGTTCGCCGATGGGGGCTCCGCAGCTGCGGGGGCTGGGGATCAAGTCGTCGATCACCGGGGCGCACGCCTGGCTGGTGGTGACGGATGATATCTGCAATCTGTCGGACCGGCTGAGCAAGGCGGAGCGGGACCTGACGAAGTTCCACTATCAGGAACCGTGGACCGATGCTGAGTGATGGCGAAACGGAGGCAAGGAATCGCACGCGACAGGTCCCCCAGTTTCGCTCGCGATGCACGGTGGGGTATGGTTATGGGGGAGACGAGGAAGGCAGGTGATGATTTATGGATAAGAAGATGAACGAGGTGATGGAGAAACTGATGGCGGGGATGGGGCCTACGGCTTTGCAGAATATGCGGGAGTTGATGAATAACCCTTCTACGCCTATTAATACCAGGGTGCAGCTGATTGATATGATTCTGGAGAGGACGATGGGAAAGCCGGAGGAGACTATGCGGCTGTTGATGGAGAAGGAGGATCGGGAAGCGGCGGAAGAGAGGATGGCGGAGATTATTCGGCTGGCGAAACAAAGGCGATGAAACTCAAAAATAATGAAACTCAAACGGGCGCGAGACGGAGAACAGGCCGATGAAACTCAAAAAAAGTGAAACTCAAACGGGCACGAGACGGAGAACAGGCCGATGAAACTCAAAAAAAGTGAAACTCAAACGGGCACGAGACGGAGAACAGGCCGATGAAACTCAAAAATAATGAAACTCAAACAGTGCAGAGGGGAGGAGAGCGGGATTTATTCGAATCGACCGGTAAGGATTCCGGATTTGAAGGGGAAGATTTCCTATAAGAAACAAAAGGACAGCAGGTATGTGATGTATGAGACCGGGCGTCGATACGACAAATACAAGAAATATAATGTCGTGAGCCGGATTTGCATCGGGATTCAGATTCCGGCGAGGCCGGAATATATGCTGCCGAATGAAAACTACTTCAGAATGATTACGGAGGGAGAGCGGGTTATGAACGAAAACGAACAGGAAGCTTTGGATGAATTTGAATTTGAACGGGCGCAGGCTTTTATGCTGCGGGACTTTTTTGAACAGATGTACTATGAGTTTCAGTACCAGAGCAGGCGGCAGCCGAATACGATTTTGAATGAATATAAAGTTCGAAAGCTGAATAAGATTCTGGAGCCGCTGAAGGAAATGATGAAGGAAGAGCCGGGGGCGGAGTGGCTGGAGGTGATTCCGGAGCCGATCGAGGAAGAAGTTGAAGGTGGAGGGACCGTGATTCGGGGGATGACTTACAGTGATGTTATGATGGTGCTTACGCAGTTTCGGTGCATAGAGGGAGCGTATTTTCAGAAGTTGCTGATTGGGTAAGAGAGTTTCTCTTCGGGATCCCTGGGCTGTTCGTTTTGATGATTTTTACTCATTGGTGAATCTCTCCATTCATGGAGTCGATTTCCTTTTGCAGGGCTGCGATATCCGCTTTCAGCTCTTCGGCGCGCTCGGCGGATTCCTTGATGGTCAGTTCGGCTTCCTTCAGGTCATTTTGCAGAAGTTTCAGGGTTTCCTGGAGCTTCTCCTTCTCTTCGGCGGTTTTTTCCCAGGCGGCGCGGCTTACGGACAGCTGGGAACTGAGGGAAGCGGCTTCCCGGCTCAGGCTGCGGTGGTCGAGAAAAAGGAAGACCATGACCAGGGCCGCGGCGAGCAGGACGGCGGAAAGGAGGAGTTTCAGCGGCTTAGTCATTGGCGGCAGCCTCCTCCTTCGTTTCGTTCAGGGCGGCTTCCAGGGCTTTTTTCTGCTCCCGGAGCTGCTTCTTTTCCGCCTTCAGGGCATCCACCTCGGCCTTCGCGGCTTCCGCCTGGGGCTGTTTTTTCGCCAGGAGCTCCTTCGTAGCCGGAATATCCAGGACCACCTGGTCATATTCCGCCTGCTGTTTTCTTTCCCGGCCGCGGCTGGTATCCAGGCTGATCGTCAGATCCTCCACCCGAAACCGGAGGCGGGCGGACGAGGGAACATACCAGGCGAGAAAGAGCGCGAAGGCCAGCATCACGACCGCGAAGAGGGCCGCAAAACCGGAGGATTTCCTTTTCACTGGCCATCACCCGCTTTCACGGCGGAAACGGGATCCCGGAGGAAGGCGAGAATCCGATGCCACCAGGGGAAGAGCACGGCGTTTTCCGACCGGTAAATCTCATGGCGGGAGCCGGGGACAAAAACATGCTGATGGCGGGAGACCCGGTCAATAAACTGCTTCTGGGGGCCGGGCAGCACGCTGGAATCCTGATCGGCCGTGAAGAGCAGGACAGGGCAGGAAATTTTTTCCGGGGCGCCGTCGGCCAGCAGCTGCTTCGTGACATGAATCGATTCCAGAATCCAGCGGCTCGTGGGGACGCTGTTCTGGAACTCCCGATGGGCAAACTTGACATTATCATACCAGGCAAAGCGGCGGGGATCCGTGGCGCAGGAGGTATCAAAATCCTCGTGGCCTGCATAGGGCTTCATAAAGAAGGGGCTGCGCTTGGCCTGGCGGGCCAGGATTTCGGCCCGGCAGACGCCGGCCGCCGCCGCGGAGGGGAGGCCTTTCAGGTTCGGGGCGATCATCGGGGCGCAGAGGACGGCGCCGGAGAAAAAGTCCTGGTCCTGCTCCAGGAAGGAGACGGTGACGGCCCCGCCCATGGAATGGGCAAAGACCATCCAGGGCTTCGGCATGGCGGACAGCACCTGAGCGCAGATGATTTTCAGATCGGACACATAATCGGAAAAACGGCCGACATGGGTCATCGAGGGATCCGGAATGCCCCGGTCCCGCCAGGACCTGCCGTGGCCGCGCTGGTCATAGGCGACGACGGAAAAATGCTCATGCAGCAGTGAAAAGATCAGCTCGGAGAACTTGAAGGCATTCTCGGTGAAACCATGAACGATGACGACCGTGCCGCGGGGCTCCTCTGCATCATAGGAGACGCAATAAAGCGGATTCCCGTACAGGCCGGGAACCGAGAGGACGTGCTCGCGGGCTTTCAGCCAGGGCACAACATCCGAGTCCATGATTTTCGCATAGTCTTCCGACCGGACCAGATAATCGTCGTTGAAAATATTCATGGCCTTATCCTTTCGTCTTGAAGCGCTTATGGATGCGGTAGGGGTTGAACATGGTCTGGGGTGTGTTGATGGGGATCGAGATGGACCGGTTGCGGGTGACATTCAGGACCAGGCCGACGCCGCCCATGTTGGTCATCATATTGGAGCCGCCATAGGACAGGAAGGGCAGGGGAATGCCCGTGATCGGCATCAGGCCCAGGGTCATGGCCACATTTTCCAGCACATGGAAGAGAAGCATGCCCATGACGCCGATAATAATCATCCGGCCGAACTTATCCCGGGTGAACCAGGCCAGATACATCATTCGAAGCAGAATCAGAACATATCCGATCAAAACGGAAATACAGCCGATAAAGCCCCAGGTTTCGCCAATCGTGGAATAAATGAAATCGGTCCAGTCCGCGGGCACATAGTTCAGCTGGGCCATGGACCCGTCGACAAACATGCCGATGCCGGACAGGCCGCCGGAACCGATGACCATTTTGGACTGGGTCTGCTGATAGGCGTCGGAGGTCGAATACAGGTCCGGGTTCAGCCAGCCGGCAATCCGGGCCAGGCGATAGTCCGTGGAGCCGGTGGCCACCATGATTCCGTAGAGGGCCAGAATCCCGAGAATAGCGATGGCCGCCAGCACGCCCAGCGTCTTCAGGGAAACATTGGCAAAATACATCATGATCGCAAACATGAAAACAATCACCAGAAGGGATCCGGTTTCACCCTGAAGCAGAATGACGACGCCGGGGACCATGACAATCAGAAAAACCCGGATAAAGGTTCGCGGCGTGGACATGGGCCGGTCGGATTTCGCAAATTCCTTCGCCAGCATCAGAATCATGGACAGCTTGGCGAACTCAGAAGGCTGAATCGTGTAGCCCCAGATGATATCCAGCCAGGCCTTCACGCCCTGGGCCCTGTTGAAAATCGTCACGACCGCGAGGAGGATGAAGGAACTCCAGTAAATCAACTCAGCCCGCCGGCGGAGAAAGTCCAGCGGAATGGCCATCAGAACACCGATAACCAGCGGGGCGACCAGGAGGAAAAGCGCCTGGCGGACCGCATAGGAGGATTCGAAAATATGGTTCAGGAAGGAGGTGTCCGAGGTCGAATCCGGAGAATAGGTGGCGACACAGACCGCGACGATGCCGAAAAGCGACATGGCAAAGACGAGGGCGATCAGCACAATATCCGTATGGGCCCGGGAATGGCGGTTCTCAGTGATTGTCAAGAGGCTCCACCTCCTTCAGATGAGGGCGGAACAGGCGGGACCAGAAGGAACGTTTGCCTAACCCGTACCCGGGGAAGGGCACACTTTCCCCCTGAATGCGGTGCGCAATCCGATAAACGGCATCCCGGGCCTCGCAGCGGTATCCGGTGAAGAGAGTATGGTGCAGCATGGAACGGTAAACGACAGGGTCCTCCGGGATTTCCCCGAGCAGCTGACAATCCAGCACGGAAGCGACGGATCGGGCGGGAACCATTTCCCCCTCGGCGATCAGGACCGGATTCAGCCGGTTGACCACGAGCTGCGGGCGTTCCACCTTTTTCGCATCCATGATCTGCAGCGTTCTTTCGGCATCCCGGACGCAAAGGTCATCCGGGGTGACCATGAGGACGAAACTGTCAGAACCGGAAGCGAGCACATTGCGGAAGCCGCGCTCAATGCCGGCGGGGCAGTCAATCAGGACAAAATCATAGCGTTCCTTCAGCTCCCGGAGCATTTTCCGAAGCTTTTTCGGTTCCAGGGCGCGAACCCGGGAAAACTGTGCGGCCGGCACCAGGAACAGGTTCGGTACCGAGGACACGGGCAGAATCGCTTCGGACAGCTCACAATTGCCGGATGTGACATCAATCAGATCAAAGAAGACCTGGTTTTCCAGCGAGAGGAGGAAATCCTGGGAACGAAGCCCGATATCCGTATCAATCACGACGACGGAACGGCCGCTGTCCGCCAGCGCTTTGCCGAGATTGGCAACAAAGGTTGATTTTCCGACACCGCCCTTGCCGGACACGACTGAAATGACCTGAGCCATCAATAACCATCCTCCTTCCGTCAGGGTGCGAGCGAATTGCCCGAAGGCAGCTTGATATCCACATTGCGGAGTTCCTTCTGCTCCATATACCACTGGATAAAGTCCCGGGGCGCCTTGGACGCCTCGGAACCGGAATACCCGTTCGGGATGAAGCAGACCACGGCGATTTCCGGATTCTCATAGGGCGCGAAGCAGACGAACCAGGAGTTGTTTTCCAGGTCAATCGAGGTAACCTGGGCGGTTCCGGTTTTCGCGGCGATCTGTTCACGATAGGCAAAGGACCGGAAATACTTTTTCGCGGTACCGGATTCGTCAACCACGCCCTTCATCCCTTCCTGGATCAGGGGCAGGTATTCATCCGCTTTCTCCAGGCGATGGATCAGGGTCGGCTCCCGCTGGGAGAGAATTTCGCCGTCCGGCGAGGTGATCGAATCAATCAGGGAAACATTATAAAGGTAGCCGCCGTTCGCCACGGTGCAGACATACCGGGCGACCGCGATCGGCGTCAGCACGGTGACCGACTGGCCGATACCGGTCAGAATCGTCTGGCCGCCGCCCCACTTGATATCGTTCATATAATTGTAGGTATCGCCGATGACCGACTGGAGATAGACCATTTCCTTGGTCATATTCAGTTCCTCCATCAGGATCGTGCGCATGTTTTCCAGCCAGTCGGACTCATTATAATTTACCGCCATGTCCATCAGCCGCTTGGCACAGACAGAAAGGCGCTCATCATCATAATTGATATTCCGGGAGGAACCGCAGTTCCTGAGGTGCTTTTTAATCTGGTTAAAAACGATGATCGGCAGGGACGTGTCCTGGTTCGCTTCGTTCATCGGCTTGGAGGGATCGTACAGCGTATTCTGGGAGCCGACCACGGACCGGACTTCGCCGGGCAGGTCGATGCCTGTTTTCGAGGTGAGGCCGAACAGGGAGGAATACCGATACAGCCGTTCCTCCCCGAGGCGGTCGGACAGCTCATAGAAGAAATAATTACAGGAATGGGTCAGGCCGTCCACGATCGTCTGGTTCGCGTGCTCATAAATATAATTCTTGTTGATCCAGCACTTGGGCGCCGTGGTGATATCCGCGTTGTACTTGGTGAAATATCCCTGGTCCGAAATCCGCTCCGTCGGGGAGAGGACGCCGCTGGAGAGCGCGCCCATGCCGGTGACCATCTTGAAGATGGAACCGGGGGTTCCCCGGGCATGAATGCCGTAATTCAGCAGGAGATTCCGCGAATCGCCCAGAATCGCCATCGCTTCCTTGCCGCCGGCGACCAGGGCATTCAGGTCATAGGTCGGATAATTGGCCATGGCCAGCACGCGGCACTGCATATCCAGCACGATCAGCACGCCGTGCTCCGCCAGGGCCAGGGGATATTTGACCCAGTCCCGGTTATGGATATCGCTTTTATTGGCTTCCTGCCAGGAGGCGGAGGCCAGGTTCTTTTCCTGCAGGTCCCGGGTGGACGCCACGTTGGCGGCGATGCAGCGCTCCGCCACCTGCTGGTAGGAAGCATTCAGGGTCAGCTTGACATTGTTCCCGTCCTGCGGCTCGGTATAGGACAGCTCGCGGACGACGCGGGACATCTGGTCCCGTTCCACGACCCTTTCGCCTTTGCGCAGGGAAGAGTTCTGGGTCAGCCAGTCCTCCATCGAGGACTCAATGCCGTCGCGGCCGATGGTATCATTATAGGAATAGCCCTTTGCCTCCAGCTGCAGCCACATGGCCCGGGTCGGAATGGCGCCGGTATAGCCGATAATCTGTGAGGCGAGGGTCGACCGGGGGTACACCCGCTTGGTGCCGATTTCAATGCTCATGCCCGGCAGCGTCATGGAACGGGTTTCAATCTCAATGACCGTTTCATAGCGGACATCCTTCGCAATGACGATCGGCTGGGAATTGAAGATGTTCATCTGCATTTCCGAATAGATTGCCATGATCTTCAGCATCATCTCTTCGGAAATATCCTCCGTGATCTGGTACCGGTCCTTCAGGCGGTCAATGCACTGCTGCGCCGTTCCGTAACGGGTCATGTTGGTCAGATAGTTATTGGACCGCCACTGGCGCTCCCGGGTTTCGAGAACGCTTTCCGAAACGCCGGAACCGAAATTGAAGACCCAATTGCCGGTTTCCGGATCCCGCTCGATGACGAAGGACAGGGCCATTTTGCCCCCGTTTTTTTCGATAATGCCGACCGTGTCAATGATCGAGGCGGTATAGGCCTGATAGAGCGCCTTGGAATTGGCGGAGGCGTCCTTCTGGAAGGTGACATTATAAATCAGTTCGTCCTCCGCCATGACGACGGAGTCGGCCGTGGTGATATTGCCGCGCTTGCCGCGGAGGGCGATGGATTTGGTTTTGGTGCTTTCGGCCTTTTCGCTCATTTCCTCCGACTGATTCAGCTGCAGATTCACGAGGCCGGAAGTGAGCCAGACAAAGATGCCGAAGAGCACAAAAACAAACGCGAAATAGCGCCAGAACTCACCGCTTTTCTTTTTCTTTTCCGACCGTTCCATCGGGGTTGCCTCCTTTCATCAGCTATTACGGAAAAAACCAAAGGAAATCAATTTCTGGTAAACACCACCGGGGCACTCTGCAGGCGCCGGGCCCTGGATTTCGGGCCGAAGATGGCCCGGCGAATCGGAAACATGAGACCCAGGCACAGGACACCGGTCAGGACGATATCCGCCAGACCGCGAAGAATATGGGTAAAGGTGATGGAAAAACCGTCCAGATAAATATACGTGATATGGATCACTTCATAAATCAGCACATTCAGCAGGGTACAGAGCAGGGTACGGAGCCAGGGCTGAAGCTCCTTGCGCTCGTTCCTGGTTGCCCTTTCGTATTCCAGCGTTTTCAGCGGCTTATCCGAGAAGGCGAAGGAACAGAACAGCGCGGACAGGGAATAGGTGGCCAGATTCAGAATCGGGACGGAAGGAACCATGATTTCCATCAGGAGGCCATACAACAGGCCGAGCCAGAAGGTTCTGAGCTTGCCGTAAGCCACCGTGACGATACCGATCAGGGCGAAGAGCAGGTTCGGGGTGACATCAAAAATCTTGATATACGGCATGACACAGACCTGTCCCAGATATCCGAAGGCGGCGATCAGCACATAAACCGCGTATTTCCGGAAGGAAGAGGCATGGAGGAGCCGGGAGGACAACGCTGTCATTCTTCATCCTCCTCAAAGGTCATGGCGTCCGGATCCGGCGTCAGATAAGGCGTCGCGGTCGGCTCCGCGGTGGGCGTCGGGGTCGGCGTCGGTTCGCCGCGGAAGGAAACAATCTGGTATTCCAGCGGCGTGACATAGGGGGTCGGTTCGGGCGAGGGCGTGGGAGACGGCTCCGGCGTCCAGGTTTCCGTCGGCTCCGGCGACGGGGTCGGCGTGGTATCCTCCACGGCACCCGGTTCAGCCGTTTCCGCCGCCTCCATCAGGCTGGCGGCGATTTCCGGAATCACGGGGGAGGGGCGGGCGCTTTCCAGCGGCACAAGCTCGACGCTGGTACGGCGGTTTTCCCGGCCTTCGACAGCGATGGGCTCGGGCTTATACCGCAGGACGATGACGTACTCCAGATGCTGAAAGTCCACCTGGGGTTCCAGGACGATATACTGCTTGTTGGCTTCCATGCCGCGGGTGCTTTCCCGGACGACGCCGATCGGAATGCCCTTGGGGAAGGACATGCCGACGCCGGAGGTGACCACCAGGTCCCCCGGGCGGGGAAGGTTGTCATCCGGCAGATAATACATGCGGCAAAGCGGGGTGCCGTCGATCCCGAGGGTTCCGCGCACCGTGCCCTGGTCGCGGGAGGACTGGATCAGCGCGGCAATGGAGGCATCGGAGTCAATAATGGCCCGGACCGTGGCCTTGGTTGCCTGGACATTTTCCGTATATCCGACCAGGGCGCCGGAAATGGTGACGGCCATGTAATCCTCAATGCCGTCGTTCAGGCCCTTGTTGATGGTCAGGGTGGAATAGTAATTCGTATCCGATTTGCCGATGACCGTGCAGACAATCGGCTTCATATTGGCATTCGCCGCGATTTCATCCGAAAGGTCTTCATACTGGGAGAGGGTGTGCTGCAGCTCATCGGCCAGCATCGCCTTATAGACCAGCTGCTCATTTTCCGCACGAAGGGCATTATATTCCGCCTCAATATTCGCCCGCAGCTTCAGGGTGCGGAAATAACCGAAGACGGTTTCCGAGATATTCGAAAAGAAGGTCTGGATCGGGGTGACGATGACGCTGATTGCGTTTTCGGGGGCGTCCAGGCCGGGCACGCCGGGAAGAATGCGGTGAAACACATAAGCGCCGACAGAGCCGAGCAGCACCACGGTGACCACGACGATCACCAGGATCCGGACGATCCGGTGCAGCTTTCCCGAACCGGAATGGCGTTTTTTGCCGCCTTCCGGCTGCACCGCCTGGAGGTTGTCATCCAGCATGATGCCGGAGGAATAGACTTTGGAGGACGCGGAAGGAGAGGCGTCCGATTCGCCGGAAGGGGAATCGTCCACTGCATCCGAAACAGATGCATCCGAAGAAGACGCATCCGATGCGGGCGCATCCGAAGCAGGCTCATCCGACACGGGGGTACTTCCCCGCAGCTTGCGGATCGCCTCTTCAGGAGTATCCGAAACCGGATCCGGGGAAACCGGAAGCCCGGGATCATCATAAATAAAATCATCGGAGACAACGGGGCGCTGGTCTTCCGAACGGCGCTTCGTGATTCTCAGCCTCGGCACAGTGTGGTCACCTCCTTCCTGGCAGTGCTTCTTAATCGATCCTTCTTAATCTGTACTTCTTTCCGGAATATGATTCGTCAGGGCGGCCGGGAGAGCATTACTGCTTCTTCACCGGCTCTTTTTTCTCCTGCAGGGAGACCAGCTGCATATTTTCCGTCAGATACCCGATTCCGAGGATGCAGCAATCCCCGGGATCCCTGGCCAGCAGCACCGGTATGCCAAGGCTTTCAGAAATATAACGATCCAGCGCGAAAAGCCTTGCACCATCGCCCGTAAGGTGAATTCCGCCCCGCATGATATCCGCGGAAAGCTCCGGGGGCGTCCGCTCCAGCACCCAGCGGATGGCCTTGACGATCGCGGCGCAGGGGCTTTTGACGGCCTGATATGCCTGGGCCGAGGTGAACTGGACCGTGGAGGCGGAGGTGTTCAGCTGGTTGATTCCGCGGACGAGAATGGAGCGGGATTCTTCCAGCGGCAACGCCGTGGCCAGATCCTTCTTGATGCTTTCCGCCGTCTGCTGGCCGACGAGAATGCTGCATTCCCGGCGCAGATAATCAATAATCGCTTCATCAAATTTATTTCCGCCGACCTGAATGCTCTGGGAAACCACGATTCCCCCGAGGGAAATGACAGCGATATCCGTGGTTCCGGCGCCGATATCCACCACCAGGTTGCCGATCGGGTCATACACCGGCAGGCCGGTGCCGATGGCGGAGGCAAAGGGCTTTTCAATCAGGAAAACATGCTTTCCGCCGGCATAGCGGACGGCTTCCGTCAACGCTTTGCGGTTCACGTCATCCAGATTGCACGGAACGGAAACCACGACCCGGGGCTTGCCGAGATAGGAAACGCCGACGGCTTTGCGGATAAAATAGCGCAGCATCAGTTCCGCCATGTCAAAATCCGCAACCTGGCCGTTTTTAATCGGGGAAACCGTCAAAAGATGGTCCGGGGAACGGCCGTACAGAAAACGGGCTTCGTCCCCGACGGCGCGGACCGTCTGCTTGTTTTCCCGGTCCAGGACAACCAGCGTCGGCTCTGAGATCACAATTCCCCTGCCGCGGACATAGAGGCAGGTGTTGTCCGTTCCGAGATCAATTCCGATATCCGGGGCCCAAAATGGCATAAAAGAATCTCCTTATACACGGGATGAAAAAGCATCAGAAAGCATAACCGGCCCGAAGCAGCAGCCTGCGAACCAGATACAGCGGGAGGCCGATGACGGAGGAATCGCAGCCTTCCAGCCGGGTGACCCAGAGGCCGGCGCGGCCCTGAATCGCATAGGCCCCGGCTTTGTCCATCGGCTCACCGGACCGGACATAGCAAAGGATTTCCTCCTCGAGGATCTCGCAGAACGTGACCCGGGAATGGTCCGCTTCCGTAAAGACCGATCCATCCGGGGAGACAACGGAAACCCCGGTATACACCGAATGCTCCCGGCCGGACAGGCCGCTGAGCATCCGCACCGCGTCCGCCTCATCCTTCGGCTTGCCGAGGATCCGGCCGTCCAGGGCCACCAGCGTATCCGCCGCCAGGACAAAACGGCCGGGATGCCCGGCGGAAACGGCCAGCGCCTTCCGCCGGGAAAGCTCGCGCACAGCCTCCTCCGCGGGCAGGGCACAGTGCTCATCCGCCTCAGAGACAAAGACTTCAAAAGGAATTCCCACCCGGGAAAGCAGTTCACTCCGCCTCGGGGAAGCGGAAGCCAGAATCAGTTTCTCCACAACGCGGCTCCTTCCTGATCAGAATAAACCTAATAATTATACCATAAAAACCCAAAAAGGCAAAGCGACGGACAAGCATGAAAGAATTGACAAAAGAAAAGGGCAGTCTGTATAATAATATGAATATCCTTAAGGAGGAAACACCACGTGACGAAAGCGCTGATTTCCGTATCCGGGCTGGACACTACCGGCATTATTGCCCGGGTCGCCACCAAGCTCAGCGAGCTGCAGATCAATATCCTCGATATCACACAGACCATCCTCGGCGGATATTTCACGATGATGATGGTGGTGGACCTGGACGGGGCCCACATGAGCTTTGAAGAAATCGACAACGAGCTGCAGCCGGTCCGGGATGAGCTGAAGATGTCCATCCACATGCAGCGGATGGATATCTTTGACGCGATGCACAGAATCTGACGGAGGATGAAACACTGATATGATTGAGACCGGTGAAATCCTCCAGACGCTGCGGATGATTCAGGAGGAGAACTTTGACATCCGAACCATCACCCTGGGAATCAACCTGCTGGATTGCTCCGACCGGGATGCAGACGCTTGCGCGGCGCGCGTATACGAAAAAATATGCCGGGTCGGGGAAAAGCTGGTGCCCACCGGCGAGACCATCGAACGGGAATTCGGCATTCCGATTGTCAACAAGCGCATCAGCGTGACGCCCGTAAGCCTGATCTGCCAGGCGGACCCGCGGCCGATTGCGCGGGCCCTGGACAAAGCCGCCGCGGAAACCGGCGTCAACTTCCTGGGCGGATACTCCGCGCTCATGCACAAAGGCGCCACCGCGGCGGACGAACGGCTGCTGGCTTCCATTCCGGAAGTGCTGGCCGAAACCAAGCTGATCTGCTCCAGCGTCAACGTCGCTTCCACCCGTTCCGGAATCAACATGAACGCCGTGAAGGAAATGGGCGAGATCATCAAGAAAACAGCGGAGCTGACCGCCGACGCGGACGGGCTCGGCTGCGCGAAGCTGGTCGTTTTCGCCAATGCCGTGGAGGACAATCCGTTCATGGCGGGCGCTTTCTGCGGAACCGGGGAACCGGAATGCGCGATCAACGTCGGCGTTTCCGGGCCCGGCGTGGTGAAAGTGGCCCTGGAACAGGTGAAGGGGCAGCCCTTCGACATCGTGGCGGAAACGGTCAAACGCACCGCCTTCAAGATTACCCGGGTCGGCCAGCTGGTGGCCCGGGAGGCCAGCCAGCGGATGAACATTCCCTTCGGGATCGTGGACCTGAGCCTGGCGCCTACGCCCGCGAGGGGCGATTCCGTGGCCCACATCCTGACCGAAATGGGCCTGGAGATGGCGGGGGCGCCCGGAACCACCGCCGCGCTGGCCCTGCTGAACGACGCCGTCAAAAAAGGCGGCGTGATGGCCAGCAACCATGTGGGCGGGCTCAGCGGCGCGTTTATCCCGGTCAGCGAGGACATCGGCATGATTGAAGCCGCGGCCGCGGGGGCCCTTTCCCTCGAAAAGCTGGAAGCAATGACCTGCGTATGCTCCGTGGGGCTGGACATGATCGCTATTCCCGGAGACACTTCCGCGGCCACGATCAGCGGCATCATTGCGGACGAGGCGGCCATCGGCGTGATCAACAACAAGACGACCGCGGTCCGCGTGATTCCCGCCGTCGGGAAAAAGGCGGGGGACCGGGTGGAATTCGGCGGGCTGCTGGGGTTTGCCCCGGTGATGCCCGTGAATTCCTTCGGCAATGAGGCGTTTATCGCGCGGGGCGGACGGATTCCCGCTCCCCTGCACTCCATGAGAAACTGACGGAGAGAAGACCAATGGGAAACTATGTGGATCGGGTAACGATTACGGCGAAAGCGGGCAACGGCGGAAACGGATCCGCTTCCTTTCACCGGGAAAAATTTGTGATCAACGGCGGGCCGGACGGCGGCGACGGCGGGCACGGCGGGGATGTTCTGTTTTACGCGGACCCCAACATGCACACCCTGCTGGACTTCCGCTTCAAGAGCAAATACACCGCCGAAAACGGGGAAGACGGCAGCGCCAACCGCTGCGCGGGAAAACGGGGAGAGGACCTGACGATCAAGGTGCCTGTCGGCACCGTGGTCCGGGACAAGGACACCGGCCGCGTGGTGGCGGACATGGACCAGGCGGGGGAAACGCGAAGGATCCTTAAAGGCGGACGGGGCGGATGGGGAAACCACCATTTTGCCACGCCGACCCGGCAGGCGCCGAACTTCGCCAAACCCGGCATCCGGACGGAGGTGCACACCTTCATCCTGGAGCTGAAAACCATTGCGGACGTAGGCCTGATTGGATACCCCAACGTGGGGAAGAGCTCCATCCTGTCCGTGGTGACCAGCGCGAAACCCAAAATCGGGAATTACCATTTTACGACGCTGACGCCCAACCTGGGGATCATCCGCCGGTACGGGAAGGACATCGTGCTGGCCGACATTCCGGGACTGATCGAGGGCGCGGCGGACGGGGCCGGGCTCGGGCATGACTTCCTGCGGCATGTGGAGCGGACGCGCCTTTTGCTGCATGTGGTCGATGTTTCCGGCAGCGAAGGGCGGGACCCGGCGGACGACTTCAACCAGATCAATTCGGAACTGTCCCGTTACGGCCATCTGGGGGAACTGCCCCAGATTCTGGTATGCAACAAAACCGACCTGCCCGGCAGCGAGGAAAACCGGGAAAGGATGAAGGCGCTGGCCGAGGAAAACGGGATTCCCATATTCTTTGTCAGCGCGGCCTCCCATCAGGGGTTTGATCCCCTGCTGGACGAAGTGGCCAGGGAACTGGAAGACCTGCCCCCGATCCTTCATTTCCAGGAAGAAGAGGAGCCGGAGGACGAGACCCATTCCTACGACGAATACGCCATTGAGAAGGACGGCCCGGTCTACGTCGTGACCGGATACGGCGCGGAGCTGATCCTGGAGAGCGTGAACTTTGACGACCTGGAGAGCCTGAACTGGTTCCACCGGACCCTGAAGCGGGTCGGCATCATCGACGCGCTGCGGGAAGCCGGGGCCGGGGAGGGGGACACGATCCGGATCGGCGAGATGGAATTTGACTTTATTGAATAAACGGCGGATTGAATCACCGGTGGATTCGGAAGGAGACGGACTGATGACCGGAAAGCAAAGAGCCCAGCTCCGGGCCATGGCCAACGGCCTGGAGACCATCCTGTATATCGGGAAGGACGGCATCACGGAAGGAACCGTGAAGGAAGCATACGACGCGCTGGAAGCCCGGGAGCTGATCAAGGGCTGCGTGCAGCAGGGCGCGCCGCTGGACGCCCGGGAAGCGCTGGAGACCCTGTGCGAAAAGACCGGGGCGGAACCGATCCAGCATATCGGCAGGCGGTTTGTGATGTACCGCCCGAGCCGGGAAAATCCGAAGATTATCGTGGAATAACGGCGGGAAGTGAAAAAAAACGATGGACATGCCTCATATCAGAAACTATCCCGGAAAACGGATTCACCTGATCGGCATCGGCGGAAGCAGCATGAGCGGCCTGGCGGAAATGCTGATGGACCAGGGGTATCAGGTGACGGGAAGCGACCGGGATAACGGATATCTGCTGGACAACCTGAGAAAAAAAGGCTGCCCGGTGGCAGTGGGCCACAGGGCGGAAAACGTCCACGGCGCGGACCTGGTCATCTATTCCGCGGCGATTTCGCCCGAAAACCCTGAACGGGCGGAGGCTAAGCGGCTGGGGATTCCGAGCCTGGAGCGGGCGTACCTGCTGGGGCAGCTGATGGAGGGATTCCCGAAAGCCGTCGGCGTCTGCGGGGCACACGGAAAAACCACCGTGACCTCCATGCTCAGCCAGATTCTGATGGACAGCGGCATGGACCCGAGCATCCATATCGGCGGGCGGCTGGACGCCATCGGCGGGAGCACCCGCGTCGGGCACAGCGACATTTTCATTTCCGAAGCCTGCGAATTCAACCGGAGCTTTCTGCATATGCCGCCGACGGTGGCTGTGGTGCTGAATATCGACGAGGACCACCTGGACTGCTACCGCGATATCGACGAAATTGAGGAAACCTTCGGCATGTACCTGGCGATGCTGCCCGAAAACGGCATCGCGATCGGCAACGGGGACGATTTCCGGGTGCGGCGGCAGATCAGCCGGCTGGGCTGCACGAAGGTGTTCTACGGCATGGAGGAAAAGCAGGGCTGGCACCCGGAAAACTGGCAGGAAAGCGAAGACGGTTACGCTTCCTTCGACCTTTATGACGGAGACAAATTCCAAACCGCGGTCAAGATGAACGTGCCCGGAAGCTTCAACGCCATGAACGCCATGGCTGCCATCGCGGCCGCGGTGCTTCTCGGCGTGGATCCGGAGGCGGCGGCAGCTTCCATTGCCCGATTCAGCGGCGCGCACCGCCGGTTTGAACGGACGGACGTGATTGACGGGGTGGAAATCTTCCACGATTACGGGCATAACCCGACGGAAATGCGGAACGCGATTTCCATTGCCCGCAAGCGCTGCCGGAACGGCCGGGTATGGGCCGTGATGCAGCCCCACACCTTCAGCCGGGTGCGGACGCTTTTCAACGAATACCTGGACTGCACCCGGGAGGCGGACATCACGCTGGTGACGGATATCTGCGCGGCGAGGGAGAAGGACCCCGGAAACCTGAACAGCGGCATGCTCGTGGAGGGAATGAAGGCCCACGGGATTGACGCCCACTGGACGCCGAGTTTCGACGACACCGAGCAATGGCTGCGGGAAAACTGGAAACCCGGAGACCTGGTGATCACTCTCGGGTGCGGGGACATCAACCGGCTGAACGACCAGATTCACGAACACGAGATCGCCGGGCGCGCACCCGCAGACGCGGGCATTCCGCGGAATATCCGGACCATCGATACCGGGGCCATCCGGGAGAACATGCAGCTGCTCCGGTCCGCCACGCCGAAAAGTGCGAAAATGCTGGCGGTGGTGAAAGCAGACGCCTACGGGCACGGCGCGGTCCAGACGGCGAAGGCCGCCCTGGCGGGCGGCGCGGAGATGCTGGCCGTGGCGGCTGTGAGCGAAGGCCGGAAACTGCGGGAAGGCGGCATCGAAGCGCCGATCCTGGTGCTGGGGCCGGTGACACGGCACGACGTGGAAGAGGGCGTGGAATATGGTCTGATTCAGACCGTGTGCACGCCGGATATGGTCGCTTTATGCCAGGAGGCATGCGAAAAAACCGGGAAACAGACCAAAGTCCATCTCAAGGTCGACACCGGCATGGGCCGGATCGGCGTCCGGGAACGAGAAGAAATGGACCGGGTTCTGGAAGCGCTGAAGCATGCGGGGGCTGTTCACCTGGACGGTGTATTTACCCACTTCGCGGACGCGGACGGCGACGAGGACGGCATCGCCTATACCCGGCGCCAGTTTGAACGGTTCCGTCAGATGACGGACGGGCTGCCTCCGGAAGTGGTCCGCCACTGCGCCAATTCCGCGGCGATCCACCGGATGCCGGAGATGGCGATGGACATGGTCCGCGCAGGCATCTCCCTGTACGGGTATCCGCCCGTGGAGACCGACCTGCCGCTGAAGCACTGCATGGAATGGCGGTGCAAGGTCAGCTTTATCAAGGAGCTGCCGGCCGGGGAACCCATCAGCTACGGCCGGACGTTCCGGACCGCAGGCCCCATGAAAATTGCCACCCTCACCTGCGGGTACGGCGACGGCTATCATCGGGCGGCCAGCGGGAAGGCGGAAGTGATGATTCGCGGGCATCGGGTGCGGACGGTCGGGCGGATCTGCATGGACCAGATGATGGCGGACATTACCGGATTCGACGACATCCAACCGGGGGACCCGGTGATTCTGATCGGATCAGACGGACAGGAAACCATCGGGGCGGACGACATTGCCCGCTGGGCAGGGACCATCAGTTACGAAGTCCTGCTGAGCGCCGGCAGCCGCGTTGAGCGGGAATTCAAATAGGAACCAGAACAAGAACCATCAGCCGGGAGGAAGAGCAACATGACGAACCCTACCAGGAAAAAAACACCGGAAATCATCAAAAAGCCGTATGCCACAGGAACGCCCATGGACGGGGAGACCTGGAAGAGGGCTGGGTTCTTTTTCGGAACACAGCTGCTGATGGCTTTCCTTTTTCTGCTGGTCTGCTCAATGACGGGCTTTTCCCAGCCGATTCTGAGAATTCTGGTCAACCTGGCAATCATCAGCGCCGTGCTGCTGGTTTTCTACAATAACGGCATGAGCTACGGCACCAGCGCTGTGGCCCGGGGAGAAATCGTATACCAGAAGAGGGAAAAAGGGTCCCATGTGGCGGAGAGCGAAGCCAAACTCTGCTATCATCCGCTGAAGGGGTTTCTTCCGGGGCTTCTCGGAACGCTGCCGCTGGTGATTCTGGCCGTGATTCTGGCCATCATGGCCCAGAAACAAACGACCACCCAGGGGACGCTTCCCGGATGGCTGCAGGGGTATCTGGTCCGGGACGAAATCGGCGGGGCGCTGAAGAGCTATACCAACCACGCGGCCATGGGCTTCATGGACATCATCCGGATTCTGATGCGGATCCTGCTGCTGCCGTATATCAACCTGGTTGGAACATCCGACACGTACGCACTGCTGTGGGTTGAACGGCTGGGGCCCGTGCTGGTCCTTCTGCCGGCCGTGGCCTATGGGATCGGCTTTACCAGAGGGCCTTCCGTCCGGGCGAGAGTGCATACGGAAATTGCCGAAAACCGGAAAAAGAGAATCCGGAGAGAGAAAAGGGAACGGAAACTCCGCAGAGCCGCTGAGAACCGCCGCGGCCCCGAACAGCTGAACTGAGCAGGGAAACCATATGCGAATTATTGCCGGAATCGCCCGGGGAAGAACGATTCAGGCCCCGGAAGGGATGAATACCAGGCCCACGCTGGACCGGGTGAGGGAGAACCTGTTCAACATGCTCCAGGGAAGGATTGCAGGAAGCCGGGTGCTGGACCTGTTTGCCGGCAGCGGCGCCCTGAGCCTGGAGGCGATCAGCAGGGGCGCGGAGCACGCCGTGATGGCCGACCGGGACAGAAAGGCTTCCCTGTGCCAGAAGAAGAACATTGAAACCCTTCGGTTTCAGGACCGGACAGAGGTGATCACCGCCGACTGGGCCGCGGCGCTGAAGGCGCTGAAGGGAGCGGGAAGAACCTTCGACCTGATCTTCCTGGACCCGCCGTACCGGATGAACGACCTGCGGGAGGTTTTCCGGGAACTGGAGGACGCGGCGGATGAAGACGCCCTGATCATCGTTGAGCACGAGGCCGGGAAACCGGCAGCGGTGCCGGACACGTTCGAGCCTGTGAAGGAAAGAAGCTGGGGATACTGCGGGGTGACCTTCTATCAGAAAAAATCCGCGCAGAGAGAGGAGATCGAGGCCTGATGAGCAGCTGCGTGATCCCGGGATCCTTCGACCCGGTGACAAAAGGCCACATGGAAATCATCCGGAAAGCGGCGAAAATCTTTGACCGCGTGACGGTGACCGTGATGATCAATGTGCACAAAAGCGGGACGATTCCGCCGAAGGAACGGGTCCGGATCCTTGAAAAATGCCTGCATGAAATCGGGAACGCAAAGGCGGACCTGTGGGAAGGGCTGCTGGCGGACTACATGCGGCTGCAC
Source organism: Clostridia bacterium (assembly GCA_017404985.1). Taxonomy (GTDB): domain Bacteria; phylum Bacillota; class Clostridia; order Christensenellales; family Aristaeellaceae; genus Aristaeella. The sequence goes on along the minus strand of JAFRBK010000014.1, from coordinate 80,141 downwards.
CGGGAAACCTGCGTCGTACGCGGCGTCCGGAACAGCGCCGACTGCGAAGCCGAGATGACATCGGCGGCCGTGAACCGGCAGCTGAATCCGGCCATCCAGACCATTCTGATTCCCGCGGACGGGGAGATGAGCTGCATCTCCTCCAGCGCGGTCCGGGAGATTGCCTCCTTCGGCGGGGACCCTCGGCCGTTTCTGCCGGAAGAAGCCGCGGAGGAAATCATGAGGGCTTTGTCGAAACAATAAAAAACGGAAAGCAGCGGGATGAAAGGAGCGAACCATAGATGGCAGCGGATATCAACAGCGCCGAACTGTGCCTGAAGGCGATCCAGGTATTAAAAGAGGGGCTGGCTTCAGCGAAAAAGAGCCTGCTCAACAGCGACACCTGCACCGTGAACCGGACCCTGATGCAGGCCCAGCTGGAGTATCTGGAGGACAACCTTCCGGATACGGTTGCCAAAGCCGCCGAAATTGTTGAGCAGGAGGAGACCATCCGCAAGGAAACCGAAAACAAGCGGATCGAGATTCTCGAAAACGCTTCCGCCCAGGCGCAGAATATGGTCAACGAAGCATCCCAGAAAGCCCAGCAGATCATGGAACAGGTGAACTATGAGGCGAACAGCCTGATGGAACGCGCGAACCAGGAATCCGCCGCCTGCGTCGAGGCGGCGAAGGCCGAGGCCAACCGCATCGTGGACGAAGCGGAAAAGAAGGCGAAGCAGCTGGTGGAGGAGGAGAGCATCGTCCGCAGGGCCCGGGTGGAAAGCGACGAACTGCTGGAAAACGCCCGCCAGGAATCCACGATGCTGCATAAAAACACGCTGGATTACATGGACTCCCTGCTGGCCGAAACAGACCGCAAGCTCAGCGAACTCATCAACAACATCCGGCTGGAGCGGAATGAGATCCGGAACCATCGGTAAGCCCTGTTGTCAAAATGCACAAAAAAAACAGGAAATGATTGTGAAAACGGCCAATTCCCTTTCAGAAGCCGCGGAGCTATAATAAGGGCAACAATCAGGGGTTTCCCTGAAATTTTTGAGGAGGAACTACAGTATGGCAAGTGTATCCCTTCAGCACATCTACAAGGTATATTCCGGAAACGTGACCGCCGTCAGCGACTTCACGCTGGACATCGAAGACAAAGAGTTTATCGTTCTGGTCGGGCCTTCCGGCTGCGGTAAGTCCACCACCCTGCGCATGGTCGCCGGCCTGGAAGAAATTTCCGACGGCGAGCTGTACATCGGGGACAAGCTCGTGAACGACGTCGCCCCCAAGGATCGCGACATCGCCATGGTGTTCCAGAACTACGCCCTGTATCCCCATATGACCGTTTATGACAACATGGCCTTCGGCCTGAAGCTGCGCAAGACCCCCAAGGATGAAATCAAGCGCCGCGTGGAAGAAGCCGCCAAGATCCTGGACATCGCCCACCTGCTGAACCGGAAGCCGAAGGCTCTGTCCGGCGGCCAGCGCCAGCGTGTTGCTCTGGGCCGTGCTATCGTCCGTGAGCCGAAAGTCTTCCTGTTCGACGAACCGCTGTCCAACCTGGACGCCAAGCTGCGTGTTGCGATGCGTACCGAAATCACCAAGCTGCATCAGCGCCTGCAGACCACCTTCATCTACGTTACCCACGACCAGACCGAAGCTATGACCATGGCCAGCCGCATCGTGGTTATGAAGGACGGCGTTGTGCAGCAGGTGGACACCCCCCAGAACCTGTACGACTATCCGGCCAATGAATTCGTCGCCGGCTTCATCGGCAGCCCCCAGATGAACTTCTTCAACGTGAAGCTGGAACGCGAGGGACAGGACATCGTTGCCAAGTTCGGCGAGAACAAGATCATCGTTCCCGAAAAGAAGGTTGCCAAGTTCACGGATGAAAGCTACATCGGCAAGGAAGTCGTGATGGGCATCCGTCCCGAGAACATCCACGACGATGAACAGAAGCTGGCTGAATATGCCACCGCCACCATCGATGTGGACGTCGAAGTGACAGAACTGATGGGTTCCGAAACCTATCTGTACCTGAGCACGACCGGCAAGGACGGCAACATTATCGCCCGCGTGGATCCCCGGACTTCCAGCCGCGCCGGCAGCAAGATCAAGATCGCGATGGACACCAACCATCTGCACTTCTTCGACAAGGAAACGGAGAAGACCATCCTGAACAAGTAATCCGGACAAAGGATGATCCGGGCCAAAGGGCCCGGATCATTTTTTTGCCGAAATATCTTTTGCAACCGGTTGATTCAGCTTGCTTCGGCTGATTTTCAGGTACGGCAGCTTCGCGACATCCTCCTCCGTCCGGATGTCCTTCAGATGGCCGTCGCTGAAGGAACCGATGGAAATCCGGTTATACTGGCTGCCGGACACCTGGAGGAACAGAAGCCGGCCGTCCAAAATGGCGTAAACCACCGCGCTGTGGCTGACGGGTTTTCCTTTCCAGGTATACTCTGTCCGAATGATATCGCCGACTTTCAGGCCTTTGGCGGATTTCACGGAATAGAAAAAGGGCCAGTGATGCTGGGGGTTGACATCGCCGGAAAGAAGATAGCCGATGAACTGGGCGAACCCGAAGCATTCCCCGTAGCCTCCGCGGCCCGGAGAAGTGGGCAGCAGGCGGTCCACGCTCCAGCGGCAGCCGTACCAGCCGTCCAGATACCGCCGGTAGCCAAGGCTTTCGGTGGTCTTCGTCCAGCCGGGGCAGTTTTCACGGCCGTGGAAATCCTGGGAAACGTTGGCTTCCGTCGTCCAGTACCAGCCATCAAACAGTTCATATTCACGAATGATGCGATCCAGGTTCGCTGTGGAAAAATCCCCCTGAAAACGCTCTTCCGAAAACGCAAAATCGGCGAAAGCGGATGGACGGACAAGAAAAAGAAAGGCGAGCGCCACCGACACCATCCGAATAAACCCTTTTCTCAAAAGCAGGACACCTCCCTTTCACAATTTCTATTATATCGCCGGACGGCATTGCTTTCAAATCAAATATGATTTATGATATACTATTGTAAGCAGCAAGGCGGGAAGTGAGATGCATGGCGGACAGCGTGTTCCGAATTCGGATGATTCCACTGGAAGAAGCGGATGAAACCATCATTCAGCTGGCGGAAGGCAGCCCGAACGGCCTTGTCCGGTTTCACAGAATGCTGTATCTGAAAAAGGGCTCTTTTTTATTTGAATGCCCGGATACGCCTGAATCCGGGAAAATGATGGAAACGCTGAATTCATCGGGCGATATGGATCCGGTTCCGAACGAAAAAGAACAGTTTTTTCAGAATCTGCTTGAACGGAAAACGCTCTCCCACCAGGACAACGCCTTCGGCACATACGGCGGGGAATGGGACCAGAACCGGATGGTGCTCCTGTTCAAAATGAAGGAATCTTTCAGCCGGTCCCTGGCTGAAATCATCCGATCCACCGCCCCGATGGAAAAAGACACGATCCTGGTGCCGATGCGGTTTGACCTGGCGGCGATGATCCGAAGCAGCCGGCCGGAGGACGGGGACGACGCGGCGGAATACGCCATGGCCGTGATTGAAACGCTGGAGGTTGAAAGCGGCATCAAGGCCGTATGCGGCATCGGCAATTGCAAAAGCTCATGGCAGGCCCTGCCGGAAAGCTACGAAGAGGCCCGGGAGGCGCTGAAGACGGCCGAAAAAGCCCATCATACCGGAAAGGTGTTCCGGTATAAGGACCAGTTTCTGGAACGGCTGCTGTCGGAGATTCCGCCGGAGGAGCAGAAAAGAATCAAGGCGCAGACGTTTACGCCGGAAATCCGGCGCTTCCTGAATGAAGAGATCATGGAGACGCTGCGGGTTTTCTTTCAGAATGACCTGAATATCTCCACCGCGTCCAGGCAGCTGTTCATTCACAGAAATACGCTGCAATACAGGCTGGATAAAATCAAAAAGCTGACCGGCCTCGACCTGCGGCGGTTTACGGATGCCACCACTTTTTTCATCCTGCTGAACCTGCAGGGGGAAAAATCGGAATACTGAGAACCCATTATTGACTGGAAAGGCGGACCCTGAAGATGAAGAAAATCCCGATGCTGATCATGATGCTTGCGGCGGCGGCCCTGCTGCTTTCAGGCTGTGCATATTCTCCCTTTCACCAGATGGAGGCCATGTTTACCTCCTCCACCCCCTCGGATACCGTGATCCAGGAGCAGGGAAGCAACCAGGCCGGAAACGGGAACACCGTGACGATTTCCCGGGAGGAGTACGAGAAATATCAGCGCTTTTCGGAGCTGGTGGACCTTTATGATGCCGCCGAATCCTATTTCTATATCGAGCCGGACTACGAGAAGATGCTGGAATACGCGGCAAAAGGGCTGATGACCGGTCTGGAGGATCCCTATTCCTTCTACTATAACCCCAAGGAATTCACCGAAATGCAGGAGGATGACGAAGGAAATTACGTGGGGATCGGCGTGCTGATCAGCTCCAACTTCAAAACGCAGATCTGCACCATCAGCCGGGTGTTCGACGGGAGCCCCGCCAAGGAAGCAGGCGTGTTGCGCGGAGACATTCTGTACAAAGTCGGCGAGGATCTGTATGTGACGCCGGACAACGTCCAGGACGCGGTCGACATCATGCGCGGCGTGGAAGGGACTGACGTGGACGTCACCTTCCTGCGGAACGGCGAAGAAATCACCATGACCATTACCCGGAAGGCGATCAGCGTGAACCAGGTGGAGAGCACGATGCTGGAAGGCCAGATCGGCTATATCGCTTTCTACCAGTTTGCCGGCCATTGCGAAAAAGAATTTGAACAGGCCCTGAACAACCTGATGGACCAGGGGGCCAAAGGGCTGATTATCGACCTGAGGGACAACCCCGGCGGATGGGTGGAGCAGGCCCGCTATGTGGCCGACCTTTTCCTGGACGAAGGGGAGCTGTGCTATCTGGTATACCGGAACGGGGAGGAAGTCCATACCGACTATCTGACCAAAGACGGCAAAGTGGACATTCCGCTGGTCATTCTGATCAATGAAAACAGCGCCAGTTCCTCCGAGATCCTGACCGGCGCACTGAAAGACCGCGCGGACGCGACAATCGTCGGCGTAACCAGCTTCGGGAAAGGCATTATCCAGGGCGTATGGAATATCGGAACCAAGGGGGCGGGATTCCAGATGACGATCGCCCAGTACTACACGCCCAATGGAAACGCGGTTCACGAAAAGGGAATCACCCCGGATATTGAGGTGCCGCTGGAGGAGAACGACAACGGCATGTATGACTTCGCGGACGCGACCAACGACCCGCAGCTGAAAAAGGCGGTTGAAATCATGAAGGAGAAAACCGCCCAGTAACCCCGGCGGGATTTTCCGGAAAAAGCAGAAGGAGATTACCAGGCGGTAATCTCCTTTTCAATGATGTCCGCGGCGTTTTTCGTCCCGTTTTCAGAGGCGAGAAGGCGGGCGACCCGGGCGGCGTTTTCCTGGTATTTTCGCTGGTTCACCAGATTCAGAATCGACTTTGTCAGTTTGGCGACTGAAAGATCAGACAGCGGAATAGGCTTGGGCCCGCATCCGGCATGGTAAATATGATACCCCCAGAAGGGCTGATCTCCGGCGAAAGGAATGATCAGCGTCGGCCTGCCGAAGCGCAGGCCCGCTGCCGTTGTTCCGCAGCCTCCGTGGTGAATGACCGCCCGGACCCGGGGGAAGAGCCAGTCATGCGGGATATAGCCGGTAAAAAACACCTGACGGGTGGAAGAGAAGCTGTTGTTCTGCCATCCGGTGGAAATGACGGCCCGGATTCCCGTAGCATGAAGCGCGCGAAGGATGACGGCGAAAAGGCGGTTCATTTTTCGGCCGCTCATGGAGCCGAAACCGATATACAGCGGCGGGTCCCCTTCGGACAAAAACGCTTCTAGGTCCGCCGGAGGTACCCAGCCAGCGGGAAGCGCCTCCTCAAACCAGAAACCGCTCATATGGATATAATCCGGCCATTCAGGCGGGCGGTGAATCAGGTGGGAACTCAGAGCATAAATCACCGGGACAGTATGGTTTCCGATCCGGTAATCAGGATAGGTCCTGGGCTTGCGAACCGTGAGATTGTTTTCTGAACGCCAGAGGCTGAGATACCGTTTTTCAACCGTTCCGATGAGCAGATAACCCACCCGGTAGGTCGCTTTATTGATCCAGCGGCCCATGTTCTGGTGGCGGAAGGAGGAAATCGGCATATCCGGCGTGGGGTCCATCGGGAAATAATAGGTCTGGATACAGGGAATGCCGTACTTTTCCGCAATGGAATAAAAGACGGTGCCGAAAAAATTGCAGACCAGCGCCTCCGCCTCCCGGCAGCTTTCCTCAAAATCACGAATCAGGGAGGGGACCGTTTGCCGGATTTCTTTTTCAAACCGGGGGATATAGCTGATTCCGTTTGTATCAGGCTGCATGATGGATTCCATAAACGCTTCCGCATCCCCGTTGACCGGAAAGAAGGACAGGTTGTTTTCCTTCACGGAGGCAGCAAAACGCGAAAAAGCGGCAATCGTGACCTGGTGGCCGCGCCGGGTCAGTTCCTTACCCAGAATAATAAACGGGCGGACATCCCCTGTTGAACCGATCGCGATCATCGTGATTCTCATGCTCTTGCCTCGCTCATTCAGGATATTCCATTATACCATATAATGAACGCGACAGGAAGAAGCAACGGAATCAGCCGGCTAAACCGGCCGTCGGACCCATCAGGCAATGCATGTAAAGAACCGGAAATGGTTTGCATAAACAGGGAAATTAAGCTATAATAATGTACGGTTCACTTGGATTCCTGCTAAATGGAGGCCTGCGGATGTATAAACTCTTGCTTGTTTCAGACCAGGAAGAAGTTCTGAACGCCTTTGACCAGATCCAGAACTGGGAGCTTTCAGGGTTTAAGCCGCCCCATATTCGCCATGATTATGATGGCATGCTGGACAGCCTGAGCAAGCATCACGCGGACGGGATTTCCATTGCGGTCACCAGCCCGGAGGAAGAGGAAAAAATGCTCATGTACCTCCAGGAGTACTATCCGAAGGTGTCCATTTTTGAAGCCGGAAGGACGCCGGATGAAGTCCTGCGGTACCTGAATGAGCTGAAGATCCTGCTGAACCGGATTCACGCAGACTTCTCCAATGAGCGGACGTACGAAAACGCTGACATGCTGCAGGTCTGCCGGCATGAGTTTTTCCGGAAGCTGATTAACGGAAAGATCGAAAAACCGGAAGATGTTTACCGCAATATGCGCCTGCTCCGCAGCAGGATGGATGCGGACAGGCCATCCATGCTGATTGAGCTCTCCCTTCCGCAGATCAGTGACGACCAGCTGGAAGGCAGATGGCATTACGGCGAAGAACGCCTGGAGCTGGCCCTGAGAAATTCTTTCGGCGGGGACTACAACGGAATGCATATTCTGCCGACGATTCATCCGGACGGGCGGATTCTGGTGCTCTGCTGCCCGCTGCACGGGGTTGAACAGCCCTACAGCAATATCGATGAAATGACCGCCACCATGACTGCGTATATCGCGAAATGCATTCAGCATATGAAAGAGTACCAGGGCCTGGAGCTTCACATTGTCGATATCAGGATCCTGCCGGCGCTGACTGTGCTCTGCAAAGAACAGTAATTATTTTTTCATAATATAAGGAGGGGTTTCACAATGGGTATTCTGAATATGATCAAGGGCCAGCTGATCGATGTCATCGAATGGACCGACAATACCGGCACAACCATGGTCCATAAGTATGATATGAACGGCAAGGAAATCATGATGGGCGCGCAGCTGACGGTTCGCGAAAGCCAGGTTGCCATCTTTGTCAACGAAGGCCAGCTGGCCGATGTTTTTGAGCCCGGCCGGTATGAGCTGTCCACCAGCAACATGCCGATCATGACGGCCCTGAAGAGCTGGAAGTACGGCTTCAACAGTCCTTTCAAATCCGACGTGTACTTCGTCAACACCAAGCAGTTCCTGGATATGAAGTGGGGAACCAGCAATCCTGTTATGATGCGGGACGCCGAATTCGGCATGATCCGGCTCCGGGCCTTCGGCATCTACAGCTTTAAAGTACTGGATCCCACGGTTTTCCTGAAGGAAGTATTCGGAACCGCGGCCCTGTTCACCGTGGACGGCGTGGAAGGCCAGATTAAGCGGACCTTGGTCAGCGGGCTGAGCGACGCCATTGCCGAAAGCAAAATTCCCGCCCTGGATCTGGCGGCCAACTACGACGAGATTGCCAATTATGCCCTTCAGTCCATCAATCCGAAGCTGGCAGCTTTGGGGCTGACGCTCTGCAGCTTCGTGATTGAAAACATCTCCCTGCCTGAAGAAGTGGAGAAGAGCATGGACAAGCGGACGTCCATGGGCGTGCTTGGCAATCTGGACCAGTATGCAAAGTATCAGGCGGCTGAAGCCATGCGTGAAGCGGCGAACAATAACGGAAACGGCGGCATGGCAGGCATGGGTGTCGGTATGGGCGCCGGCGCTGCCATGGGCCAGATGTTTGCACAGAGCATGGGAAATGCCGCACAGCCTGCACAGGCGCCTGTTGCACCCGCGGCCGGTGCTGTCTGCACAGCCTGCGGCGCGGCCATCCCCGCCGGAGTGAAATTCTGTCCGGAATGCGGCGCCAAACAGAATGCCGGCGCGTTCTGCACCGCCTGCGGCAAGGAAATCCCCGCGGGAACCAAATTCTGCCCGGAATGCGGTGCAAAACAATAACCCAAAACCGTTTGGCACACAGAAAAAACTGCCGCTCTCTTTTCAGGGAGCGGCCATTTCTTTGCGAGCGGAGTTCGGATTATCCGGAAAGGAGTTCGAACGGGCTACACTTCAGAATACAAATAACTATAGTCCTTTGCGAAATTGTGCGCATAGGAATCAGGATACACAAAAAGCATCAGATGCCTGCATTCGTTAAAGGCGTCGGGGGCAATATCCACCAGGGAAGAGGGCATCTGGAGAGAGAGCAGATTCTCGCAATTATCAAAGGCTTCCGATTCAATGACTTCCAGCCCTTCGCGAAGCGTGACATGATTCAGGTTCTGGCATCTGGAGAAGGCCCGGGACGGAATAGTTTTCAGGCCTGCGCCGATCGAAACAGAATCAAGCATTTCACAGGAGCCAAAAGCATGCTGGCCAAGCGTTTCCAGGCTGCCGGGAAGATCGACCGATTCGAGCGACCTGCAGCCCTCAAACGCAGATTCACCGATTTCCAGCAGACCATCCGGCAAATTGATTTCGGCCAGAGCAGAGCAGCCGCTGAAACAGCAGGGGGCAATAATTTTCAGCCCTTCCGGAAGCTGGACCGAAGACATGGAATGGCAGGCGTAAAACAGACTGTATTCCAGAACGGAAAGCCCTTTCGGAAGACGGATGGATTCCAGGGAAGAACAGCTATGGAAGGCGCTGGAGGCAATCCGGGTAATGGAGTCCGGCAAGTCAATGGATTTCAGCGAACGGCAGCTGTAAAACGCTTTCTGTTCGATGGTGCGGACTGAATCCGGAAGGATAATCCGTTCCACAGTATTCCGTCCGGCGAAGGATTCCTCCCCGATGACCCGGATGCCATCCGGAACCGTATATTCCCGAATCCCGCTGTTAAAAGGGAAGAAAACGAGCGTTGATTCGGATTTGTTCATCAGAGCCCCGTCGATGACGGAAAAAACAGCATGGTTCGGAGAAACGACAAATTCGGAGAGAGAAATGCATCCCGAGAAAACATTGCTTCCGAGACTCGACAGTTGGTCGGGAATCGATATGGAACGAAGCTTTTCGCAGGCGGAAAACGCACAGTCCCCGATGGATGTCAGCGCTTTGGGCAGGAGGACGGACTCCAGGTTCCGGCATTCTGAAAATGCTTCCGGCCCGATGGATTTCACCGAATCGGGAATATCCACGCTGGTCAGGGAAGTGCAGGACTGAAATGCCGAATAGTTGATCTTGCGGACCCCCTGGGGCAGGGAAATCTCCGACAGGGAGGAACAACCGATAAATGCCCATTCCCCGATGGTTTTCACTGACGGAGGAATGGTGATATGAACCAACGATTCGCACCAGGAAAAGGCAGCTTCACCGATCGTAACAACCGTATCGGGAATGATCACTGTCTGGATAAATGATTGCCAGGAAAAAGCATTGTCTCCGATCACGGTGACCGGATGGCCGTTATAAGCGGAAGGAATGGACAGCTGCCTGTCGTTTCCCTCATATCCGTCCAGCTGCGCGTTTCCATCCCGCCTGATACTGAAAATATACTCGGACATGGCAGATTCCCTTTCAAACAAGAAAAAATATCAGCAAGAAATCACATCAGCTCAGCATGGCAGCCCCAATGATTCCCGCTTTAGCCCCAAGAACCGCCAGCTTGATTTCCGGCAGAAGCTGATCCCTGAACAAAACGTATTTCGGGAATTCTTCTGTGACAGCATCAAGAAGGAAAGCACCGGCTTTACTGACGCCGCCGCCGAGAACAATGATTTCAGGATCCAGGAAGTTCGCCACATTCGCAATGGCCTGGCCGAGATACGAGATCCAGCGCTGATAAAGAGCGGTCGCCAGGGGATCTGCCTCCCGGGCAAGGTCGATCACGGTTCTGGCAGAAATTCTGTTCGGATCGCCTCCGACTTCCTTCAGAATACGGCAGTCCGGCTGATCCACAACCGCTTCCCGGGCCATCCGGATCAGCGCAGTGGCGGAACAATAGCGTTCCAGGCAGCCGTGGTTGCCGCAGGTGCAGGGGACGCCGTCCAGGTCCATGATGGTATGGCCAAGTTCCCCGCCGATCCCATGGAAACCGGACCAGATTTTGCCGTCAATGACAATACCGCTTCCGATTCCCGTTCCGATGGTAATAAACACACTGGAGGAAGAACCCGCACTGACGCCGGCAACGCTTTCCGCCAGCGCGGCGACGTTCGCATCGTTTTCGATCAATACGGTTTTCGGGAAATTCTTTTCCCATTCCGTCCGGAAAGGAACATGAGACCATCCCATATTGGTACATTTGATGACTTCGCCCGTTTCCCGCGACGCGATGCCCGGAATGCCGACGCCAACCAATTCCACGTCATCTTCCGTCATGCCTGCGGACTTCAGCACGGAACGGACGCTGTCCGTCATTCTGACAATCTGGTCCGAAAAAGGAATATCCGTCAACGTGACAATCGATTCCTCCGCAAGAATTTTTCCATCACTGCTGACAACGCCTGTCTGGATGCCTGTGCCTCCAACATCAATACCGATCCTGACCATGATGCTTTCCTCCTGTTCACTTAATTATTCTTCAATGCTTTCCATGATTCCTGCGCTGAGTTCCCGGGCGGCATTATGACCCATTCGCTTCAGGCTGAGATTCCTGGCGGCCACTTCCACAATAATCGCCAGATTTCGGCCGGGCTTGACGGGCATCACCAGATAGGGAACCTGAACCCCCATCAGTTCGATCGTATGGTCCTCAAAGCCGATCCGGTCATAGAATTTCTGATTATTCCATGTTTCCAGTTCGATAATCAGGTCAATCGTCTTGCTCAGGCTGACAGATCCAACGCCATACAGGGCTTTGACATCAATAATCCCGATTCCACGGATTTCCATATAATGACGCACTTTTTCGGGGCAGGTTCCGATCAGGCGGTCATCGGCGATCCGGCAGATATCCACGATATCATCGGCGACCAGCTGGTGGCCACGCTTGACCAGCTCCAGAGCAGCCTCACTTTTGCCGACGCCGCTTTTGCCGCTCAGCAGCACCCCGACGCCGTAAACATCCAGCAGAACCCCGTGGCGGGTCATATGGGGCGCCAGGCAGCGGTTGAGATAATTGATCGCCGCGGAACAAAACTTTGTGGTCACCAGGGACGTACGGAACAAATGGACCTGGTGTTTTTCCGCGATTTCAAGCAGTTCCTTCGGAGGAACCTGGCCCCGGCAGACGATCACGCAGGGAAAACGGTAGGTGTAATACTGTTCCAGCGTGTTACGGCGCACCTCGGGAGACAGCTGCTCCAGATACGCCATCTCGACTTTGCCGATGACCTGGGGCCGTTCAAAAGCAAAATACTCGTAAAAGCCGCAAAACTGCATGCCGGGCCGGTTCAGGTCCGGCGTACGGATGTTCCAGCTGTCCCGCGGGGAATCCACCAGGCATTCCAGATGCAGCGCTTCCTGAAAATCCTTCGCTGAGATCAAGGGCTCATCTCCTGAAGAAAATGTCTTTGCAGATATTCGGCGACGCCGTCTTCCTGGTTGGAAAGGCAGACATCATCACAGATGGAATACAGTTCGGGCCTGGCATTGCGGACACAGACGGACAAGCCGCACAATTCCAGCATGCTCCGGTCGTTCAGGCTGTCTCCGAAAGCAGCGGTTTCGGCAGGGGAGATGCCCAGCAGGCTGAGCACCCTGGACAACGCAAGCCCTTTCGTAGCATCGGGAGGGTTAAACTCCAGATAAACAGGCTTTGAACTCGTTGCGGAGGCAAGCCCGCTGAAGCGGCGGCAGGCATCCTTCAGCATCAGGTCAATCCGCTGCGGCTCATCCATCATCAGGATCTTGGTGACCGGCTGCCGGATAAAGGAAAGCAGGTCGCCCACACATTCCCCTTCCAGCATGGCCGAAGCCGCATAAGCGTCCGCATAATGCCCTTTGCGGTTATAGAAAAACCTGGTTTCATCATACGTCTGCATATAGCAGCCATACTCATTGCCGAAGCGGACAATCTGATGGGCGGTTTCCACGGGGAAAACGGTACGGAATAGGTTCCGGTCATCAGCGGTCCGCCAGATCTCAGCCCCGTTCCCCGAAATATAATACTCCGAGCAACCGATCTGGTCCACAAAGGGATGCATGCTCATCTGGGCCCGCCCGCTGGCGGGAATGACGGCAACACCCCGGCGGTGAAGTTCGCGAAGAACGTTCAGGGTAAACGCTGAAATGGTCCTGTCATCCCGGAGCAGGGTATCATCAAGGTCAAAAACGACTGCTTTGAGCAAAAATCCATTCTTCATCAGTTTTTCAGGCCGTCCACAGCGGCTTTCTGGGCCGGGATGCAGGAAACAAACCGCTTCATATACGCATCAAACCCGGCTTCATCCGTGGGATCCGGAACGATCGTGCTCTGCGCCATGCCGCTGAACACCTGGTTGTCCAGATAATCCTCCAGCGTCTGGTTTTCCTTCCGGAAAATCCGGTAACCGGCCAGAACGGCAATTCCCCAGGCGCCGCCCTCACCCGCGGTTTCCATGACGGTCACCGGGGCATGGATGGCTGCCGCAAGATAGCTCTGGGCCACCCCGGGCGTTTTGAACAGGCCGCCATGGCCGTAAACCTGGTCAATGGCCACATGCTCCGCATTCATGATTTCCATGCCGTATTTCAGAGTCTCCATACTGGCATAAATCTGGGCGCGCATGAAATTGGCGATATTCATCGTTGCATCGGGGCGGCGAAGCAGCATGGGGCGCCCTTCTTCCAGCCCGGTGACGGGCTCGCCCGCGAAATAGTTAAAGCTGACAATGCCGCCGCAATCCTTATCGCCCTCCAGCGATATCTGGAACAGTTTTTTGAAAACCTCGCCGGAGGAGAAACTGCAGCCCATGACTTCGCCGAATTCCCGGAAAAGGGAAATCCACGCGTTAATATCGCTGGAACAGCTGTTGCAGTGGACCATGCCGACCTGCTTACCGGTGGGCGTGGTGACAATATCAATCTCCGGATAATACTTGCTGAGGGGCTTTTCCAGCACAATCATGCTGAAGATGGACGTTCCGGCGCTGACGTTCCCCGTCCTGGCACGGACACTGTTGGTTGCAACCATTCCGGTGCCGGCATCACCTTCCGGAGGGCAGACAGGGCAGCCGGCTTTCAGGTCCCCGGCCGGGTCAAGCAGCAGCGCGCCTTCCGGCGTCAGATTCCCGGCATCCTGGCCGGCACACAGCACACGGGGGAGGATTTCATTCAGCTTCCAGGGATAGTTTTTCTCCGCCACCAGCTTGTCAAAGGCGGCGACCATGGAAGCGTTATAATCCAGAGTGTCACTGTCGATGGGCATCATTCCGCTGGCATCGCCGATACCGAGGACCTTTTCCCCGGTCAGGAGGAAATGAATCCAGCCAGCCAGGGTGGTCAGGAAACGGATGTCCGAAACATGGCTTTCCCCGTTCAGAATGGCCTGGTACAAATGGCTCAGGCTCCAGCGCTGCGGCATATTGAACTTGAACAGCTTCGTGAGCTTCTGCGCCGCTTCGCCGGTGATCGTATTCCGCCAGGTACGGAAAGGAACCAGCAGCTGCATGTTTTCATCAAAAGGGAGATATCCGTGCATCATGGCGCTGATCCCGACCGCGCCGAATCCGGTCAGCTTCAGGCCGTATTTCTTTTCCACATTCTTTTTCAGGTCCGCATAACTGCTTTGCAGCCCCTTCATGATGGCGTCCTGGCTATAGGTCCAGATGCCGCCGATCAGGTCATTTTCCCATTCGTGGCTGCCGGAAGCGAGCACATTGTTATTTTCGTCGATCAGAACGCTCTTGATTCTCGTGGATCCGAATTCAATTCCGAGAATGGCTTTTCCGTTTTTGATCGTTTCAACCTGCATACTGTCGTCCTCCCCGTGAATAATATCAATTTTTCCCTATATAGTATGGTATCACAAAGGGAACAGCCCTGTAAACCATCATCCAATGTTTTTTTAATCGAATTCTAATCGAATCTTCCTCCGGTTTTCAGGCAACGCGGGAAAGAACATGATACAATTACCCCCGCAATCAGGAAAGGAACGGAGGTACGAACCAATGTACACCATCGAAGACATTGAGATGATCCGGCAAAAGAGCGGCATCTCCTACCAGGAAGCAGTATCCCTGCTGGATTACCATAACGGGGATGTGGCCCGGGCCCTGGTGGACCTGGAAAAACACGGGAAGCTGAAAAACGACACTGAAAACCAGACTAAAAGAAATGAGGCGGGAAACATGAGTGAAAAAGTATTCGGAAAAGAAACAGCGCACAAGGGCAACGTGATGAACTGGCTGCAGAAAATGTACCTGTTTCGGCTCCATGTGAACAAGGGGTCCTCCTCCGTGATTAACCTGTCGGTGCTGTTCTGCCTGGCCTGCCTGATCTTTGCACCGCATCTGACCATCCTGGCCGCCCTGCTTTCCCTGGTGCTCGGATACCAGTTCTCCATCTCCAAAGAGGATACGGAATTCGCATCCGACAACCTGGAAAAAATGGTCCGGAACGCGGCCCAGAATGCGAAGGCTTCCGTTGAAAACGTCGTCAGGAATTTCAACGCGGGGAACAATGCAGCGAATAAGGCATCCGCCCAGAAAGAAACTGTTCGGACAGAAACTGCCCAGGCAGCCCCTGTTCAGAAAGAAGCTGCCCCGGAAAAAGCGAATGCCGCCGGTACACAGCCTGCTGCTGATCCGAACAGCGAAGTCGTGAAAGAACTGGAAACCCAGATGGATTCCTTCTTTGAGCACAACCCCGCCGCGACCACCTATCGCAGCGCTTACAGCGCTTCGGCGGCCCAGGTTCCCACCCTGCAGATTCCCGTCCAGGTGGAGAGCAGCGAGGGAAAAATGACGATTGAAGAGGAACAGGACGGATACCATTCCGCAACGATCGAATAAAACACGAACGGGACGGAACCGGCTGAACGGGGGAAAACCTGGGATTTCCCCCGTTTCTGTGCTATACTTGGGTCAGGCAAGAACGTAAGGAGGAGAAAACTGTGCCCCATATTCTCATCATTGAAGATGAAAAGAAAATCGCCCGGTTCCTGGAGCTGGAGCTAAAGCACGAAGGCTATACGGTCAGCGTGGCGAACGACGGAAGAACTGGGCTGGATACCGCTCTGAACGAGAATCCGGACCTGCTGATCCTGGACCTGATGCTGCCGGAACTCAGCGGCATCGAGGTATGCCGGCGGCTCCGCCATACCAGCGACCTGCCGATCATTATGCTGACCGCCAAGGACGATGTGTCCGACAAAGTGATGGGGCTGGACATGGGAGCGGACGACTACATGACCAAGCCGTTTGCCATTGAGGAGCTGCTGGCCCGAATCCGCGTGGCGCTGAAAAAGCACAGGGCGGGCGAGGCGAAGGAACAAGCTCCGGCGAACAGGAATATTCAGGAAGGCCCGATCATCCTGAATCCGGACTCATGGCAGGTGACGGTATGCGGCCAGCCGGTGACGCTGACGCGGAAGGAGTTCGAAACGCTGCGCTACCTGATGGAGCACAGGAACAAAGCCATTTCCAGGGACCAGCTGATGAACGAAGTATGGGGATACGATTATGTCGGCGACTCCAATATTGTGGACGTGTATATCCGGTATCTGCGCCATAAGATTGACGACGCATTTCACCTGAAATCCATTCATACCATTCGCTCTGTGGGGTATTTATTCAATGTCGAAGAAGAACCGTAAAGAAAAACAAGCGGTCCAGAAGGAAAAGGCGGCCCGGAATCAGGCAGAGGAAAAGGCCGTCCGAAATCCGGCAGAGGAAAAGACTGCTCAGAAACCAGCGGAGGAGAAGGAACTGAAGCTCGCCAACCGGCTCAGCGGCCGGATGCACGGCGGCATGAGCAAAATCAGGCTCTCCCTGACCTTCCGGATTGCGGCGCATTATTGCCTGCAGCTGGTCAGAAGCTTTATTCCTTCCGCGATCCTGGTGCTGGTTCTTTTTGCGGGCGGCCTGTCCATTCCGGTTTCAAGAAGGCTGAACAAAATGGAAACGGCGGCGATCACCGCGGAGAATCCCGCTGTGGACGGGATTGTGACGGGAGAACTGACGGAGACGATTCCCGAACAGCGGTTTTTTCCCCGATTCGGGCAGCAGGTTTCCCGCATTTTTTCCGGTTCCCTGAACGACGGGAAACTGCAGTTTTTCTACTCCTCCCGGAATCACGGGGAGATGCTGGTCACCGTTCAGATCGGGGACATCCTGGTTCTGGCGGGGTTTGTGCTCCTGGGGCTGCTGGGGACGGATCTTTTCCGGATGATCTACTTCTTCCGCCACGAGAACCGGCTGAATAAACGGGTGCTCGCCCCCATCCGGGATATCGCCGGGATGGCGGCGACCCTTTCCGAGAACAACCTATCCAACCGCATCAACATCGCCGGCACGAAAAACGAACTGAAAGACCTGGCCAGCGTGATCAACACGATGCTGGACAGAATTGAGCGGAGCTACAACAGCCAGAAACAATTCGTTTCGGATGCCAGCCATGAATTGAGAACCCCGATCGCCGTCATCCGCGGATACACGGATATGCTGAAAAGATGGGGAAAGGATGATCCCGAGGTTCTGGATGAAGGCATTGCCGCGATTTCCCAGGAGACGGAGAGCATGAAGGAACTCGTGGAAAGCCTGCTGTTCCTTGCACGGCACGACAAAAAGACCCTGATGATGGAAAAATCCGTGTTCGATGTTCCGGAACTGCTGCAGGAGGTCCAGAAGGAGGAGGCCATCATCCACGAAGAACACCAATTTGACCTGCAGATTGCCGACTCCTTCACGCTGAATGCCGACCGGAACATGATCAAGCAGGTGCTTCGGATCCTGAGCGATAACGCGGTGAAATACTCCGGCGCCGGCACGACGGTGACCCTGGGCTGCCGCAAAGGCGGGGACGGCCGGGCAGAACTGCTCGTTTCCGACCAGGGGAGCGGGATCAAAGCGGAAGACATCTCAAAGATTTTTGAAAGATTTTACCGGAGCGAATCCGCCCGCAAAACAGAAACAAGCGGCCACGGCCTGGGGCTGAGCATCGCCCGGATCATCGTGGTCGCCCATGAGGGAAAGATCAAAGTCCGTTCCAAGGAAGGAGCCGGCACAACGTTCATCCTCAGCTTTCCGGCGCAGCAGCCCGGCGCTGCCTGACGCTATTTGACATAGCGGTTGACCGGCCGGGGCGTATGCATTCCTTTTTTGCGGCGGTTTCGCCGAACCTTCAGAATCAGCAGAAAAGCGCCGAGAAGGACCAGCAGGGGAGAGAACAGAATCATGGCCATTTCAAACCCGAACGGCGGGAAGGGGTTCGGATCGCTGTAGGTTTCATTGACAATCTGTTCCAGCGTTTTCGGGACGTTATCCCGCTGGGCGATGCTTCTGGAGGCGGTCAGAATATACGTGACAGGATCCCCCTTCTCCGGGAAATACATCAGGGTTCCCATCTGCTCTCCGACGGTAATCGGAGCGGAAAAATCCCGGGTATACTGAATCAGAAGGAAATCCTGCAGATTTTCAGACATGCGCTTAATTTCCTCCTTGGTGGCAACAATCCGGACGCTGGCGGATTCCGCGCCGGAGGGCTGGCATGTCAGAAGCAGTTTTCCGCGATTGCTGTCTGAAGTGGAATAATTGCTGGTCTCTATCGTAATGGGGTTCATCTGGTACAGTTGGACCGGGGTCACGCTGGTGTACTGGCTGAAGCCGTAATTCATCAGTTTGATGGTGTCCGCCCAGCGGGCCCGGTTTCCGGTAAAGAAAACCACGGAAACCAGGCGAACCTCATCTTTTTCAGCCGACCCGACAAAGCAGTAGCCGGAATGGGAATGGGAACCGGTTTTCACACCGGTGGCGTATTCGTAATAATACTTATTCGGCTTTTCCTCGGTTCCGGTCAGCATATACTCCGATTTGGTGGTGATGGTTCGGGCACGCTGCTTGTTGGTCCGTGGAATGGACCACGTTTTGGCTTTGGCGATTTCCTGAAAGGTCTCATTCTGCATGGCCCTGCGCGTAATCAATGCCATATCCCGGGCTGTTGTATAATGGTTGTCATCATGATAGCCGTGGGCATTGACAAAGTGGGTGCTGGTACATCCGTAAGCGGCGGCGGTTTCGTTCATCAGGTTCACAAAGCGGGAGATATCCCCGGAAACCGTTTCGGCAATGACATTGGCGCCGTCGTTGCCGGACAGCATCATGGTGCCGTACAGCACGTCAATGAAGCGGATTTCCTCCCCGGCTTTCAGCTTCATGGTGGAAGAATCCTCAGGAATCATCAGGGCCGTTTCCGAAACGGTTACTGTCTGCTCAAGATCATCCACCATCAGGATGCCGAGCAGAACAGTCAGAATCTTCGTTGTGGAGGCGGGATAACGGATTTCATCGGGATCCTTCTCAAAAATCACTTCGCCTTTATCCTCTGTAATCAGGATGGCGGACAGGGCATAGAGCTGCTCGGGAAGAAGGTCCTCCGGGTGGTCCGGGTCATAGGCGACGGCATCCGGCTGCAGGGTCGGTTCCGGGATTTTTTCCTGTGCAGGCGCTTCGGCCAGGGCGGCGGAAAAAAGAAAAAGCAGGGCCATAAACAAAGCCGCCAGCCGCCGGGCCACCCTGTTCATGCGTACCGCCTCCTCTTCCTTCAGCATCTGCTGCCCCGGCCAGCCGGAACAACAGACAACATCCTATTTTATCATACTTTGCATTACTTTGAAAGCTTGACGCGGGATTCTCCTGCCTATATAATTCACAATTGGATTTCTTTTGATGATTATGGAGGGTTTCACAGATGAAACTTGGAGTTGTCGGACTACCCAATGTTGGAAAAAGCACCCTGTTCAACGCCATCACCAAAGCCGGGGCGCAGGCGGAGAATTATCCTTTTTGCACCATTGAACCCAACACAGGCGTTGTGATGGTTCCGGACCCGCGGCTGAATGTGCTCGCGGACATGTACCATCCGAAAAAGGTGACGCCGACAACGATTGAATTCGTTGATATTGCCGGGCTGGTGAAAGGGGCGAGCCGCGGGGAAGGGCTCGGCAACAAGTTCCTGAGCCATATCCGGGAGGTGGATGCAATCGTTCACGTCGTCCGCTGCTTTGAAGACGACAATATCATTCATGTGGACGGGTCGGTGGATCCGGCCAGGGACATCGAGACCATCAACCTGGAACTGATTTTTGCGGATATGGAAACCGTTTCCCGCCGGAAGGACAAAGCGCTGAAGAATTTCCGGGGCGGGGACAAAAAGTGCGGCCTGGAAGCGGAACTGGCGGAAAAGGTCTACGCCCATCTTGAATCGGGAAAACCCGCCCGCACATTCGATTTCAATGAGGAAGAAAAGGAAATTGCCGATGGGTGGTTCCTGCTGACCACCAAACCGGTCATTTATGCCGCCAATATCGCGGAAGAGGATCTGGGGAAAAATGCCGATGACATTCCATTTGTGAAAGATGTAGAGAAAATTGCTGCGGAGGAGAACGCGGAGATCATTGTGATTTCCGCCGCGATCGAAGAGGAAATTGCCCAGATGAGCCCGGAGGACAGGGAGCTGTTCCTGGAGGAACTGGGAATCGGGGAGAGCGGGCTGGACCGGCTGATTACCGCTTGCTACCGGCTGCTCGGCCTGATTTCCTTCCTGACGGTCGGGGAGGACGAATGCCGGGCATGGACCATCAAAAACGGAACCAAAGCGCCCCAGGCTGCCGGAAAGATCCATACGGATTTTGAAAAAGGGTTTATTCGGGCCGAAGTCGTTCCCTATGAAACCCTGGTTGAAAACGGGAGCATGGCAACCTGCAAGGAAAAGGGCCTGGTCCGCAGCGAGGGCAAAGAATACATCATGAAGGACGGGGATATTACACTCTTCCGTTTCAACGTCTGAGGGAGGTCCGCATTCATGCCGAATATGCAGTATGTATTAAAACGGATGAAAAAAATGGACTGGAAGTCCATGTGGAAAACAACCGGCATCCTCAAAAAAAGAAGCGGGAAAAGCCGGCCCTGGCTGATGGGGGATATGCTGCGCTGCGCCGTTCGGTACAATGCCGGCTATGTGGACTACAAAATCGCCCAGATGTACAAACTGAACGACGAGCAGCGGAGCACCGTGATCACGCGCGGGATTTCCAATGAGATTGTCCGGCGGATGAACCCGAAGGAATACTGGCATTATTTTGATGACAAAGCGGAGTTCAACGCCTTTTTTAAGGAATACATCCCGAGAAAATGGCTTCGGATCAATGCTGAAACCAATCCGGAGGAGCTGTTCGCGCTGTATCGGAACCAGGAGGCTTTGATCGGAAAGCCGCTGGAGGGGTCCAGCGGACAGGGCATTCAGAAATACGGGCCCGATGACTGGAAGGACGGGCCGGAAGCCTTCCTGAAGCGACTTTTGCAGGATGGTATCGGCATTCTGGAAGAAATCGTGAAGCAGCATCCAAAGATGGCCTCCCTTTGTCCGACGTCCGTCAATACCTGCCGGATTGCCACCCTGATGGGAGACAAGCAGGAGGGAATCGTATACGCGTTTTTGCGCATCGGAAACGGAAAAGTGATGGACAACGTGGACTGCGGCGGAATGGCCGCCAGAATCGACCTGGATTCCGGGAAGCTGCAGACGGTTGGCGCGGACAAACAGGGGAATACCTTTATCAAGCATCCGATGACGAACACCAGCATCATCGGCTTCCAGATCCCTTTCTGGGAGGAAGCGAAAGCCATGTGCCTGGAGGCCGCCAAAAAAGTACCCGAAATGCGGTTTATCGCCTGGGATGTGGCCATTACGGAAAAGGGCCCGACGTTCATTGAAGGGAACAGCTTCCCCTCCCATGCCATCCCCCAGTTTGCGGCGCATTATCCGAACGGGATCGGCATCATGCCGGAATTTCGGAAATTTATCGATATCTGAGAAAAAATGCTTGATTTGTTCTTTGAGAAATGGTATCATGTCTCTTGTTATGCGGACGGTCCTCTGTGCGGGTGAAGAAGGCTGAACCGTTCGGTTCAGTTACCGTGGCACGAACGTCTGAGAGGGAAGGAGGAAACCATCATGAATGAAATTATTCGTTCCATCGAAGCCAAACAGATCCGGAATGACCTGCCCGTCATCAGCGTCGGCGACACGGCCCGGGTTTGGGTGAAGGTGGTTGAAGGGAACCGCGAACGCCTGCAGGCGTTTGAAGGGACTGTCATCGCCAAGCGGAACGGCGGAGTGCGCGAAACGTTCACCGTGCGCCGCGTGTCCTACGGGATCGGCGTTGAAAGGACTTTCCCGCTGAATTCTCCCCGTGTGGACCATGTGGAAGTGATTCGCCACGGTAAAGTCCGCCGCGCCAAGCTGTACTACCTGCGGGAACGCCAGGGAAAGGCGGCCAAGATCAAGGAGATCAAGCGCGTGTAATTGGTTCGGAAAGCTGCCGGTTTTCGGCGGCTTTTTTATTTCGCAAGGAATGAGAAAGCCAGAAAAAGGGTTTTTTTGCCTTGCTGTCTAATTTTTTAATAATTACCTATTATATGCGAGAAATTTCATTCCGTATCGGAGGGACAAGCCATGAGCAACAGAGACGAAGCGATTCGCAAGGCAAAAGAACTGGTTTCCCAAATGACGCTGGAGGAAAAAGCCGCACAGCTGAAATATGATGCGCCGGCCATTCCGCGACTGAATATTCCTGCCTACAACTGGTGGAACGAGGTGCTGCATGGCGTTGCCCGTGCGGGAACCGCGACGGTATTTCCCCAGGCGATCGGCCTGGCCGCCATTTTCGACGAGGATTTTCAGCAAAAAATCGCGGAAGCAATTGCCGTGGAGGCCCGCGCAAAGTTCAACGGGCAGAGCAGGCACGGAGACCGCGATATCTACAAGGGGCTGACAGTCTGGAGCCCCAACATCAATATTTTCCGTGATCCCCGCTGGGGAAGGGGCCATGAAACCTACGGAGAAGACCCTTATCTGACCAGCCGCCTTGGCATTCGGTTTATCAAGGGGCTGCAGGGCAGCGGCAAATACCTGAAGGTGGCTGCCTGCAGCAAGCATTTTGCCGTCCATTCCGGGCCGGAAGCGCTGCGCCACGAGTTCAACGCTGTCGCCAGCCCGAAGGATCTGGAGGAAACATATCTTCCCGCCTTTGAAGCAACCGTGAAGGAAGGCGAAGTTGAATCGGTGATGGGAGCTTACAACCGTGTGAACGGCGAGCCAGCCTGCGGATCCGAAACCCTGCTGAAGAAGACCCTGCGCGAACGCTGGGGGTTCAAAGGCCACGTGGTCAGCGACTGCTGGGCGGTCAAGGACTTCCATACCAACCATAAAGTGACGGCGACCGCCCCTGAAAGCGCGGCGCTGGCGATCAAAAACGGATGCGACCTGAACTGCGGCGTCACCTATCTGCACCTGCTGGAGGCCCTGCAGGAAGGGCTGGTGACCGAGGAACAGATTACCACTGCCTGCGAAAGGCTGTTTACCACCCGCTTTATGCTGGGCCTGTTTGACGAAGACTGTGAATATAACAGGATCCCGGTGACGGAAACGGATACGGACGAGCATGATGCGCTGGCGCTGGAGGCGGCGGAAAAGAGCATGGTGCTGCTGGAAAACGACGGGACGCTGCCGCTGGATGCCGACAGCATCAAAACCGTTGCCGTGATCGGGCCGAACGCGGACAGCGTGATGGCGCTGGAAGGCAACTATAACGGAACCAGCAGCCGCTATGTGACGTTCCTGAAAGGTATTCGTGACTACTGCGCAGGCAGGGGGATCCGCGTGCTTTACAGCCTGGGGAGCCATCTGTACAAGGACAGGACATCCAACCTGGCCCAGGCGGATGACCGGCTGGCTGAAGCGGCCATGTATGCTGAATGCGCGGATGTTGTGATTGCCTGCGTCGGCCTGGATGCCGGGCTGGAAGGCGAGGAAGGCGACACAGGGAATGAATTCTGCAGCGGAGACAAAAAGGACCTGCAGATTCCGGAAAGCCAGAGGAAGCTGCTGAAGGTGCTTGAAAAGAGCGCCAAAAAACTGGTGACGGTGATTGCCGCCGGTTCTTCCCTGAATGTGCCCGAGGGCAATGCGAAAGTATTTGCGTGGTATGCCGGGCAGGCCGGCGGTACGGCCCTGGCCCATCTGCTGTTCGGCGAAAAGAATTTCAGCGGACGCCTGCCGCTGACGTTCTACCGGGATGTGAACGATCTGCCGGCTTTCGAAGACTACAGCATGAAAAACAGGACGTACCGGTATTTTACCGGAACGCCCCTGTATCCCTTTGGCTTTGGGCTGAGCTACACCCGTTTCAGCATTCAGAAAGCAGAAAAGAACAAGGAAGGGTTTGCTGTTTCCGTATCCAATGACGGAAAAACGGGCGGGGACGCCGTGATCCAGGTCTACATCGCCTGCGACCATCCGGAAGCGACGCCGAATCCGAGGCTCTGCGGTTTCCGGCGGGTGTCGCTGAAACCCGGGGAAACGAAGGAAGTTTCCGTCATGATCGATCCCCTGAGCATGACGGTCGTGGACGAAAACGGAAACCGGGTGACTGCTGAGCACGCCACCTGCTATGTGGGCCTGCATCAGCCCAATGAACTGAGCTGCCGCCTGGCCGGCACAAAACCGCTGGAAATCCATATTTAAGAGGTACCCATGTTTACAGGTTTCACAGACGATACGATTCGGTTTTTTCTGGATCTGAAGTTTCATAACAGCACGGAATACTTTCATCAGGAGCATGAACGGTATCTGAAGGACGTTCAGAAACCATTTTATGACTTTATTGAGGATCTCGGTTCCCAAATGAAAGACATTGATCCGTTGATGGAAATCCGGCCTTATAAATGCCTTTCCCACATCCACCGGGACACGCGTTTTTCGCGGGACAAAAGCCCATACCGGGACCATCTGTGGCTCCTGTTCCGGCGCGCTGCGGAACCGAGGGACCGGTCGCTGTTCTATTTCTTTGAATTCGGCCCCGGACGGCTGGACTGGGGGATGGGTTTCTGGGGCGAAAACCGGGAGGCCATGGATCTGTTCAGGAAAAGGATGGCCGCATGGCCGGCGGAAATCGCTTCCGTCATTGATCCGTTTGCCGCAAACAGGCGCCGCCTGTATCTCGGCGGATCCGTCCATAAACGGATGAGCGTGCCCCCGCAGATTCCGGAGCGGCTGAAACGATGGTATCTTGCGAAGGAAATGTATATCGGGAAAGCTGAGCCGAAATATGAACTGGCCTTCAGCGAAGAACTGGTGAAAGAGGTCGGAAAAGACTTTAATACGCTGGCGCCTCTGTACAGAATGTTCAGGGGATTTGCGGATGAAAATGCACAGCAGCAAAAGGAGGAATCCATTGTATGAACTGGCTTTCACTGAAAAGCGGATCAGATGTTCGGGGTACCGCCGCAGGGGAAGGAATTGAGCTGACAGAGAAGATTGCAGCAAAGCTCGGCGCAGCATTTTCCGCTATGCTGGCGGAAAGAAAGGGCAAAACAATTGATGCGATCAGCATCTCTCTTGGGCGGGACAGCAGAATTACCGGAGAAAAACTGCTGAATGCCGCCGCGGAAGGCATCGCTTCCGCAGGCGCGAACGCGGTGAAATTCGGGATGTGCACCACGCCGGCGATGTACATGAGCACGATCACGCCCGGTTTCGAGCAGGACGGGGCGATCATGATTACGGCAAGCCATCATCCATGGAACAAGAACGGGCTGAAGTTTTTCACCCGGGAAGGCGGGCTGGAAGGCAAAGAGGTGGAACAGCTGCTCAAAACGGCTGCGGAACAAGGGGATGAACTCACTTCCGCAGGATCCCGCGGCAGCATCACAGAGAAAGCATTTCTGCCGGTATACACAAAACAGCTGGCAGACAGGATCCGTTCTGGCCTGAAGACGGATGAACCGGAACCCCTGGCTGGGCTGCATGTTGCCGTGGATGCCGGGAACGGCGCCGGCGGGTTTTATGCATCCATGCTGAAAAACCTTGGCGCCGAAATCGACGGAAGCCAGTTCCTGGAACCGGACGGAATGTTTCCCAATCATATTCCGAACCCCGAAAACAAAGACGCCATGGCATCCCTCCGGAAAGCGGTGCTGGCATCCGGGGCGGACCTTGGGGTGATTTTTGACGCGGACTGCGACAGGGCTGCCGTGGTGGATGCGGACGGAAAAGAGATCAACCGGAACCGCCTGATTGCGCTGATCAGTGCCATTCTGCTGGAAGCGCAGCCCGGACAGACGATTGTGACCGATTCGGTTACGTCCTCCGGCCTGAAGCAGTTCATTGAAGCCCACGGCGGAACACACTACCGGTTCAAGCGCGGATATCGGAACGTGATTGACGAAGCCATCCGGCTGAACCAAGAAAACATCTCCTGTCCGCTGGCCATTGAAACCAGCGGGCATGCGGCGCTGAAGGAAAACCATTTCCTGGACGACGGCATGTATCTGGTGACCGTGCTGATCGTGAAAGCGATGGAAATGAAGAAACGCGGGCTCCGGCTCGGCTCATTGATCGCCGATCTGCGTGAACCGGTTGAAGCGGCCGAAATCCGGCTGTCCATTACAGATCCGGACTTCAGGACCAGGGGAAATGAAGCGATTCAACAGGTAACCGCCTTTGCGGAAAAGGAGGACAGCTGGCATATCGCTCCGGATAACCGGGAAGGGATCAGAATCAGTTTTGATTTGAACGGACAGCCCGATTCCGGATGGTTCCTGCTCCGGCTCAGCGTTCATGACCCGGTGATGCCCCTGAACGCTGAAAGCGATACGCCAGGCGGTGTCCGTACGATGCTGGCGGCGTTATTCCGTGTGCTTTCCGGCATGGAGGGAATCTGCCTGGACGACCTGAAAAAAGCCGCGGAAGCGGAATGAAAAGAGTAGCTGAATGGAAACACAAAGAATCAACTGGTATCCCGGACATATGGCGAAAGCCAAAAGGCAGATTACAGAACAACTGAAGAATATTGACCTCGTCATTGAGCTTTGCGATGCGCGCCTTCCTTTTTCCAGCCGGAATCCCGACCTGATCCGGCTGGCAGGCCATCGGAAACACCTGCTGCTCATGAACAAGAGCGACCTGGCGGACGAGCTGATGAATCGCCTGTGGCTTCAGTCTTTCCGGGAAAGCGGAATCAGAACGATGATGGTCAACGGCCTGCAGATGAACAGAAAGGACGTTTTGAATACCATTGACGACCTGACAAAAGACCTGCAGGAGAAGGCGCAGCAGAAAGGAATCAAACGAACCATCCGGGCGATGGTGGTCGGCGTGCCGAATGTCGGAAAAAGCACGGTAATCAACCGCCTGAAAGGGAATAAAATCGCTGTTACAGGCGACAGGCCGGGCGTGACCCGTTCCAATCAGATGATCCGGATTACCCCTTATCTGGAGCTCATGGATACGCCGGGGCTGCTCTGGCCCAGGCTCGACGATCAGAAGGCGGCCAAGCAGCTGTGCTATATCGGTACAATCAGCGACGAGGTGGTGGACCTGGCGGACCTGACCATTTCCCTGCTGGAGGAACTGAAGGAAAAATCCCCCCGGCTACTGCAGGAACGTTACCATTTGGAAAGCCTGGATGCAGGCGGTGTTGAGCTGCTGGACGCGGTGTGCCGCGGAAGAGGATGGCTTCTGAAGGGAAACGAATATGATTATGACCGCTGCTGCAGGGTCGTGCTGGATGAATTCCGCGAAGGAAAGATCGGGCGCGTGACCCTGGAATCCCCGGAAGGCAGCCGGTCCGGTGCGGCAGCAGGAAAGGAGACGGGCGCGGATGATTGACAGAATGGCCAGGGCGGCCGAGCTGTTTTCATTTGAAAAACCATACAGGGCGCCGGGCGCCATCGTGGCCGGAATGGATGAGGTCGGGCGCGGCCCGCTGGCCGGCGATGTGGTTACGGCCTGTGTCGTCATGCCGGAGAGCCCGCTGATCCCATGGATTGATGACAGCAAAAAGCTGAGCGAGAGCCGCCGGGAAAAAGTGTTTGAAGAGATTATGCAATCTGCCCTTTACGTAGGCATCGGACGAAGAAGCCCTGCCGATATTGACAGGATCAATATTCTGGAAGCCACTAAGGAAGCCATGGCGGAAGCCGCTGCGCAGGTGCCGGCCGACATCTTTCTGATTGACGCTGTCAGCCGGCTGGGGCTGCGCGGCCGGGAGATTTCCATTATCAAGGGAGATGCGACAGCATACAGCATCGCTGCTGCAAGTATCGTGGCGAAAGTGACAAGGGACCGGGAAATGAAGGAACTGGACCGGCTGTATCCCGGATACGGATTCGCGAAAAACAAAGGCTATGGAACAAAGGAGCATATTGAGGCCCTGAAAAAGATGGGCCCGACGCCGGTACACCGGCGCTCCTTTATCGGACATTTTATATGAAACAGACATATGAGACCGGCCTGGCCGGGGAAGAAACCGCCGAACGCTTTCTGGAAGGAAAAGGCATGGTTTGCCTGCTTCGCCGGTATCGGAATAAATGCGGGGAAATCGACCTGGTCATGAAAGACCGGGAGACCATCGTGTTTGTTGAAGTCAAGACAAGGAAAAAAGCCGGGCCGGGGCAGGGGCTATTGGCCGTCGACAGAAAAAAGCAGATGCGGATTTTCAGGGCTGCAACGTTATACCTGATGGAAGAAAAGAAACTGAATACCGCTGTGCGTTTTGATATTGTTGAAATCGGAACAGACGCTGTGATTCATGTGCCAAATGCATTTCAGCCATCCGGCACTATGTTTTTTCATTGAGGAGGAAACGGTTTATGAAACGAAGCACAATCAAGGCCATAACCATGACCCTGATGGCAATATTGTGCTTTTTTTGCCTTGGTTCAGCCTGCTTTTCGGAAGACAGCGAAAACAGCAATTTGCTGTACAACAGCGATTTTTCAGGGCCGGTCGTCGACGGCGATCCGGACGGATGGTTTACAGATGCCTATATTGCTGACGAGGGCTATACGATTTTTTCGGTGCAGAAAGGCGAAGACGGCAGCGCCTATGCCGAAATAAAAAACCTGGGGCAGAATGACGCCAGGTTTGCCCAGTATGTGGATGTCGAACCGGAATCCCTGTACTGCTTCAGCGGAGAGATCCTGGCGGACGGGATCGATGAGGGCCATGGCGCCAATCTCAGCGTGGAAGGGTTATATGCTTTCAGCAGGGAACTTTTTGATACGCATGGGGAATGGGAAACGGTTGAATGGTACGGGGAAACAGGGCCGGACCAGTACAGCGTAACCTTGTTTGCACGGCTCGGCGGATACAGCGGCATGAGCAAGGGCAGGGCGTGTTTTCGGAATCTGAAGGTGGAGAAGGTTCAGGAGGTTCCGGGGGACGACACGGCTTCACTCTGGTTTAAAATCTCTGAACCGGAAGCTGATGTTATTGATGACGAGGAAAATACGAAAACCATCAGGCCCTGGCTGGGAATCATCGGGGTGCTGTATCTGCTTGCCGGGTTTTTAATGATTCGCTACCTGAGGGACGGCGCTGTTTTCAGAAAAGAGGAGAAAAAGCACCCGGAACGGCTGTGGCTTTTCATCATCCTGGGGATTTCCGCAATCATCCGCATCATCGTATCGGCGCGGGTGGAAGGATACAGTGTGGATGTCAACTGCTTTACAAGCTGGGGGCGGACGATGTCGGCTGCAGGTCCTGCGGAGTTTTATCAGACGACCTCATTTTGCGATTATCCTCCGCTGTATCTCTATGTGCTGGGGCTGAACGCGAAACTGTGCGAATGGTTCGGCGCCCGGGCTGAGGGGGTCAGGATCATTTACAGGGCGGTTCCCAACCTCTGCGATTTGGCCGCATGCTGGATCCTGTATGAGATGGTAAAGGATCAGAAAAACATCCACCCGAAATGGGCGGCCCTTGTTGCGGCTTTTTTCAGCCTGAATCCGGCAACCATTCTGAACAGCGCAGCCTGGGGGCAGATGGACAGCGTGCTGTGCCTGCTGCTGATGGCTACGGCGATCTTTGTGACCCGTAAGCAATGGCTCGCTGCTTTGCCGGTTTATGTGGTCGCAGTGCTCGTCAAACCGCAGGCGCTGATGCTTGGGCCGCTGGGGCTTTGCTGCTTCCTGAGGCTTTTTGTGAAGGAACCGGAAAACCGGAAAAGGATGCTGCTGGCCTGCGGCATTTCCCTGGCCGTCATGGCTGTATGCATCATTCCGTTCACGGTCAAACAGCCGGCAGACTGGCTGATTACCCTTTACTCAGACACACTCGGTTCCTATCCCTATGCAACCATCAATACCGCAAACTTCGAATACCTGATGGGGGGAAACTGGGTCAAAACTCAAATGGCTGCAGGCATTCTGCCGACGGTCTGCCTGGCTGTGCTTGGGGTTCTGTTTGGCATCTGGTGGCGTTTCCATGACAGAAAGAATAAATATCTCATTCCGGAAGAATGCCTGATCGGCATCTATGTCCTTTATGAACTGGGCTGCGCTGTTTTCGGCGCAAGCTGGAGCCTGGCCGGAATCGGTGCAATGGCTTTTGCCTTTATCATTGTTCTGCTGCTGTACCTGCACAGCGATAACCTTGCATTGGTTCCGTATTTCGGCGCTTTGCTGTTCATTCTGCTGTATGTATTCGGAATCAAAATGCATGAACGGTATATTTTCCCTGCGCTGTTTTTGCTGCTGCTGGCCTGGGGAAAGACGGGGGACAGGAGGATTCTTTACCTTCTTGGTTTATTCAGCGTGACTGTTTTCGTGAATGAGGGGATTGTGCTGGACAACAGCATCCGGCTCGGCGCCTCGTTAGGGCATCTGAATCAGGACACCGTATGGCTTGCCGATCTTCTGGCGGCGGTGAATACGGTTGGCGCCTGCATGGCGGTTGTTTTGGCCGGGAAGCTGATCAGACAGGAATTGCCGGCGGAGATTCCCGTAACGTCTACATCAGGATCAAAGAATGATCAACGCCTGTCGCCGTTCCGCTTCCGCCCGGATTCACGGCTCAGATGGACCTGGAAGGATACGGTGCTGATGCTGGGAATCACGTCTGCCTTTGCCGTATTCAGCCTGCTGACGCTCGGAAGCACCAAAGCGCCGCAGACGGTCTGGACATCCAGCGAATATGATGAAAGCATTGTGTTTGACCTCGGAGATCGCGGCGGCAATACCACCATTCTGTATTTCGGCCAGGTCAGCCGGAATGATTTTGCCTTTGAAGAAAGCGATGACGGAGAAACCTGGTCTGATGAAATATGGGCGGAAATGAGTGAGGGGCAATGCTGGAAATGGAAATATGTGACCAATTCCATCGAAAGCAGCGACGGAACCCGTACTTTTTACAGTTCCGGGGAAGGCAACATCGTTCATTTCTCCGGCCGTTATATTCGCCTGACGGCCAATCAGATCAACCTGAAACTGAACGAAATCATTTTCAGGGACGGAGACGGGGAAACAATACCGGCGGTGATTGTTTCCCACAGCGGCGGAGAAACCGACTCCTCCCTGTATTCGGATCCTGCTGCCCTGCTGGACGAACAGGACACGCTTGAAAACCTGCCCGGGTTTTTCGGCAAAAGCGCGACGGACCGGGCCGAACCAAGCTGGTGGAACAGCACATACTTCGACGAAATCTATCACGCCAGAACAGCATATGAATTCCTGAAAGGGACCGTTCCCTATGAAACAAGCCATCCGCCGCTTGGCAAAGTCCTGATGAGCTGGGCGGTGGCCATCTTCGGAATGACGCCTTTCGGCTGGCGCTTCGCCGGCGCGATGGCCGGCATTCTGATGCTGCCCGCCATCTATCTGGTCGCAAAGCAGCTGACGAAAAATACCTGGTGCGGAGCGCTGGCTGCCGCCCTGTTTGCGCTGGACTGCCAGCATCTGACCCAGACGCAGATTGCAACGATCGACAGCTTCCCGGTGTTGTTTATTCTTTTTTCCTATTTCTTCATGCTTCGTTTTATCCAGATGGACCTGGTCAAAACCCCCCTGAAAAAGCTGCTGGCTAACCTGGCCATGTGCGGCCTGTTCATGGGGCTGGCCATCGCGAGCAAATGGATTGGCATTTATGCCGGAATGGGCCTGGCTGTTCTGTTCTTTTTCCATTGTTTCCGGCATCTCAGGCTTCGGAAAGCCATGCAGGAGGCTGCTTCAGACGGGACGCTTGCTCCGGAGGACCGGGAAACAGCGGAAAGGTATATCGGCACAGCAGAGACGGGGAATCCTGTTCTGCAGCGGATGGCGGTGCTGTGCCTGTGGTGCATCCTGTTTTTCATCATCGTTCCTGCTGCGGTCTATCTCCTGAGCTATATCCCGTATATGGCATACAACAAGCGGATCAATGGCTTCGGTGATTACCTGCAGGCGGTCTGGAACGCCCAGATCAGCATGCTGAACTATCACAGCAAACCGGGGCTGGGCATGGATCATCCTTTCTATTCGCCCTGGTGGGAGTGGCCGATTATCGGAAAACCGATGTACTATGCTTCACGACAATACGTGCCGGCCGGTTCAGACGTGCAGTACAGTATCTTCTGCTTTGGAAACCCTGTGATCTGGTATGGGGCGCTGTTCACGCTGCCCTGGTGCGTCGGGCGCTGGATTTGTTCCCTTTTCCGCGGCTCCACCGGGCAGGACAATTTTGAAAAGCGTGCGTTTCCGCCGTTTGATACTTCCTATCTGTTCCTCTTCATTGGGTTGCTGGCCCAGTATCTGCCATGGGTGCTGGTGCCTCGGGGAACCTATATTTACCATTATTTTGCCAGCGTGCCCTTTATCATTCTCAGCATTGTACTGTTTGTTTATGATCTGCCGGCAGTCATGCAAAGATGGCAGCAGTGGATCGCGGCAGGAATCATCCTGGCGGCAGCCGCGGCATTCATTATCTTCCTTCCGTATGCCAGCGGGATTGCAAGCCCTGTTGACTGGATGAATATTGGGAAGGATCTTCTGAAAATCTGGTATTAGAACCGGACCCACAGTCCCGAAACAGTCAGCGGAGGAACCATATGAACGAAATCATGGCCAAAACTCTGAGCTTCGGAATCAACGGGGTGAACGGATTCCCTGTCACTGTTGAAGTGTTCGGCATAAACGGGATTCCGGGGATGGAAATCATCGGCCTTCCGGATACCTCGGTGCGCGAAAGCAAGGACCGGGTTAATGCGGCGATTATCAACAGCGGAAGGCAGATGCAGCCCAGGCGGATTACCATCAACCTTGCTCCCGCTGATACAAAGAAGGAAGGCCCTTCCTTTGACCTGCCGATTGCCATCGGCATTCTGCTGGCTTCGGGTGAAATGGTTCCCGATCCCGGTATACGGATGGACGAAATTGCCATGTTCGGCGAACTGAGCCTGGATGGTTTGATTCAACCCATCAGCGGCGTTCTGCCAATGGTCATCAGCGCGAAAGAATACGGGATCAGAAAAGTGATTATTCCCGCCGGGAATGCCAAAGAAGTTGCGTGCATTGAGGAGATGGAAGTTTTCCCCGCGCAAAGGCTGGAAGAGGTCATCCTTCATCTGGAAGGCAAGAAAACAATCCAACCACAGAAAACCATTTCCTATGATCACCTGATCAGGGGTTTTCACTGCAGCGTCAATATGTCACAGATCAGGGGCCAGCAGGCAGCCAGAAGGGCCCTGGAAGTAGCTGCAGCCGGCGGCCACAATTTAATGATGGTAGGCGTTCCGGGAAGCGGCAAAACAATGCTGGCCCGTGCGCTTCCCGGCATTCTTCCGCCCCTCAGCTTTTCCGAATCACTAGAAACAACCCGGTTGCATTCCATTTGCGGCCGGCTTTCCGCCGATTCGGGGCTCATGGTGGAAAGGCCGTTTTGCGCGCCGCATCACAGCGCATCGGTGGCCAGCCTGATCGGCGGCGGCCCAGACGCGACTCCCGGCGAGGTTTCCCTGGCCCATAACGGGGTGCTGTTCCTGGATGAACTGCCGGAATTCAGCCGTGCATCCCTGGAGGCGTTGCGCCAGCCGTTGGAGGATGGCTTCGTAACAGTCAGCCGTGTGCGGCGCCAGGCCGTTTATCAGTCCTCTTTCATGCTGGTCGCTGCCATGAATCCGTGCCCGTGCGGTTATTTCGGCAGCAGCAGAAAAAACTGCCGCTGCACTACCCAGGAAATCAGGCGGTATCTGGACAGGATTTCCGGGCCCCTGCTGGACCGGATCGACATCCAGATCGAAGTGGATGCTGTTCCCGTGCAGGAAATCCGGAACAGCCGGCCGGCGGAATCCTCGGAAACCATCTGCTTACGGGTAACAGAAGCGAGAAAACTGCAGCTGAACCGGTATCGCGGTACTTCCATCCATTGCAATTCACAGCTGGACGGAAAAGGAATCCGGCAATACTGCATCCTTGATCCGGAGGCAGAAATGCTGCTTCACAACGCAGTTGAAACCATGAATATGAGCATGAGGGCCTACAACCGGATTCTGAAAGTGGCAAGAACTATTGCGGATCTGGAAAAGCAGGAAAAAATCCGGGTGCATCATATTGCAGAAGCGATTCAGTATCGTGAACTGGATCAGAAATACTGGAGATAACCATGGGAACGAATGATTTCTCAACGGAACTGCTGTCCATGTGGCTGGCGTCGACAGGAATCCAGCCGGACAAAATGCGGCTCCTGCTGGAACAGTTTGGAAGCCCTGAAGCCGTCGCGGAAGGCTGGCAGCAGCAAAGGGAACCATTTTTGCCGCTGCTGAATGAAAGGGAGCTTTCCCTGCTTAAGCGCCGGTTCGATGAGATCAAGAACAGCGGCTGGGACGCACGGATCAGGCAATTCGGAATTCACGCAGTCACCATCGTGGATGAGGATTATCCGGAAAGAATCAAAAACATTCCGGCCCCTCCGGCGATTCTGTTCTATCAGGGCGACCTTTCAGCGCTTACGGGAAAGTGCCTGGCTATGGTCGGCAGCAGAAGGGCTTCATACGCGGGGCTTCAGGCAACGGAAAAAATTGCCTGCGACCTGAGCCATGCCGGCGTACGGATCGTCAGCGGGTTTGCCTACGGAATCGATACCAGCGCACACAAAGGATGCCTGAACGGGCCAAGCCCGACCGCAGCGGTTCTTGGCTGCGGCCTGAATTTCAATTATCCGGCCGAGAATGCAGACCTGAAGAAAAAAGTCCTGGACAGGGGCGGCGTCATGATCAGTGAATACATTCTGGATGAAAAACCGCTTGGTCCCCATTTTCCGGTCAGAAACCGGATTATCAGCGGTTTAAGCGATGCGGTTGTTCTGATGGAGGCACAAATTCACAGCGGGAGCATGACTACGGTGAATCATGCGGCGGAGCAGAATCGGGATGTTTTTGTTTATCCGGGAGACCCGCAATCCGAACTCTGCTCGGCCAATCACCTTCTGCTTCGGGAAGGCGCGATCTACTTCACGAAAGCGGAAGATATTCTGGAGGATATGAAGTGGCTTGACAATAAAAGGAATGTAGGGCAAAATATCGATTGTTCAACTGCGGAGGCGAATCTGACAGAAACCGAGAAGCGCATTCTTTCGGCTTTGCGCCCCGGAGCGCTTGGATTTGACCAGCTGGTGGACAAAACAGGGCTGGATGCAGCAGGGCTGTTGAGCCATCTGACCATGATGCAGATCAAAGGCCTGGTGGAATCAATGCCCGGAAAATTCTATCAAGTGAAACAATAAACCGGAGGGGTTTATCATGGCAACGACGGGAAAACAGAAACTGATTATCGTGGAATCACCTGCCAAGGCGAAGACAATCAGCCGGTATCTCGGAAAAGGGTACAAGGTGGAAGCTTCGCAGGGGCACGTTTGTGATTTGCCAAAGAGCCAGCTCGGCGTTGATACAGACAACGATTTTGCAATGAAATATATCACGATCCGGGGAAGGGGAGACATCTTAAGCAAAATCAGAAAAGAGGCCAAGGCGGCTTCGCATGTGTTTTTTGCAACAGACCCTGACCGGGAAGGGGAAGCCATCAGCTGGCATCTGTATCACGTCCTTGGCGTCAGCGATGATGAACCGTGCAGGATTGAATTCAACGAGGTGACAAAAAAAGCCGTCCAGGCTGCCATCAAGCATCCCCGCAAGCTCGATCTGGCCAGAATTGACGCGCAGCAGGCGCGGCGGGCCCTGGACCGTTTGGTGGGCTATAAAATCAGCCCGCTGCTTTGGGCAAAAGTGAAAAAAGGCCTGTCTGCCGGCCGCGTGCAAAGCGTGGCGACACGCATGGTGGTGGATCGGGAAAATGAGATTAATTCGTTTATTCCTGAGGAGTACTGGGATATTTCCGCCAATTGCCAGATGGCAGGAAGCGGCAAAGGAAAAAAGGCGACGTTTACCGCACGGCTGAACACCATCGATCATGAAAAAGCTTCCGTCAGCAACGCGGAGGAAGCGGACCGCATCCGGAAAATGATCGAAAAGGATCAGTTTGTGATTACAGAAGTAAAAAACAAGGAAAAACACCGGATGCCCTCACCGCCGTTTACCACGTCCAGCCTGCAGCAGGAAGCCAGCCGCAAGCTCAACTTCACGACATCCCGAACGATGCAGATTGTTCAGCAGCTGTATGAAGGCGTGGATTTGGAAGGAGAAGGCACACAGGGCCTTGTGACGTATATCCGTACAGACAGCGTCCGCATCAGCGATGAGGCGCTTGCTGCCCTGCGGGCTTATATTCCCGAAGCTTACGGCGCCAAATATCTTTCTGAACAGGTGAATGAGTATAAAGGGCGGAAGAATGCC
Source organism: Clostridia bacterium (assembly GCA_017404985.1). Taxonomy (GTDB): domain Bacteria; phylum Bacillota; class Clostridia; order Christensenellales; family Aristaeellaceae; genus Aristaeella. Next base: position 43,709 of record JAFRBK010000014.1, on the reverse strand, counting down.
CAGGATGCCCATGAAGCAATCAGGCCGACGGATGTAACGAGAACGCCAGAATCCATTAAGAATTCGCTGAGCAGAGACCAGTTTATGCTTTACCGCCTGATCTACAACCGGTTTGTTGCCAGCCAGATGGCGCCTGCCGAATACCAGACCATGACCGCCTGCATTGAGGGCAAACATGTCGGCCTTCGGTTCTATGGCGAGCATAAAACCGAAGCCGGGTTTACCATGCTGTACGAAGAAGGCCAGGATGAAACTGCGGAATCCAATGAAATGACGCTTCCGCTGCTGACAGAAAAATCGCCTGTGGAAATTGTGAAGGTGGAGAGCGAGCAGCATTTCACCCAGCCGCCGAGCCGGTATACGGAGGCAAGCCTGGTCCGCACGCTGGAAGAAAACGGCATCGGCCGCCCTTCCACGTACGCCCCGACCATCAGCACGATTATTTCCAGAGGATATGTTTCGAGGGAGAAGAAACGCCTGTATCCTACGGAGCTTGGGATTATGGTTACCCAGATGATGGAAAAGTATTTCAGCGATATCGTGGATACGGAGTTTACAGCGTCCATGGAGTCCCGCCTGGATGAAGTGGAAGACGGCACGCTGGACTGGAAACAGGTTTTGCGGGATTTCTATCCCGAATTTGAAAAGACCCTGAAAACCGCTGAAGCGGAAGTGGAAAAAGTGGAGGTCCATGACGAAATCAGCGACGTTGTCTGCGATCAATGCGGAGCGCTGATGGTATATAAAATGGGGAAATTCGGGCAGTTCCTGGCCTGCCCCAATTTCCCGGCCTGCAGAAATACGAAGCCTGTGCTGAAGTACCTGGATACACCCTGCCCAAAATGCGGGAAACGCCTTTTGGAGAAGATCAGCAAACGCAGCAGAAAGTTCTATGGCTGTGAAGGCTATCCGGAATGCGATTTCGTTTCATGGGATAAGCCGGTACCGGAAGCCTGCCCCAAATGCGGCTCCTATATGGTGGAGAAAAGAAACAACAGGGGTGAAACGCTTCATCTGTGCTCCAATGAAAACTGCCGGTATAAAACGGAACCGATTGTAACTGAAGAAGACGGAGACAGCAATGAATAATCCGGGGGCCGTTGTGGTCGGCGCCGGCCTGGCGGGATGCGAAGCAGCCTGGCAGATGGCGGAAAGAGGAGTATCGGTTACCCTGTACGAGATGAAGCCTTCCCGAATGTCGCCTGCCCATCATACGGACCAATTGGCGGAACTGGTATGCTCCAACAGTTTTCGCAGCGACCGGCTTTCCAACGCGGTGGGGCTGCTGAAAGCGGAGATGCGGGTGTTGCATTCTCTGATTATAGACTGCGCCGAACAGACGGCTGTCCCGGCGGGCGGCGCGCTTGCTGTTGACAGGAGCAGGTTCTCGGAACTGGTAACCCAAAGGATCAGGGAGCATCCGCTGATTGCGTTAAAGGAAAAAGAAGTGGCAGAGATTCCGGACGGACCTGTGGTGATCGCCACCGGCCCCCTGACCTCCGATAAAATGGCGGAAGCCATCAGCAGGCTTCCGGGTTTATCCACGCTGAATTTTTATGATGCCGCCGCCCCGATTGTGTATAAGGATTCGCTGGATATGAGCGTGATCTACCGGCAAAGCCGGTACGAAAGAGGAAATGACTACCTGAACTGCCCGATAACGGAATCCGAATACAATTGTTTCATTGATGCGCTTCTGAGTGCGGAAACAGCGGAAATCCACGGGTTTGAGGAAAAGAAGGTTTTCGAAGGCTGCATGCCGATCGAAAGCATGGCCCGGCGCGGCAGAATGGTTCCGGCGTTCGGCCCAATGAAACCGATCGGGCTCCGGGATCCCCACACGGGGAAAATGCCTTTTGCTGTTTTGCAGCTCCGACAGGATAATGCGGATGACACCATGTATAATCTCGTTGGCTTTCAGACCCGCCTGAAGTTTCCGGAGCAGAAGCGCGTTTTCGGGTTGATTCCCGGGCTGAAGAACGCCGAATACGCACGATATGGCGTGATGCATCGGAACACCTTCCTGAACAGCCCCGGTTTTCTGAATGAGCATTATGAAATGATTCATCGTCCGCTCTGCTATTTCGCCGGGCAGATGACCGGCGTGGAAGGGTATGTTGAAAGCGCCGGGAGCGGAATGGTCGCCGGGATTTCCCTGGCCAGGCAGCTGCTTGGAAAAAACCCCGTTTCGCTGCCCTCCCTGACGGCGCTTGGGGCGATGGGGAAATATATTTCCACACCGAACGCCCGCTTCCAGCCGATGAACTGTGCATTCGGGCTGATTGATCCGCTTCCGCCGGAACCCGGGAAAAAGAAAATGGACAAACAGGCACGATATGAAAAAATATCCGCCAGGTCTCTGGCGTATTTGAAAACACTGGATCTTTGAGATTATCTGGGAAAAGGAGATTAACATTTATGGGAAGCGTATTCAGAGGAACCACGATTTGTGCGGTGCGCAGAGGGGGAGAGGTGGCCATCGCCGGTGACGGCCAGGTCACCATGGGTGAAAATACCATTTTTAAGACCAGCGCCCGTAAAGTCCGCCGCCTGTATAACGGAACGGTTGCGGTTGGGTTTGCCGGCAGTGTTGCGGACGCCTTCACTTTGTGCGAAAAATTTGAAGAGAAACTGCAGCAGTGTGGCGGCAATCTGGAGAAAGCAGCGGTTGCCCTTGCGCAAAACTGGCGCGGTGACCAGGTGATGAGGCAGCTTGAATCCATGATGATCGTGGCTAACAAGGAGTCTCTGCTGATTCTGAGCGGAACAGGGGAAGTGATCGAGCCGGATGAAGGAATTGCTGCCATCGGTTCCGGCGGAAACTATGCCCTTTCCGCGGCCCGGGCCCTGGTTCAGAACACGGAACTGAGCGCCCATGAAATTGCTGAGAAATCTTTACGGATTGCGGCGAGCATCTGCGTATACACCAATGACCATATTACAGTGGAAGTTCTGTAAGGAGAGAAGGGAAGACAATGGCTGAAAACCTGACACCGAGACAAATCGTGCATGAACTGGACCGCTTTATCGTAGGGCAGAACGAAGCGAAAAAATCCGTAGCCATCGCGCTTCGGAACCGTTATCGCAGAAGCCGTGTGGACGAATCCATCCGGGATGAAATCATTCCCAAAAACATTCTGATGATCGGGCCGACCGGCGTCGGGAAAACAGAAATTGCCCGCCGCCTGGCAAAGCTTGTCAATGCGCCCTTTATTAAGGTCGAAGCCACCAAGTTTACAGAAGTCGGCTATGTTGGGCGGGATGTGGAAAGCATCATTCGCGACCTGACGGAAAATGCTGTCCGGATGGTTCGGAAAGAGCATCAGGAAAAGGTGATGCCCCGGGCCCGGGTGCTGGCTGAGGAAAGGCTTTCCGACCTGCTGGTCCATCCGCAGAAAAAAAGCACCAACCCGCTGGACTTTCTTCTCGGCAAACAGAAGGAAAGCCAGCCCACATCGGAGGAAAGCTCCGCACTGGCCAAACGGAAGGAAGATATCCGTCAGCAGCTGATGCGCGGAGAGATTGAAGACCTGGAGATGGAAATCGAGGTGGAGGAGGAAGCTCCGACCCTGGAAGTCGGAGGAAACAGCATCAGCCTGGGGGATATGATGGGAAACATGATGCCCAAACGAACCAGAATGCGTCATGTAAAGGTCCGGGATGCCCGCAAAATCCTCACGGACCAGGAGGCTGCCAAGCTGATCGATAATGATGCGGTTCAGGAAGAGGCCGTACGGAGGACGGAGCAGGACGGGATTGTATTTATTGATGAAATCGATAAGATTGCCGGAAGCTCCCAGTCCCATGGGCCGGATGTCAGCAGGGAAGGCGTCCAGCGGGATATTCTGCCGATTGTTGAAGGCTGCACCGTGAATACCAAATACGGTGCGGTGAATACGGACCATATGCTGTTTATCGCCGCCGGCGCCTTCCATGTCAGCAAGGTATCCGACCTGATTCCCGAATTGCAGGGAAGATTTCCCGTGCATGTTCAGCTGAACAGCCTGACGATCGATGATTTCCAGAAGATCCTGACCGTTCCTGAAAATGCGCTGACCAAGCAATACACGGCCTTGCTCTCCGTGGATAAAGTCATGCTTACGTTTGACGAAAGCGCTATTGAAGAAATTGCCAAGGCGGCATGCTACGCGAACGACCATGCCGAGGATATCGGCGCCAGGCGGCTGCACGCGATCTTTGAGCAGCTTCTTGAGGATATCAGCTTCAATGCCGGGGATGAAAACATGCCCCCCTTTGAGCTGAAAATCGACGGGAATTATGTCAATGAGCACCTGAAGGGCGAAAACAAGCCCCTGGACCTGAATAAATATATTCTGTAATCCCTTCGGAGCAATTTGCTTTCTATGCAGACTGCTCCGTTTATGATATAATCACAGAAATATGAAAAGGGGAGGAAAACCAAAATGATCAGAACCATCGGCATGATCGGCACAGGAAATATGGGATCCGCGATTCTTCGCGGAATTGTTGAAGCCGATTATGTAAAGCCTGCACAAATCATCGCATATGATGCCAGCGCAAGAAGGATGAGGGAACTCGGCGAAGACATTCCCGGGATCGCGTTGGCCAGGGATTGCCGTGAAACAGCGGAACGGGCCGATCTGATTATTCTGGCGGTTAAACCGATTTATATTCAGGAAGTCATTGATGAAATCCGGCCTGCATTGAGAGGGAAGGCTGTGCTGAGCATTGCCGCCGGATGGACGGTTGGCATGCTGTCCAAAGCGCTGGCCGGAACAGATGCGACCTATATGAGAGTGATGCCCAATACGCCGGCGCTGGTTGGTGAAGGGATGACCGCGCTATGTGATGAAACGACTTTTTCCAGGGAGGATTTTGATTACGCAAAAGGGATTTTCGATTCTGTCGGGAAAACCAAAGTCCTTCCTGAACGGCTTTTTGACGGCGTAGTGGCCATCAGCGGCAGTTCGCCTGCCTATGTATATATGATGATTGAAGCCATGGCCGATGCGGGCGTTGCCGAGGGATTGCCGAGAACATATGCATATGAAATGGCAGCACAGAGCGTTCTCGGCTCCGCACTCATGGTCATTTCTTCAGGAACGCATCCGGCAGCACTGAAGGATGCGGTCTGCTCTCCGGGCGGAACCACCATCGAAGCCGTGGAAGAATTGGAACGAAAAGGTTTCCGGGCAGCGATTATGGATGCGATGAAGGCCTGTGCGCAAAAAAGCCGTGAAATGTCCAAATCCAAATGAACGGAGCGTTCGGCTGTATGAGTGAAAGAAAACAGGTCAATATCTATACGGATGGCGCCTGCAGCGGAAACCCGGGCCCCGGAGGCTGGGCGGCGATTCTCGAATTTGGCCCGCACAGGAAGGAAATCAGCGGGTATATGGCCGGCACAACCAATAACCGGATGGAGCTGTTTGCGGCGATCAGCGGCCTCGGGGCCCTGAAGGAGCCCTGCAATGTGAAATTGTATTCCGACAGCAATTACCTGGTTCAGGCTTTTAACGAACATTGGATCGACCACTGGAAAAGGAACGGATGGAAGACCAGCAACGGAACGACGGTTGAAAACCAGGACCTATGGTTTATTCTGGCGGCGCAGACCAGAAAGCATCAGGTCACCTTTATTAAGGTAAAAGGGCATGCCGATCACGCAGAAAATATTCGCTGTGATGAATTGGCGCGTGCGGCAATCGATGAATATCGCCGCCTGAATCCGGATATGCCGGAGGAACAAAAGCCTTAATCTCAACAGGGAATCAGCTCCAACTATTCGCTAAACCATAGTTTTACGAATAGTTGAGCCCATTTTTGATTCCGGAAAAGGAGGAACCGGATCCATTGGCAGCGGATAAGAAAAACCATTACAGGGATGAAGTGGACGCAAAACGGATTCTGCAGATTCGTTCGATCTGCCGTGAGCTTCCGGAAGCCTGCTCTGATTTCCTTCGTGGAATCGCTCTGACAACCGGTACGTTTACCAGGCTGGCCTACGCTATCGATCTGAGAACGTTTTTCCAGTTTCTTTGCCGTGAACGGCTGGCTTTTTCTGATAAGGATCCGCGCCTTATGACAGATGCTGACCTGGAAAAGCTGACGAGGGCTGATTTGACCTCCTATTCGGAATACCTGACCTACTACCTCAAAAATCCGGAAGACGATTCGGTACCGAAAAAAGAAATCGTCAATCATGAATTGTCCATCAAACGCAAACTCTGTGCCATCCGGTCTTTTTATGATTATTTGTTTAAAAACCAACGGATTGCTTCCAATGTAACCGAACTGGTTCCCCTCCCCAAAGTTCATGAAAAGCCGATTATTCGCCTGACCCGGGCGGAAATGGAAAAAATGCTGGACGAGGCGCAGAGCGGATCAGGAATGAGCAAAAGCCAGCAAAAATACCAGAAACTCACATCCAAAAGGGATTTTGCGATGCTCAGCCTCTTTCTTGGCACCGGAATCCGGGTCAGCGAGTGCGTTGGAATGAATATCAATGACGTGGATCTGGAAAACAATGCTTTTCTTGTCACAAGGAAGGGCGGCAATCAGGTCGTGCTTTATTTTCCGCCTGAAGTGGCGGAAGCGTTGGCGGAATACCTGGAGGAACGGGATACGATCGAAGCGCTTCCCGGGCATGAGGACGCCCTCTTTCTCAGCCTGCAGCGGCGCCGCATTACCCAGCGGGCCGTGCAGAATCTGGTAAAAAAATACGCGGCCGCCGCCGCGCCGTTAAAAAGCCGAATCAGCCCCCATAAGCTTCGCAGCACGTACGCAACGAATCTTTATCATGAGACCGGTGATATTTATCTGGTCGCCGATGTCCTCGGCCACAGTTCTGTCGATACCACCCGGAAGCACTATGCGGATATGACGGATGCAAGGCGCAGAAAAGCCGCCGAGCATGTTCATCTGCCGGGAGACCCTGATTTCAGAACGGAAGGTTAATAAAAGACCGGTATTTCTTCCTCGATCCGGAACTGCTCACGAAACAGAGCCAGGTCTTTTTCAGACCGAATCAGCATGATTTCTTCGAAGCTGCCAGTTTCCTTATCCCTGAATCCGGCAACCTTTTCCCCTGTACAGATGCTGGCCCGAATGGCCGGTGTCTTTTTTTTTCGATCGTAAGCAGCACGGCCGACAGCGGTTTTTTTCCGGAACAATGGCATGATCAGACTTCCTTTCCTCTGTGATCGGCTTCCGAATCCCGAAAAACTATCCAAATCCATTCCGGTATCAGTTTCATTTGCTTTTGAGGAGCCTGGTCCTTATAATACAGATGTCCCCTTCTGTTCGCCGGAGGATTCGTTGAGCAGAATGGCATCGATTGCGATGGAACGGAAACCGGAATCCCCGTTGACGCATTTCATGCAGTTATCACAGATTTTTTCCGGATCCAGATCGCAGCGGTCGCATTCCCCGCAGCCGATGCAGACACGGTCATATAATACGCATTGTTTCTTCTCCAAGGTCGTCACTCCTTTGGCGGGATGATTCAATTATACAGCATATTGCCAAATGGTCAACACAATCATGAAGCAGGTTTGAGGAGGATATGTCGGATGGACGGGAAAGTCACTTTGATTCCGGGGAAAGAAAAACGGGTCTGGTCGAAGCATCCCTGGATTTACAAAAGCGATATCCAGAAGGCGGACGCACAATGCACTCCGGGAAGCGTCGTCAGTGTATACAGCAGCCGCGGCCGCTTTCTGGCCAAAGCGCTGTATAATCCAAAAAGCCAGATCTCGCTTCGCGTGATGAGTTACCGGGATGAACCCATTGACGGAGCATTCATCGCGAATCGGATCCATGATGCTGTGGAGTACCGCAGGCATTTCGCCGACCTGAAAAGCTGCCGTCTCGTTTTCGCTGAAAGTGACCGTCTGCCAGCGCTGATTGTGGATTCCTTCGGGGATACCCTGGTTCTTCAGTGCCTTTCGCTCGGAATGGAACAGTTCAAGCAGGATATTGTGAAAGCCCTGGTGGATGAAATGCATCCGCAGGGCATCTGGGAAAGAAATGATGTGCCTGTCCGGAAGCTTGAAGGGCTGGAAATGACTACGGGACTTTTATACGGAACGGTTCCGGACCAGGTGGAAATGGTGGAGAACGGCATCCGTTTTCTGGTGGACGTAAAGGAAGGGCAAAAGACGGGATTTTTCCTGGACCAGAAAGAAAACAGGGCGGCCATTGCGCCCTTTGTCAAAGGCATGAATGTGCTGGACTGCTTTACCCATACCGGCTCTTTTGCCCTGCATGCCGGAAAATATGGCGCGGAATCGGTTGTCGGGGTGGATATCAGCGAATACGCCTGCGAATTTGCCGCGAAAAACGCAGCGCTGAACGGCATGGAGGATCGGGTAAAGTTTGTTGCCGCCAACGCTTTTGACCTTCTTGCGGAAGAGAGCCGGAACAGAAAGCAGTATGATACGATTATTCTGGACCCGCCGGCGTTCACAAAAACGCGCGCCGCAGTGGAAAGCGCTGCCCGGGGGTATAAAGAAATCAACCTCCGTGCGATGAAGATGATTCGCCCCGGAGGCTTTCTGGTGACCTGCAGCTGCAGCCAGCATGTTCTTCCTGAGATGTTCCGAAAAATCGTGTTGGAAGCTTCCGACGATGCCCGGGTGTTTTTACGCCAGATTGAATTCCGTACACAGGGAAAGGACCATCCGATTCTTCCGTTTGCGCCGGAAACCCAGTATTTGAAATGCGGGATTTACCAGGTGTTCCCGTTATAGGGATTTTGATTCATACCCAAGGTTTTTCAGGTCGGACGGATTATTCCGCCAGTCATTTCTGATTTTGACCCAAAGCTGAAGATTCACATGCGTAGCCAGAAGTTTTTCGATATCGGCCCTGGCTTCGGATCCGATAGTCTGCAGCATGCTGCCGTGTTTCCCGATGATGATGCCCTTGTGGGCTTCCCTCTCGCAGTATATGGTGGCGTGAATTTCCGTCAGGGAGTCGGAAAGCTTTTCGATTTTCAGGATTTCAACCCCGATGCCATGGGGAACCTCATCCCGAAGATGGCGGAGTGCTTTTTCCCGGATGATCTCAGCGCACAGAATCCGCTCAGGCTGGTCTGTAATCATATCGTCCGGGAAATACCGGGGCCCTTCCGGCAGGTACTTAAACAGGACGTTCATGAGTTCAGGAAGTCCGGCATGGGTTTTGGCGCTGACCGGAACGATGTCCTGAAAGCCGCATCCGGCAAAGCGTGAGGTGGCCGTCAGAATCATTTCCGGTTTGATGAGGTCGATTTTGTTGAGCGCCAGCACCGCCGGCACCTTCTGGTGTTCGCAAATGTCGCGGGCGATTTCAAGGTCCTTCTCCGTAACATCCGTCACGTCGGCGATCATCATCACGCAATCCATTCCATCCATTGCATGCTGGACGGACTGCATCATGTATTCTCCCAGCTTTGTCCGCGGCTGGTGGATTCCGGGGGTATCGAGAAAAACAATCTGTCTGTTTTCCTGTGTAAGAACGCCCATGATTCTGTTTCTGGTCGTCTGGGGGCGATTGGAAACGATTGCGATTTTTTCGCCGATCAGGGCGTTCATCAGGGAGGATTTTCCGACATTGGGCCGGCCGATAATCGTGACAAAGCCCGAATAAAACAATGAATCCATATCCTTGCCGCCTCCGTATTTATTGAAGATCCTTCGGGCCAAAGCTTTCCGGCAGCAGCTCGGTCAGCTTTTTCATCCGGACAGGATATCCTTCCGCTGTGGTCCATACCGTGATGCCGGGAGCAAATTCATTCAGTACCTGCCGGCAGGCGCCGCAGGGCCATGAGGGATGCAATGCGGCGATGGCAATGGCTGTAAACCGGTGAAATCCTTCGCTGACGGCTTTGAAAACAGCGGTTCTTTCCGCGCAGTTGGTAAGGCCGAAGGAAGCATTTTCGATGTTGCAACCCGTAAATATCCTCCCCTCTTCGGTCCGGATGGCGGCCCCAACCGGATAGCGGGAGTACGGGGAGTAGCTCATTTTCATTGCCTCGCGGGCAGCGGCAATCAGTTCTTCATCCGGCTGGATCGTTTGGGTTGCCGGATCTTCCATGTTTCTTTCCAGTGAGACCGAGGAAAGAATGTTTTCCTCCATTTTGCGCATGGCCAGCCTTTCCACCTCCTTGATATGATCGTAGCCCATCAGATGGCAAATGCCGTGAACCAGCAAATAGGCTGATTCCCGGACTTTGGAATGCCCGAATTCGTTTGCCTGGGCGAGGCAGTGAGGCACAGAAATCACGATGTCGCCGAGAAAACAGGCAGAGGTTTCGTCATCATATTCCTTTTGAAGCAGATGCTGGCAGGCTGATGCCGTTTTTCCCGCGGGATATGCCACGGATGGAAAGGATAAGACATCCGTGGACAGATTGATGTTGCGGTGCAAAGCGTTGATTCTTCGGATGTTTTCGTCATCACATAAGCGCACCGTAATGCTGCAGGGAAAAGGAATCCCTTCTGATATAAGGCATTGGTCTGCAGCCTTTTCCATTGCCTGAATACATTCATCATCCAGTGGGTAATCCGGAATCCATTCAATCTTCATGATTCTGTTCCTCTGTTGTTTCCGGTTCTGCGGGTTCGGAAACAGGTATGCTGTCCTCTTTTTGCGGTTCCTGTTCAGGCACCGGAACCGCAGTTGCCGGTTTCTGGATTACAGCGCTGCCGGTTGCATAATGCTGAACAACGGGATATTCGATCCGTTCGTGATAAACTCCCTTCAGAATGCTGGAGAAAGCTTCACAAATCTGGTCGATATCCTTCAGGGACAGCGGACAGTCGCTGAGCTGCCCGTCTTCAAGCTTTCCGCGAACGAGCCGCTCAATAAACTGGTCAATGGCTTTGGGCGTGGGATCCTTCATGGACCGGACAGCGGCTTCAATGGTATCGGCCAGCATAACAATCGCGGCCTCTTTTGTCTGCGGTTTCGGCCCGTCATATCTGAATTCGTTGATATCCACGGGATTGCCGTCAGACATCTGAAGCGCTTTATGGTAGAAAAACATGACGGGGGTAACGCCGTGGTGCTGGCGGATAATATCCTGTACCTCCGGAGGAAGATGCTCCTTCTGGGCAATCAGAACGCCATCTTTTGTATGGTTGGTCAGAATCGCCGCAGATACGTAGGGATCTGTTTTTTCGTGGGGATTCTCCCCCATCTGATTCTCTTTGAAATAGGCCGGGCGCTTCAGCTTTCCGATATCGTGATAATATGCCCCGGCCCGGGCCAGGAAGGGATTTGCGTGAATCCGCTGGGCGGCGGCTTCCGCCAGATTTGCAACGATAATGGAATGGTGATAGGTCCCCGGGGCTTCAATCATTAGGCGCTTCATCAGCGGTTGGTTGGGATTGGTCATCTCCAGAAGCTTGCTGGGAGTGGCCAGGCGGAAAACGGATTCGAAAGCCGGTTGCAATGCGATCGCCAGTACACCGCTCAGGATTCCTCCGGCGGCGGTCCAGGCGCAGAGTTCAACCAGATTCTGGGAATCGGAGGAGGCCAGCAGATGGAAAGTCAGCACCGAGAGGACGCCGGCCAGCGCTGCAATCAGGCCGGAAAGGAGAACTCTCACCCTTTGGGGGTGGCCATGAATGAATGCCACTGAAAAAATACTGCCGGACACCTGGGCAAAGAACAGAATAACAACATCGAAGTTGGAAGAGGAAGAATTGCCCGTGATCATCCCAGATATAAGAAGGCTCAGCGGCAGAATCAGGATAACGCCTGCCATATGGCCGAGAAGGACGCCCGCAAGAATCGGGCCGAGCGTCATGGGAATCAGATAGACGCTTGGAACCAGATGGGCAGCGGCAGCAAAGCCGACACAGATTACCACAATCAACAGCAGTACCATTGTTTTCCGGTTATCCGTCAGAAGCTCTTTCTGAATCAGGCAGATGGAAAGGAGAAGCACAACCATGGAGATGGCAATCACCAGCAGCGATCCGCCGTAAACGGAAAAATTGTTTGTCCTTTCTTTCAGCAGGCCAAGCGTCCGAAGCATTTCAAGCTGGTTTCTGGTGATGCGGTCGCCTTCGCGGATGATGTTCTGCCCCTGAAGATAAATGACGGATTCAACGGCATCCATCGCATTCTGCCGGGCCTGGGCGGTCGCTTCCTGGTCAATGATCATATTCGGCCGGATACAGGAGCGCAGAACAGTCGGAAGGATGTTCTGGGTCAGGCTGACATCGACTTTATAGCCCACAATCTGCAGAATGGTCTGAATGGACTGTGTAACCTGTCCTTCACGAATGGTCGTGTTCAGCGAATTGTTGACGGCAATGGTGACCGTCGATACCATCTCATCAAAGGCATCGGTGTCGACCTTCAGAAGCGTGGTAATCTGATATCGGCTGAGATTTAGATCTCCCGCCAGTTTGATCGCATAATCGATTTCTTCATCCGTAAAGGAGGAATCTGTTCGCTTGGTAAAGGAGGAATCGGTTCGCTTGCCGTCGCTTCCGGCCAGGGTCACGCCGTACTGCTGGATGGTCCTGAGCTGGTTGAACCAGTTGGACAGTGAATTCAGGACTTCCTCCTTCACGCCCTCCTGAAACCGGTACGTCGGCTCCACCGCATTTGCCGCCGCCTGCCTTCTTTCCTCCGTGCCGACTTCATCCACGACGTCCTTGGTCGCGTTAATGGTTTCGTGGGAAATGGAGCCGACGCTTAAATCATACTTCCGCGGAGTGCATACAGCAGAAAAAAACAGCAGCAAAAGCAGGGAGGCGCACAGGAACATCCAAAGATTGATAAAGGATGCCGAACGGATGTATTCACGCACAGCGTGCTTCCCGTTCGGGGCTTTTTTCTTTTTTTCCCTGTTGCCGGGCATTGCAATCAGTTTCTCCTTTCTTCCGGAGTGTTCGTGGCAGCATGGTGCTCATAGGCTTCAACAATCTGCTGAACGAGCTCATGGCGGACGATATCACGTCCGGTCAGTCTGATGATCCCGATATCAGGAATGCCGGCCAGGAGCTGGATTGCTTCGGCAAGGCCGGATTTCTTTCCTGGGGGCAGGTCTGTCTGGGTAATATCGCCTGTGACGACGACTTTGGAATGGAAACCGATTCTGGTCAGAAACATTTTCATCTGTTCGGACGTGGTGTTCTGCGCCTCATCCATAATAATGAAGGCATCTGACAGGGTGCGCCCGCGCATATAGGCCAGAGGAGCCACCTCGATGATTCCCCGTTCCGAAAGCTTCATATAAGAATCAGGACCCATAAAATCATACATGGCGTCATAAAGAGGGCGGAGATAGGGATCCACTTTCTGGGAAAGGTCTCCCGGAAGAAAACCGAGCTTTTCTCCGGCTTCGACGGCGGGCCGGGTCAGAATAATCCGGTCTGCTTCCTTGTTTTTCAGCGCCATTACGGCCATGGCCATGGCCAGATAGGTTTTGCCGGTTCCGGCCGGGCCGACGGCGAAAGTCAGCACGTTTTTCCGGATGGCATCCACATATTCCTGCTGGCCGGCTGTTTTGCAGGTAATCTGTTTTCCGCGGTGCGTAACGGCGATGACTTTTTTCAGGTTTTCCTGAATCTGGTCCCCCCGCCCCTCCCGTAGCATTGAAATGATATAGCGGATTCGCATCCGGTCTATGGCTTCTTCGCGGGAAATCAGATCCAGCAAAACCTGAACCGTTTGCTGTGCAAACTGAATCTGTTCGGGCTCCCCGCTGATGATCAGATGATGATCATGAAGCGAAAACCGGACATGGCATTCCTGTTCCACCATGGCAATATTCTGGTCATTCAGCCCAAAGAGAGAAACATATGCGTCCATCGAATCTGCAGACAATTCAAATTCACGGGTTTCTGTCAATATCGGCCGCTCTCCCCTCAACAGTATTTTTCCATATCATACCGTTTTTATGGAAGTTTTGTCAAACTTTATATGAATACAGAAAAGATACAGCGAAAGAGCCGATAAATCTGATTGACACGGTGGGGAAAGTATGCTAATATCGCCATAATTTCATATGGAAAAGCGATGAAGGAAAGAAATCCTGTTCACTTTGTTTCAGAGAGCCGCCGTTTGCTGCGAGGCGGTACGAGGCACAGGGAATACTGATTCCGGAGCTGATTCTGTCAAAACTGCCTGCCAGTCGGTAATGGAATCCGGTCGCCCCGTCATCGGCTTTGAACTTGTATGAGTTCGAGAGTGATTCCTGGAAAAGGAATAAATCGGGTGGTACCGCGGAGTTTTTCGTCCCTGAAGCATTATGTCAGCTTCGGGGTTTTTCAATGAAGGAGGAATTTGAAATGCAAAGCATGGATTTGGTTCGGATCAGCGACTGTACCCTTGCGGGCCCGGAGGATCAGATCTCCCTTAGCTTTCGGGAAAAAATCGAGTTTTGCAAAATGGTGAACAAGCTGAACGTCTCGGTGATTCAGCTCAGCCCGATCCGCCAGAAGAAAATAGACAGCCTTCTGATTAAGAGCGTTGTTTCAGCTGTAAAAAATGTGACGGTAGCCGTGCCTGTCGGACTGACCCCTGAAAGCGTTCAGGAAACATGGGATACTCTCCGGCAGGCTGCTTCTGCCCGCCTCCAGGTGGCGGTTCCGGTCTCCAGCGTTCAGATGGAATACCTTCTGCACATGAAGCCGGCGGCTGTGCTAAAAGCAGCCTCCGACGCGATCCGGGAATGCAGAAAATGGACGGAGAACGTGGAGTTCATCGCTGAAGACGCGACCAGGAGCGACCATGATTTTCTCTGCGGCATTCTTCAGGAAGCGGTCAAAGCCGGTGCCGGAACCATCACCCTGTCTGACAGGGCCGGAGAGATGCTCCCTGATGAAGTAGCTTCATTCCTCGACCGGCTGGCAGCGGATGTGCCTGAGCTGAAGGAGGTTACGCTGGGCTTCGGCTTCTCCAATAACCTGGCCCTCGCGGATGCGTGTGCCGTAGCCGCTGTCCGCCATGGAGCGCGGGAAATCAAAGCGGTTGCCTGCCGCAGTGACGCGGTTTCGCTGGCGAACATCTGCCGCGTGATCCACATGAAAGGCGCCGAATTCGGCGTGCGGACCTCGTTGAATACTGAGCAGATTCGCCGGGTCGTCAACCAGATGGACATGTTTTTCAGCGGCAAAGGCAGCATCGCAGGTTCGGCCGGGGACAGCGCGGCGGATACGGCCGGCGGGCTGTATGCCAGCGACTCCCGGGAAACCCTGCTGAGCGCCGTTGAAAGGCTGGGGTACGACCTGAATCCGGAGGACCAGGAAAAGGTCTGGAACAGCTTTTGCCATATCGCCGCGAAGAAGAACATGATCTCGCTCCGGGAGCTGGATGCGATCATCGCCGCGGAAGCCATGCAGGTTCCGTCCGCCTATCATGATGTCCGCTACACAGTGAATACGGATTATTCCATCGGCGCAATGGCGCATATGAAAATCAGCCTGCACGATAAAGAACTGGAAGGGGTTTCCGCCGGGGACGGCGCGGTGGATGCCGCGTTCCTGTCCATTGAAAAAGCCATCGGCAAGCATTTCGAGCTGGATGATTTCCAGATTCAAGCCATTACGGAGGGCCGGGAAGCGATGGGTGAAACGATTGTGAAGCTCCGCAGCAACGGCAAGCTCTATTCCGGCCGGGGATTGAGCACCGATATCATCGGTTCCAGCATTATGGCCTATATCAATGCGCTGAACAAGATTACGTTTGAGGAGGAGAATGCATGAAACTCTCTTTTTCAACCAGAGGATGGGAGAAGGTTTCCTGGGAGGAAAACGTTCATGACGCGGCGGACCTTCAGTTTTCCGGCATCGAGCTGTACAATCCCCATAAGCAGAAGGACTGGAAAGAGCCCGGCAGCCCGTTTCATCAGTACCAGCAGAATGAAACGATCCGCGAATTGCGGAAAAACCATCTGACGGTCCCCTGCCTGGATACTTCGATTGATCTCAGCACCGATATCTCGTCTGCGCTGGATGAAACCATCCCGGACCTGATGGATCTGGCATCCGCTTTCCGCATTCCGTATCTCGCGTTCTGCGCGCTGGGCGACTGCGAGGAAAACGTCCGTGCTTCGCTGGATCGCCTGCTTCTGAAAGCGGCGGAAAAAAAGATCTGCATTCTTCTGAAAACCGTCGGAATCTATGCGGATACCAAACGCCTCCGGGCACTGCTGGATGATTATGCAAGCGACGACCTGGCCTGCCTATGGGATATGCACCATCCCTACCGCGATTATCAGGAAAAGCCGGATACGACGATCCGGAACCTGGGCGGATATGTCCGCCATGTCCACCTGAGAGACTCGAATGACGATTTGACCTATAACCTGATCGGCGAAGGCACGATTCCGATTCAGGACATGATGAACGCTCTTTCCTCGATTGACTATAACGGCTTCATTTCCCTGGAATGGAAACCGGAATGGATTGAGGAGCTGCAGGACCGGGAAATCATTTTCAGCCATTTCCTGAATTACATGAACCGGTTTGATAACCCGAGGGGAAAAAAGAAAACCCTGTATTTCAATCATGACGGCACCGGAAAATATGTCTGGAAAAAGGACGAGCTGGTTGACCTGACCTTCGGCCAGGTGCTGGACCGGATGGCTGAAGAGTTCCCGGACCAGTATGCGTTCAAGTATACCACCCTGGATTACACCCGAACCTATTCTGAATTCCGGGAGGATGTGGACCGGCTTTCCCGGAGCCTGATTGCCATGGGGGTTCGCCCCGGAACGAAAGTCGCGATCTGGGCAACAAATGTCCCCGCCTGGTATCTGACGTTCTGGGCCACGGTCCGGATCGGCGCTGTGCTGGTAACAGTCAATACAGCCTATAAGATCCATGAGGCGGAGTACCTGCTTCGCCAGAGCGATACCCATACGCTGGTGATGATTGAAAAGGCCCTGGACAGTGATTACCAGAGCATTATCAATGAATTGTGCCCCGAAATCAGGCAGAGCAAAGCCGGCGAACCGCTTCACTGCAAGCGACTCCCCTTCCTCCGGAATGTGATTACCGTCGGCTTCCGTCAGGCCGGATGCCTGACCTTTGAGGAAGCGATGCACCGTTTCGATGCGGTGTCCGAGGAAATCCTGAAGAGTTATCAGGAAAAGGTCATTCCCGATGATGTCTGCAATATGCAGTATACCAGCGGCACCACCGGCTTCCCGAAGGGCGTCATGCTGACCCATTACAATGTCGTGAACGACGGCAAATGTATCGGCGACAGGATGGGCCTGTCCACGGCCGACCGGATGATGATCCAGGTCCCGATGTTCCATTGCTTCGGCATGGTGCTGGCGATGACCGCTTCCATGACCCACGGAACCACCCTGTGCCCGCTCCCCTATTTTTCGGCGAAAAACTCCCTGGCCTGCATCAACCAGGAAAAAATCACCTGTTTCCACGGCGTGCCGACGATGTTTATTGCCATGTTTAACCACGCGGATTACCGGAAGACGGATTTTTCCCATATGCGAACCGGCATCATGGCGGGCTCCGGCTGCCCTCCGGAGCTGATGAAGCGCGCGGCGCAGCCGGATGAAATGAACATGCGCGGAATCGTCAGCGTTTATGGCCAGACGGAGTCCTCTCCCGGAAGCACCATGAGCGCCTGGACTGATTCCCTGGAGCTTCGGACGGAAACGGTCGGATACGCCTTCCCGCATGTCCAGTGCAAAATCGTGGATCCGGAAACCGGCAAAGAGGTTCCGGACGGCACGGACGGGGAATTCTGTTCCAGAGGATATAATATCATGAAAGGGTATTACAAAATGCCCGAGGCGACGTGCGCCGCCATTGACCAGGACGGCTGGCTCCACAGCGGCGACCTGGCCAGAAGAAATCCGGACGGAACCTATCTGATTACCGGCCGGATCAAGGATATGATTATCCGCGGAGGTGAAAATATCTATCCGAAGGAAATTGAGGAGTTTATCTACACCCATCCTTCCGTGGCGGATGTTCAGGTTATCGGCGTGCCGGATGCCAAATACGGCGAAGCGGTCATGGCCTGCATTATCCTGAAGGAAGGGGCCGTTGTGACGGAAAACGAAATTTCCGAGTATATTAAGAGCCATATGGCCCGCCATAAAGTGCCCCAGTATATTGAGTTCGTGCATTCCTTCCCCATGAATGCCGCGGGAAAAATCCTGAAGTACAAGATGCGGGAGGAAGCAGCGCAGCGGCTGGGCCTGGTCGGCGCCGCGGGAATCGATACCGCCGGAACCGGAAAAAAATAAAACTCTCCGGCTCCAAAAAACTGTTCTCCGGTTCAGTTTTCCCGGAGAACCCAATCAATTCTTTCCCGAAAAAACCCTTTATGCCCGGTTCAGCAGGAAGCGCATTTCGGCGGGCTCGTTCAGCACGCGGGCGCAGCCGAGAACGACGCAGTCCTTCGCCTCCGGAGCAACCCTGCAGGGAATTTTCAGCACGTCTCCAATCGCTTCTGCCAGGCCGTACAGGCCTGCCGCCCCGCCGGTCAGCGTCACTCCGCCTTCAAAAATGTCGGAGGCGAGCTGCGGCGGGGTTCTTTCGATGATGACCTGAATCCCTTCGATCAGGTCGTTGATGTTCTCAATCAATGCTTCATAAATCTCATCAGAATTGATGCTCATCGTCTTGGGAAGACCGGAAAGCAGGTTTCTTCCAGTCACGTCCATCGTTACGGACGGATCACGCTGCATGGCGCCACCGATGGCGATTTTCACCTGCTCTGCCGTCCGTTCTCCGATCAGCAGGTTATATTTCTTCCGAAGATAGCGAACAATAGCGTCGTCAAAGTGATCGCCGCCGACCCGGATGGAACTCATGACGGAAACAGCGCCGTTGTACAGTACGGCAATGTCGCTGCCGCCTGCGCTCATATCCACGATCATGCTGCCGTAGGCTCCCAGAAAATTCAGCTGGGCGCCCAGTGCGGCTGCAATGTTTTTGTCAAGGAGCTGGGTGCGGCGGATGCCTGCATCGAACATCGCGCTGATCAGCGCCTTCTTCTCGATGTCCTTGATCCCCGCGGGAACGGCCATGATGGCCCTGGGCCGGGCAAAGAACCGTTTTCCGATCACGTGCGCGATGTCGTACCGCAGCATCGCGTTGGTCAGGTCAAAGTCGATCATGTTGCCCTGGGCCAGCGGCCGGATGATGGCGATGTTGGAAGGAGCCCGCCCGATCATGCGGTAAGCTTCCATCCCGAAGGCAATAATCCTGCGCGTGTCCCGGTCCACGGCCACGACCGTCGGCTCCCGAAAGACAATGCCGTGCCCCTTCATATAAATCACCACATTGGATGTGCCAAGGTCAATTCCGATATCATTGGATTGCGCCATCAAAGAACCTCTTTTCGCCGGATTTCTCGCGAAGTATCCCTGAGCATGATACCATTTCATCATGAAATTGGCAACTCTTCGCTGCCTTGACAAGCGAAAAGGAAAACCGCATAATAATAATGGTGTATTTTATGTAAGGGGATGGTGAACCGGTGCCCATTTCAATTCTGAACGTGTTCCCCGGGTCACCGGCGGCACGGGCAGGGATTCGTCCGGGCGACAAAATCGTTCGCATGAACGGGGAAGCCGTCATCGATGAAATCGATTACCAGGCCCTTTGCGCGGAAGCCAGAATCGTGCTGGAATTAACCGGCCCGGACGGGGCCCCTTATGAAAGGACGATCCAGAAAAAGGACTGGGAGCCCCTTGGAATTACGCTGGACGAAGCTGTTCAGATGAAGCCGAGGCAGTGCAGGAACCACTGTCAGTTCTGCTTTATTGACCAGATGCCCCCCGGCATGAGAAAAACCCTGTATGTCAAGGATGATGACTGGCGCCTCAGCCTGATGATGGGCAATTATATCACCCTGACCAACGTCAGCGACCAGGAATTCACCAGGATCCTGATCCGAAGAGCCTCTCCCCTCTTCATCTCCGTGCATGCGACCGATCCGCGGGTGCGCCGCTCCCTGATGAAGAATCCCGAGGCGGAAAAGCTCATGGAGCGCCTTACACAGCTGAAAGCCCACGGCCTGCAGTTCCATGCCCAGATTGTTCTCTGCCCCGGCATCAACGACGGGGACATCCTGAAGAAGTCCATCCGGGACCTGCGGGCGCTGTACCCGTCCGCCCTGTCCATGGCGGTGGTCCCGGTCGGAATGACGCGGTTTCGGGAAGGATTGGCTCCCCTTAAGCAGTTTGACCCTGTGTCGGCGGGAGATGTGCTGGATCTGATTGATTCCTTCCAGCAGCAGTACCGCCGGGAAATCGGAACCGCGTTCGTGTTTGCCTCGGATGAGTTTTACTGTGTGGCTGACCGGCCCATTCCGCCGGATTCGTTTTATGAGGATTATCCGCAGATTGAAAACGGTGTCGGGATGCTGCGCCTCCTGGAGCAGGAATGCCGCGATGCCGCGCCGGAGCTGGACCCGCGTGAATGCCGCCTGCGCAGGGTGTTGATCGCGACGGGCACGTCCGCCCGCCCGTTTCTTCAGAAGCTGGCGGAACGCTATGCGCCGGAGGGCCTGTCCGTGGAGGTTCGGGCGATCCGGAACCGCTTCTTCGGGGAAACGATCACGGTGACCGGGTTGATCGTCGGACGGGACCTGGTGGACGGGGTGAAGGATGCGGACTGTGATGAAATCCTGATTTCCGAATCCATGCTGCGGGAAAACAGTGACTGTTTTCTGGATGATATGACCTTTGATGAAGTCCGGCAGGCGGTTCAAAAGCCGATCCGGGTCGTGAAAAACACGGGCGAATCCTTTCTGCGAGCCCTTTACGGATTGGAGGAGGAAGCATGAGCAAACCAATGGTGGCTGTCGTCGGGCGCCCGAACGTCGGCAAATCCACGTTTTTCAACAAAATGGCAGGCCAGCGGATCAGCATTGTGGAGGATGTTCCGGGCGTGACCCGTGATCGGATCACGGCGGATGTTGAGTGGCTCGGCCATGTTTTCACGCTGATTGATACGGGCGGAATTGATCCCAGAAGCGAGGATTCCCTGCTTTCCCAAATGCGGGAACAGGCGCAGATCGCCATCGATATGGCGGATGTGATCTGCTTCTTCACGGATGCCCGGGACGGCCTGACGGATGACGACCGGGAAGTGGCCAATCTTCTGCGGCGCACCGGGAAGCCGGTCCTGCTGGTGGTCAACAAGATCGATTACCAGGGGCTGGATGACAGCCTGTATGAGTTTTATGAGCTTGGCCTGGGCAATCCGATCGGCATCAGCAGCGTAAACATGCTCGGCTTCGGCGACCTGCTGGATGAAATCATTCGCTGCCTGCCGGAAAGCGATTCGCCGGAGGAAACCGGCGGCGAGCGGATTCAGCTGGCCATCGTGGGCCGTCCGAATGTCGGTAAAAGCAGCCTCACAAACCGCCTCCTCGGCATTAACCGCACGATGGTTTCGGATATCGCGGGAACGACAAGGGATGCTGTCGATACGGAATTTATCAGCGAGGACGGCATTGCCTTCAACATCATCGACACAGCCGGAATCCGCAGAAAGCGCTCCGTGGAGGATAACACGCTGGAGCGTTACAGCGTTCTTCGCTCCATTGCCGCGATTAAGCGGTGCGATGTCGCCCTGCTGATGATTGATGCCAATGACGGCGTCACGGAGCAGGATACCAAGATTGCCGGCCTGATCCATGAAGAGGGCAAAGGCGTGCTGATTGTCGTCAATAAATGGGATATGGTGGAGAAGGAAACCGGTACCCTGGAAAAAACGCGGAAAAAAGTCCTCAATGACCTGAAGTTTATGGACTATGCCCCGGTTGCTTTTATTTCTGCCTTTACCGGCCAGCGGGTGAATACGATTCTGCAGCAGGTTTCGGGCATTTATCAGAACGCCCGACGGCGGGTTCCGACCGGCGTCCTGAATGATGTCGTCAATGACGCGGTCAATGACCTGCAGCCGCCGATGCAGGGCGGCCGAAGGCTGCGGATCTATTATGCCACCCAGGGCGGCGTCCAGCCCCCGACGTTTATCCTTTTCGTCAATGATCCGGACCTCCTGAATTTTTCCTATGAACGGTATCTGGAAAACTTTTTCAGAAAAATGATGGACTTTTCCGGCACTCCGATTCGCTTCCAGCTGAGGGAAAGAAAGAAGGATGGTAAACAATGAATAATCCGCTGATGCTGGTTCTGACCTGTGTAATTGCGTATCTGATTGGGTCCGTTTCCGCCGGAATCATCACTTCCCGGGTCTTTCACGGGCCGGATCTGCACACCGTCGGCAGCAAAAGCTCCGGCGCCACGAATGTCCAGCGGACGATGGGCTGGAAATATGGTATCATCACCCTCCTGGGGGACGCGCTGAAGGGCGTGCTGGCCTGCTGGATCGGAAGCCTTCTGGTTCCCGACCCAATCGAGGGTGTCAGCATCGGCGCCCTGGCGGCCGGCCTATTCGTCACCATCGGCCATAACTGGCCGGTCTTCTTCGGCTTCAAGGGCGGCAAAGGCGTGGCCACGGGCTGCGGCGTCATGCTTTTCGTCTATCCCATTCCGGCGCTGATCTGCATTGGCCTGACGATTGTGCTGATCGCGATCCTCCGGTATGTTTCCGTCGGCTCCATGTTCCTGCTGACCTCTTATGCCCTTCTGGTTACGTTCTGGACCAGCCATGGAAACCCCTGGATCATTGCATGGGCATGGGCTCTCGCGCTGATGTGCATCATCCGGCACCGGGCCAATATCAACCGGCTGATTCACCATTCGGAAAATAAACTCGGAAAGAAAAAAGAGTGATCATGGAGGTTCTTTCATGGATCAGAACATGAGCCTGATTCGCAATTTCTGTATTGTCGCCCACATTGACCATGGAAAAAGCACACTGGCGGACCGGATTCTGGAAAAAACCGGCGTCTTTGAAAAGCGGGAAATGGTGGACCAGATCCTGGACAGCATGGAGCTGGAGCGCGAACGCGGAATCACGATCAAGAGCAAAGCGGTCAATATGCATTATCGCGCCCGGGACGGCAGGGACTACACCCTGAACCTGATCGACACCCCCGGCCACGTCGATTTTACCTATGAGGTCAGCCGGGCCCTGGCGGCCTGCGAGGGTGCGCTCCTGGTGGTGGACGCCACGCAGGGCATTGAAGCCCAGACGCTGGCCAATGTTTATATGGCCCTGGAGCATAATCTGGAGACGATCCCGGTCATCAATAAAATCGACCTGCCTTCGGCCCGCCCGGAGGAAGTCAAGCGGGAGATTGAGGATGTCATCGGCATTGACGCCTCGGAAGCCCCCTGCATTTCTGCGAAAACCGGCCTGAATATCGAGGACGTCCTGGAAGCGGTGGTGAAGCATATTCCCTCCCCGCAGGGCGATGCCGCTGCTCCGCTTCAGGCGTTGATTTTTGACGCGTTTTATGATAATTACCGCGGCGCCATCTGCTTTATCCGGGTCAAGGAAGGCCGTATTTTCCCCGGCATGAAGATGAAGCTGATGGCCACAGGCAGCGAGTTTGACGTGGTGGAAGTTGGCACCTTTGCCCCCGGTTACAGATCCTGCGGAGAGCTCAAGGCGGGCGAGGTCGGCTATGTCGCCGCGTCCATCAAGGATGTCCGGGATACCCGGGTCGGCGATACGATTACGGACGCGTCCCGGCCCGCCGCCGCTCCCCTTCCCGGTTACCGCCATGTCACCCCCATGGTGTACTGCGGCATTTATCCGGCAGACGGCGCGGATTACCCCGTCCTGAAGGACGCGCTGGAAAAGCTGCGGATGAATGATGCCTCTCTTTCCTTTGAGCCGGAAACCTCGGTCGCCCTCGGCTACGGGTTCCGCTGCGGCTTCCTGGGCCTTTTGCATATGGATATCATCACCGCCCGGCTGGAAAGGGAGTTTGATCTGAATCTGGTCACGACGGCCCCGAGCGTCATATACAAAGTGGTGAAGACGAACGGGACGGAGCTGATGATCGATAACCCGACCAATCTGCCCCCCGTAGGCGAAATCGCGGAGATCGAGGAGCCCTTTGTCCATGCCACGATCTATACCCCCCAGGATTCCGTCGGCACGCTGATGGAGCTGTGCCAGGATAAGCGCGGCATCTTTATTGATATGCAGTATGAGGGCAACCGGGTCAAGCTGAATTATGATATGCCCCTGAATGAAATCATCTTTGATTTCTTTGACCAGGTCAAAAGCCGCAGCCGGGGGTACGCCTCCTTCGATTACGAACTGAAGGATTATCGGCCCAGCGACCTGGTGAAGATGGATATCCTCCTGAACGGGGATATCTGCGATGCTTTCAGCATCATTGTCCACCGGGAGAAAGCCTATGCCCGCGGCCGCGGCATAGCCGAAAAGCTGAAGGATGTCATTCCGCGCCAGATGTTTGAAATTCCGATTCAGGCCGCCATCGGCGGAAAAGTGATCGCCCGCGAGACGGTCAAGGCCATGCGGAAAGACGTGCTGGCCAAGTGCTACGGCGGCGATATCACCCGCAAAAAGAAGCTTCTGGAAAAACAGAAGGAAGGAAAAAAACGGATGCGCCAGTTCGGCACGGTCCAGGTTCCGAGCGAGGCTTTCCTCGCCGTCCTGAAGATGGATTAAGGCCCATGTCCAATTTCGATTTCACGGATGCGGAGCACACAGTTTGCTTTACCGGCCACCGCATGATCCCTCCGGCTGAAAAGAAGCAGCTCGCTACCGCCCTGGATGCCGGAATCCGCCGGCTGGTTTCGGAAGGCTTTTTCCGCTTTCTCTGCGGAGGGGCCCTCGGCTTTGATATGCTGGCGGAGGAGGCGGTCCTCCGGGCCCGCAAAAAAGACCCGTGCCTTCGCCTGGCGCTTGTCCTCCCCTGTGCCGGCCAGTCTTCCCGCTGGCCGGAAGCGGAAAAAAACCGGTATAACCGGCTGCTTCATGCGGCGGACCATGTTCTCGTCCTTTCTCCGCATTATTATCCGGGATGCATGCTGACCCGGAACAGGTATATGGTGGACCATTCTTCCCGCTGCATCTGTTATCTGCATTCCTTCCGGGGAGGAACGATGTCCACCGTGAAATATGCCCTGCAAAAACAGATGAGAATTGATAATCTGGCGATGGACCTGCTTCCCCGCCGTGACCAGGGCCTCCTGAAGGAGGATGAAACGTGGAACTCTATCTTCATATCCCCTTCTGCAAGAAAAAATGCCGTTACTGTGCCTTCACGTCATTTCCGGGCCAAAGCGGGAAAATGGAACCGTATGTGGACGCGCTGATCCGCGAAGCAAACCAGCAGAAGCCTTTCTTTCCGGAAAAAGTGGAAACCGTTTATCTCGGCGGGGGAACGCCGTCCCTTCTGCCCGAAGCGCTTTTGTCGCGCCTGGTCCAGGGCATCGGGGAAGTGTTTTCGCTGTATGATGTTGCAGAGTTCACCGCGGAGGCGAATCCGGGGACGGTCTCTGTTTCCTGGGTTCGCACAGCGGCGACCCTGGGTGTCACCCGCTTCAGTTTCGGCATGCAGGCCTATTCGGAAAAAGACCTGAATACCCTCGGCCGCATCCATGGCTATCGGGATGTCTGCGAAGCGGTGTCGCTGGCCAGGGACGCCGGAGCCGATGTGAATCTGGACCTCATCTTCGGCATTCCCGGGCAGACGCTCCCGGACTGGCGCCAGACGCTGGAAAAAGCGCTGGAGCTCTCCCCGGACCATATCAGCGCCTACGGCCTGATCCCCGAACCGGACACGGAAATGGACCGTCGGCTGAAGTCGGGCGAGTGGGAACTCCCCGATCCGGACGTGGAGCGGGCGATGTATGATCTCGCAATCCGCCTGCTGGCCGAAAGCGGGCTGAAGCAGTATGAAATCTCGAATTTTGCCAAACCGGGCAAGGAGTGCCGCCACAATATCGGCTACTGGTCCCAGATCCCCTATCTCGGCCTCGGACTCGCCGCGGCGTCCATGACGCCGCCCCTGAAAGCCAGCGCCGGTGTAACCTATCAGCGCCTGACAAATCCGGATACCTTTGAAGATTATTTCCGCCTGGTCTCCGGGCCGGATTCCTCCCTCCGAACCGTGGAAACGGTATCCCCGCCGGAAGCCCGCTTTGAAACGATGATGCTGGGGCTCCGGATGGCGGAAGGCATCCGGGAGGACCGGTTTGCCTCCCTTCACGGCATCTCCCTTCAGCAGGCATACGGGAATAAGCTGGAGCAGTTTGTCCGGGATGGTTTTCTGCTGTGGGAAGACGGGGTCCTTCGCCTGACCCGCAAAGGGATGGATTTCCAGAATCAGGTGCTGGTGGATCTGATGCCGTAAGCTTATCCGGTCACGAAGGAATCGTCCGGGATGAAGGATTCCTGGGCGTTGAATGCCGGCTGCCTGCCGTTCTCGTTCCGGATGTATTCGCCGTTGTTCGCCATATGCCAGGACTGGCAGTTGTCCCGTCGGTATGCAGCGAAGATCACCTCCAGGGTCTGGATATGTTCGGGATTTGTTATGGGAGCGGCAATCTCTACGCGACGGTCCATGTTCCGCGTCATCCAGTCCGCGCTGGAGATGAAGGCCTTCAGCCGTTTCCCCTTTCCGAAAAGGTACATACGGCTGTGCTCCAGAAAGCGCCCCACAATGCTGATAATGCTGATGTTATCCGTGTATCCGGGCACCCCCGCGATCAGGCAGCAGATGCCCCGGACCACCATTTCGATGTGGACACCCGCCTGGCTTGCTTCGATCAGTTTGTCCATAAGTTCCCGGTCCGTCAGGCTGTTGATCTTGATGCGGATCAGCCCTTCGTCCCCCTGCTTGATCTCCTCGTCAATCATGTCGATCAGAGCCGGCAGCAGCAGCTTCGGCGAAACCAGCAGTTTTTCGGATTGCCGGATCACGCGCCCTTCTTTCAGCGCCGCAAAAATGCTCATTCCGTCCCGGCCGATGGCCTGGTCGGCCGTGATCAGGCTGAAGTCGGTATAGATTTTGCTGGTTTTCTCGTTGTAGTTCCCCGTGCCGATCTGGGTCAGGTAAGAATCGTTGCCCTCCGCGTCCCGCCGGGTAATCAGGCAGATCTTGCTGTGTACCTTGATATGCTCGATGCCATAGATCACCTGGCATCCGCTCTGCTCGAGCCGCCGGCTCCATTCGATGTTGTTTTCCTCGTCAAACCGGGCCTTCAGCTCGACGAAAACCTCCACGTTCTTTCCGTTTTCCGCCGCTTCAGCCAGTGTTTCGGCTACCTTGCTGTCCCGCGCCACGCGGTAAAGGGTCATCCGGATGTCCGTCACCGCGGGGTCGTACGCGGCTTCGTGCAGCAGGCGCAGGAAGGTTTTGAAGCTGTCGTAGGGATAGTGGAGCAGGATATCCCCCTGCAGGGCCAGCTCCATGATCCCGTTGCCGGAGGGAATCATCTTCCTGGAATGGTAGGGCACGTAGAACAGCTGCTTCTTAGCGCGCAGCGTGTCGGAGAACTGGTACAGGAAAGACAGGTCCAGCGGCGTATCGTATTCGAAAACCTGCGCCGCGGAAACGGAAAGCTGTTTCCGCAGCATGTCCATCACGCCGGTCTCAATCTGCCGCGTCAGCTCAAGCCGCACGGGGGAAAGCCGTTTCCGCCTGTTGATGACCATTGCCATGTGCTCGCGGTAGTCCAGGTCTTCGTCGTATACGGCATCCGCGTCGATATCCGCGTTCCGCGTTACCCGCACGATGGTTTTCTGAAGAATCTTGTTTCCGGGCACGACGAGGGGCAGAAAGTGCAGGATGAATTCTTCGACGAGGATGTAGTGCCCCGGGCTGCCGGGAACGGGAATCAGGCGCGGCAGCACGCTGCTGTTTCCGGGAATGACGGCGATCATCCGGCTTCCGTCCTGATTTTTTTCGTTCAGGATGGCGATGCTGTATATCTCCTTGTTGTTCAGGAAGGGGAAATCCTGCTTCCGGCTGATGTAGTACCGGGAAAGGTATGGCAGGATCTCTGCGCGGAACATCTTTTTCAGCTTGTGCTCCGCGTCGTTGGAGATGGCGTCAAACCGGACCAGGAAGATGCCTTCCCGGTTCAGTTCCTTCAGCAGGTCGACATACACCTTGTCCCGCTTCCTGCACAGCTCCCGGATCAGGTTCAGCGCTTCGGAAATCTGGGTGGACGGCGTCAGCCCGGTTTTATTGTCCCGGACGTCGTTGTTCAGCATCATCTGGTCGTGCAGCGTGCCGATCCGAACCATGAAAAATTCATCCAGGTTGCTCTGGAAAATGGAAAGGAAGTTCAGCCGTTCGCACAGCGGAACCTGGGGGTTGGCGGCGTTTTCCAGCACGCGGCGGTTGAAGGCCAGCCAGCTCAGTTCACGGTTACAGAAACATTGGGCGCTCATTCGACTCTTTCCTCCGTCAGTTCAATGCAATTCGATGGCTTTCTTCGCCGAACCATGCTGCTGCGGTACGTTCCAGCCGAGCGGCGGTTTCCGCTTCCCGGGGGTCTTTCCGGATATCCCGTACGCATTCCGAAACCTCGTGCAGCAGCCTGGTGTCCCCGTCGATCCAGGAAAACAGGGGTGTTCCCGACTGCCGTGTGCCGATCAGGTCTCCCGGCCCCCGCTGCTCGAGGTCGGTCCGGGAGACCTCGAACCCGTCATTCGTCCGGCACAAAATCTGCAGCCGGTCGTTTGCCTCAGCCAGCAGGAAGCACCAGCTTTCGTCCTTCCCCCGTCCGACGCGCCCCCGCAGCTGGTGCAGCTGGCTGAGCCCGAAGCGTTCAGCGTTTTCGATGATCATGATTGTGGCATTGGGGTTGTTGACGCCGACCTCGATCACGGTAGTGGATACAAGCACCTGGATCTCCCCTGCCAGGAAGTCTTCCAGCACTTTGCTTTTGTCGGCGGCCTTCTGTTTGCCCCAGGTCAGCCCCAGGCGGAGGCCTTGCAGCTCATAGTTCGACAGTTGATTGAATAAAGATTTCGCGCTCTTAAGCTCGGAATCCTCTTTTTCCTCGTCCTCTTCCACCAGGGGGCAGACGATGTAGGCCTGTTTCCCCTTCGCGGCCTCTTCCCGGATAAACCGGTACATCGCGTCGCGCTTGTTTTCCGGAACGATTCTTGTCCGTACGGGAATCCGCCCCGCGGGCAGCTCGTCAATAACGGAGATGTCTAAGTCTCCGTAGAGAATCAGCGCCAGGGACCGTGGAATCGGGGTCGCCGACATGACCAGCACGTGAGGATGCGTCCCCTCGCCGGCCCCCTTGTCTTCCAGGTCGCATCGCTGCTGCACGCCGAAG
Source organism: Clostridia bacterium (assembly GCA_017404985.1). GTDB lineage: Bacteria > Bacillota > Clostridia > Christensenellales > Aristaeellaceae > Aristaeella. The sequence continues at coordinate 14,545 of JAFRBK010000014.1, read as the reverse complement.
CGGTGCTGCTCATCGGTGATTGCCAGCTGCAGGTCGCGGTATTTCACGTTTTTGCTGATCAGGGCATGGGTGCCGAAAACAGCATCCGCTTCCCCCGCTTCCAGTTCCCGCAGAATGCGCTTCTTTTCGCTGGCCTTTGTGGATCCGGTCAGCAGCCTGCACCGCACGCCGAGCGGTTCCAGGATGCGGGCCGCGTTTTCGTAGTGCTGCCGGGCCAGGATTTCGGTCGGGGCCATCATGGTCGCCTGATGCCCGGCGCTGTAGGCCAGGTAAATCGCCCCGAAGGCCACGGCCGTCTTTCCACTCCCGACGTCGCCCTGCACCAGGCGGCTCATGGCCTGCCCTCTGGTTAAATCGCTGCTGATTTCCTCCAGCGTCCGCCGCTGAGCGGAGGTCGGCCGGAACGGGAGGGATTCCCAGAAGGTTTCCGCCGCCTCCTCCGGAAACTGAAATGGCAAGGCACTGTATCTCCGATTCTTCTGGGAGGATACATACGACATGTACAGCAGCATTTTTTCGAAGGTCAGCCTCCTGCGGGCGGTCTGCAGCGCCGTAGCGTCGTCCGGAAAGTGGGCCTGCCGCAGCGCATAGTTCAGCTCGCACAGGGAGTGCCGGATCCGGATGCTCCGCGGCAGGGTTTCCGGGCAGCATTCGTCGATCATCTCCAGCGATGAGCGGATCAGGTCGCGGAAGGATTTGGCGGGAAAGCCTTTCACGGCCCGGTATACGGGCTGCAGTCCGCTGTCGGTGATGAACCGGGGGTTCTGCAGGATCCTTCGGCCGTTGGTGACGGTCAGCCTGCCGTACAGCCGGGCCGTCTGACCTTTTTTGATTTTCTGCGCGATCCAGGGCTCATTGAACCAGCATACGCTGACCTTCCCACTGCTATCCCGCAGCGCGGCCGTCACGCGGGACAGGCCGTGAAAATAGCTGCCGGCCCCGTCGCCCTCAAAGATGCCTGTCATCAGGTAGGTTCCGGGCGTTTTGGTCGCGCAGGGATAGGAGGTGCGGTGATCTTCGTAACGGATCGGAAGCGTATACAGCAAATCGCGCAATGAGGTAATCCCCACTGCGCGCAATGCTTCACACCGGACCGGGCCGATTCCCTTCAAATCCGATAAATCCATTTTGTTTTACTCCACGGAGATCAGGTAGTAGTAGAGGGGCTGTCCGCCGCTGTGGCATTCCACATCACAGTAGTCGTATTTCTCCTCGATTTCCGCGGTAAGCTTTTCGGCATCCTCTTCCTTCACGTCGGAACCGAAATAGACGGTGATCAGCTCGTCCTCGTCCGTCATGATGCTTTCCATCATGTCCATCACAACGGTCTGGATGTCGTTTCCGGTAAACTCAATCTGGCCGTTGTGCAGCCCGATGATGTCCCCCTGCTTGATCTCCATGCCGTTGTATACGCTGTCCCGAATGGCGTAGGTCACCGTGGCGGTTTTCACGTGCTGGGCCGCCTCGTTCATCCGTTCGACATTTTCGTCCGGTTCGGCATCGTTCTGGAAGGCGATGGCTGCCGCAATGCCCATGGCGACGTTCTTCGTCGGAATCACAATCACGTTCTTGTCGCACAGCTCCGCCGCCTGGTTCGCGGCGAAAATGACGTTGCCGTTGTTGGGCAGGATGAAGATGTTCTCAGCCTGCACGTGGTTCAGCGCGTTCAGCAGGTCGTCGACGGAGGGGTTCATGGTTTGCCCGCCTTCGACAATCTGGTCTACGTTCAGATCGGTGAAGTAGCGGGAGAACCCTTCCCCGAGAGATACGGCCACAAAACCGTATTTCTTTTCCTCGGCGGGCTCCTCCGCTGCTGCGGCGGCTGCTTCCGCTGCGGCCTTTTCCTCTTCCATCGCACGCTTCATGGCGGCCAGGTTGTCCACCTTGATGTCGTTGATTTCCGCCAGTTCCAGGCCGTATTCCAGTGCGGCGCCGGGGTTGTCCGTGTGCACGTGCACTTCAGCCCGTTCCAGGTCTCCGGCCACTTTCACGTTGTCGCCGATGCGGTTCAGCCGACGGCGGAAAGAGTCCAGGTCGTGCTCGTCACAGTCCTCGCGGAAATGGCTCAGCACAAAGTTGACGCAGTAGGCGTAGGTCAGGTCGCGGGTCAGGTCGTGACAGTCGTCCGTTCCTTCCTCGTATTCGTTCTCCATGTCGGATTCCGCCATGGAGATGTCCTCCCCGCGAAGCACGGAGGCGTATCCCTGGTAGATCAGCATCAGCCCGCGCCCGCCAGAGTCGACCACCCCGGCCTGTTTCAGCACCGGCAGCATGTCCGGTGTTTTCTTCAGGATGGCTTCCCCGCTTTTGAGGATCACGTTGATCAGCTGGTCGTAGTCGTCCGGGTCTTTCCTGACCTGCTTCATGGCATCTTCCGCGATTACGCGGGCCACGGTCAGGATGGTGCCTTCCTTGGGTTTCATCACAGCCTTGTAGGCCATTTCTGCGCCCTTATGCAGGGCCTCAGCGAACTGCACCGGGGTGATTTTTTCAACTCCGTTCAGCGACTTGGCAAAGCCGCGGAGCAGCTGGCTGGTAATCACGCCGGAGTTTCCCCGAGCTCCCTTCAGTGCGCCTTTGGCGAGGGCGCTGGCGGCTTCGTCCGCGCGAAGGTATTCCTTGCTGTTGACTTCCCGAACTGCGGACTGCATGGTCAGCGTCATGTTGGTACCGGTATCCCCGTCCGGAACGGGAAAAACGTTCAGTGCATCCACTGCTTCCCGGTTTTTTTCGAGCAGTGCTGTACCGGCCATCACCATATCCCGGAGCAAAAGCCCGTCTATTGTTTTAAACTGTATCAAAGGATAACCCTCCGCTTCAAACTGTAATGCTTTCTGGTGCTTCCGGCCGGAAAAATCAGATTCTGATTCCTTCAACCGAAATGTTAACCTTCCGAACCTTGACGCCTGTCATGCTTTCCAGCTTGTAGCGTACGGTTTCCACGATGGTTTTGCACACCTCGGAAATGGAAATCCCGTATTCAACAATGATGAACAGGTCAACGTCCAGCATGTCGCCGACGTTTCGGATCTGGACACCCTTGGAAAGATTTTCCCTTCCGAGCCATTCCACGATGCCGTCCGTTGCTCGCTTCCCGGACATCGCCACGATCCCGTAGCATTCCAGGGCCGCATAGCCCACAACCTTCAACATCACGTCTTCGGCGATGTAGATTGTTCCGTAATCGTTTTTCACTTTACATTCCATAAAACAGCTGCTCCTTCCCGGTTTCAGGTTCGCCGTGTCCTCATCTCTTAAGGTTACAGGACACTTCATTATACAGGAATTGATTATTTTTATCAAGGGCTCCGTCCACGTATCAAGAATTGATTGGGGGAAGAGTTGAGTGGAGAGAGTGTTGAGAGTGGAGTGGAGATGGAGAGTGGATGTGGCACGAGTGGGCACGAGTGGTATTGATTCTGGCACGAATTGTTTGCCAAAGGGAGTTTATTTCCTGTATAATAAGAAAAAACACAGACAATTACTGCGGTCGATAAAGGAACAAAGCCGGAAAATCTGGTGAAATCATATGAAGGAGGTTTACCCAAATGAAACGACTGTTGGCTTTGCTGATCACCCTTACCCTGCTGCTCGGCTGTGCCGCTGCGGAATCCGCGGCGGAGATGACCGCGGAGGAACTTTATGAGACCGGGAAAGCCGCGATGAACGCGGGGGACTACGCAAAGGCCCTGGAGTACTGCCAGCTTGCCGCGGACCTCGGCTATTCCGAAGCGATCAAGGAAATCGGCAATCTGTATTCTTTCGGCCTTGGCGTGGAAACGGATTATGATAAAGCTTTCGAATACTATCAGAGGGCCGCGGATCTCGGAAATCTCAACGCGGTCAACAATCTGGGCAACTGCTATCTGGAAGGCCGCGGCGTGGAGAAAAACGAAGAAGAGGCCGTGAAATATTTCCGGACGGCCGCGGAACAAGGAAATGCGATCGCACAGAATAATCTGGGCAATGCGTATCTGAACGGAAGGGGCATCAGCCGGGATTACGGGGAGGCTGTGAAGTATTTCACCCTTGCAACGGATCAGGGCTATGCCGGCGCCCGGTACATGCTTGGACGCTGCTATGAATACGGCCTGGGCGTGGAACAGGACTATGGCAAGGCTTTCGGGTATTATCAGCAGGCGGCCGCGCAGGGAGATACGAATGCGCAGCATTCGGTGGGGCTGTTCTATCTGAACGGTACCGGTGTGGAGCAGAACGATGAAGAGGCGCTGAAGTATATCCGAATGGCGGCCGAACAGGGGAACCCGGAGGCCCGGACCACGCTGGGCTTTTGCTATGCCGAAGGCAGAGGCGTGAAATCGGATTACGGGGAGGCTATGAAGTATTTCCGGCTTGCCGCCGAACAGGGCAGTGCGAGCGCACAGTATAACATCGGATACAGTTACAGATACGGAGAAGGGGTTGAACAGGATTACGCCAAGGCCATGGAATATTTCAGGCTGGCGGCGGAACAGGGATACCCGGCCGCTATCTTCGTTGTCGGAGACTGTTACTATCTGGGACAGGGCGCGGAAAAAGACCTGGACAAAGCGGCGGAATACTACCGGAAAGCCCTGGATTCCGGATATGTACCGGATGAGGAAGATGAGGCGCACCTGAAGGATGTGCTGGGAGACGAGTATCTTCACCCTTGACCCAGTAAGCCTTATTGTTCTTCTCCGTCCGCGAAGTTGTTGCACAGGCTGATGACCAGCACGTCATCCGAGGCAGGGCTTTTTACAAAGTAGTTGCTGGTTTCCACCTTGCGATAAATGCCGTCATCCCCGATCTGCCTAGTGATCATGTGGAATTCCTTTTTCCCCTCATGATATAGCCGGAGCTGATTCTCCCGGCAAAACATGGCGTTCCATCTCTCCCGGTCTTCCGGGTGCATGGACATCGTTCCATGAGCAATCAGGTCATCCACAGTGCCGGTGGACGGACAGCTCTTGGCAGTGAAGTTCTCATAGGTCATCATGTAAAAGCTGTTTCTCGTCAGATTGCCATAGATGATAAGCGGATAGCGCATGCAGACCGCCTGCAGCAGAAGCTGAACCGCAGCAGCCTCGGATTGGATTTCCAGAATATCCTCCTCATTTTTTCTGCACCGATTGAGCAGGCATTCTCTGAACGCATCCCCCGGCATGGGCCTTGCAAAGTAAAAGCCCTGGATCAGATTACAGTTGCATGTACGCAGGAAACCGAGTTGCTCTTTCATCTCCACGCCCTCTGCAACGGTACGGATGTTCAGTCTTGTGGCGAACAGGAAAATGCTCTCCAGGATGATGCGCTCTCGCTCATCCTCGCAGTTCTTCTTCAGAAGAGACCGATCAATCTTGATTTCGTCCGGGAGTGTATCGGCCACCATGCTCAAAGAGGACAGCCCGCTGCCAAAGTCATCGATGGAGAACTCGAACCAGACAGGGGATAAAACTTTTTTCTTGACTTCCGAAAAAATAAGTGTAGAATGTCCTGCGGTAATTATATGAAGGAGGAGAACCCCTATGAAGAAACTGTTTGCCCTGGTAATGATGCTGTGCCTGCTGTGCACCGCGGCTGTCGCTGAAGACGCCAGCACGATGAACTGGTCCGATGTCGAGCCCACGCTCGCCGAGAATAACCAGTCCGGTGAATTTGTCGTTCTCGACCAGCTGGGCCTGAAAGTCTGGCTGCCCGAAGGCCTGAATGCCGTTGAAGTCTCTGAAGCGGATGCTGCTGCCGGCCGTCTGGCGCTGTTCACCGATGCGGATCAGACTGCTTATCTGGCCGTTGATGCCATGAACGTCGAAGGCATGACCATTGACCAGTATTACGAAAATGCCAAGGCCACCGAGGGCCTCAGTGATGTGGAAATGATCACTGTCAACGGCCTGAATGCCGTCGTCTACAAGAGCGAAACCATGAATTTCTGGAGTGCTTCCCTGGTGGACACCAACAGCAACATCATTAACTTTGTGATGGGGCCCGCTTCTGAAGAAGGTTCCCAACTCGTTTTCTCCATCATCCTTGCATCCCTCCAGATCGCAGAATAATCCACAGCTATCAAAGCCGGCACTGCACAATGCAGCGCCGGCTTTTTATCATCCTTTCCGGAGGGGACGGAACAAGGGGACGGCCCTTTTGTTCTGTCACCTTAATGATCCCCTCTGCAAATAATCTGGCCGGAATTTCACTCTGAACTCATAACTCTTTTCCAGAACGGTTCCCCTTTTGCTTCAGCGTTTGAGGCGGGTGATGCGCTGATGTGTAACAATGATACCCAGGCAGATTGTTCCGGCCAGGATCATAACAAGCCATAGGGCCAGCGGTGTGCTGTCGCCGGTTTTCGGCACAGGTTTTTGGATCTGGAATGATCCTTCAGCTTTCCCGTCTGAGAAAAGTACGGTCAGGGTATGCTTTCCGTCGTCAAGGTTCTGCAGATACACCGGCTGCAGCCAGAGCTTCAGGCTGCCCGCCTGCGTGGTATAGCCGGCAATACTTACAGCCTGTCCGTCCACATGAATCCCGGTAAACTTCTGGTACGTGTTTTCATCATCCTTGTCACCCTTGACAATGAATCCCAGCGCGTCTTTACTGTTCTTTGTCCAGGTTTGCCCATCACCGGAAGCAAAGAAATAGTACACCGTTTCCACCGTAATTGTCACAGGATCCGTTTCGCCGTCATAGTACACAATCCGCACCGTATGTTCTCCATCTGCCAGCGTATCCAGGTATTCCGGCTTCAGTTCGATCTTCGTGCTTCCTTAAGAGGCATTATAGTACTTCTCATCGATCGGCAGCCCATCTACCGCGAGATAATTGAAATACCTGTACGCACCGTTGCCGGTAAAATGCAGGGTTTTCCCGCTGTTCCGACAGTATACCAGGCCGTCCGGCTCTTCCGTGATGTGGTAATCCCGCTTCCAGACTGCGTACAGGTCTGTGTCTTCAGCAAAGTAATGGTATACGCCCGGGAAGTATCTCCCTTCGGTATCCATATTGTTCCTGCTCCACCCCAGGAAAATATGCTGATCGTCCCAGACTGGAACAGTGTGTGTCAATTGGGACCATTCACGGATCGGAACCACCTGTATCGAAGGAACACCGGTAATGGTTTCATCTCCGTTCGCATGAAAAGTGATATAAACAGGAATCACCGGGGGAAAATCGCTCCACTGCGCATAAAGTGTTATGGTTTCCCTGCCTGCATACTCTGAACCCGGCTGCATCAGCTTGCTCGGATCCTGCTCAACCTGGTTGATACTCCATCCCAGAAAAGACTGGCCCTCTATTCCCGGCTCAGGAATTACGGAAGAAATGCAGACTGTTTGAGCGGATGTCAGGAAGACCTCTCTTCCTGGCCCGCAGTTTCCTCCGTTGTCATTATATTCAATATCAAAAAACTCAAAACCGTCCACTTTCCATACAGAGAACAGTGTACAGTTGTCATTCAGGTCGATCTGGCTGCCGGGCGTGTAGAAAGTCCCTTCCGGAATCGGCTTCTCCTCGGTAGGCACCGTCTTGCTCCAGCCAAAGGAATTCGTGGCCGGAATAAACCGGTACGGAAGTCGGAATCTGTACTTTGGTTGTTATTCCCGGATAGAAGAGAATCGGTTCGGGAATGCCGGTCGCATACCCTGTCACATCCTTGAAATCCAGTGTGCATTCCCGTACATCAAAAGTGAATTCCATATCACTTTCTTTCTTTACAGCCGTATGATCTTTTTTGGCTTTGAACGTCTTTTGGGCTGCGTTGGTCCAGGAAACTTCCACCGAAACCTTTTCCGGAGAGGGGGTAAATACTGGCGGATCATCATCTGTATGGCTTGCTTTGGGATCATCCGGCACATACAAACGCACTGTCCCGTTTGAATCTGTGGTACCGGTAGTATATTTTGTATATCTATGTATCGCGGGGGTATAGCTGACGGTTGCTCCGGGCAGCGGATCGCCATTTTGGTCCTTTACCGTTACGTCCAGCCGCCAGGAATGATGGGGGCAGTACCCTTTCTCTTCTGTATCTCCACGTCCGCTGTCACCAAACGTCCTGGAAGTATAGAAATATAAAAACGGATCGTATTTCTTTACAGGCCCGAAATCATAAAGGGTTACGGTCACCGCATGCAGGGCAGATGCTTCCACGGAGAACGGGCCGATCTGCTTATGGATATTCCCCTGCAGGCATTGGTTGTCTTCGCAGGCATGCCACCGATAATGGTTTCCGTCATCCCATGGACCCTGCTGGATAAAGCCAAATAAGACAACCCCGGCTTCATACACGCAGCCTAATTCGATTACGCCCTCCAGCAAAGACAGGCTGGGCCCCAGCAAATTCCTGCATAGAGCTCTCCCTCGATTGTGGAGTTGTCGAAATTGAAGTCCTGTGAATTCCCGAGCCGCTGAAAATCGTGGGGAACAATAATCGGAATTCCGAGCCAGGGGAAATAGGAAACAACACAACTGAAACCTTCTTCTACCTCTGCGTCAAAAGTAACCGATCCACCCGCTTTTCCCTTGACAAACAAGGCGGGAGTAACATCGATCCCCACAATTCCGGGGACGATCTCAATTTCAAAATGACCGAGTTTCAGTTCCACCCCTCTGTCGTGAGTTTCATAGTCCACGGTGATTTTATCCAGATCCAAATTGATGGTGAATTTCTTGACATTGACCTCGTAACAGAGGTCACTCCAGTTAAACCCACCTTTTGCTTTGCATTCGATGGACAAATCACCTTCAGCTGTCGCTTTAATATCCCAACCTCTACTTCTTTGTCAATCTTCTTGTGCCAGTTCGAATTTTCAGGGGATTCATCAATATCGAACGCCTTGATATAGCAGGCAGGATGGTTCCGTGTCTCATTGCCGCCGATTCTCAGCGTATTTCCCGAAACAGAATCGCAGACAAAAGTACGGATCGTCCCGTCTTGCATCTGGAGAAAGACCTTCTGTCCGGACAGTTCACTGATGGATGCTTTTGCTCCTGAAACTCTGTAACCTGACGAACCCAGCGTGACGGTTCTGCTGTTTTCGTTCCATACAATATTTCCCGAATCCGCTTCTTGGATCAGCGTCACATCGTCAAACAGCCAGAGCGTGGTATTCTGAAGAGCAATCGGAACTGTGGCTTCCAGTGTTTACTTGGTATCGTCCTTATAACATTTCAGCTGCGCTTTCGTGATCTGAACAGAGGTTCCGGTTTTCAAAGCATCAGCGTTGACCTGATGGTTCGCATTATAATTCGAGGGAAGAACCCTATCAGTCATGCCGGTGCGAGCGTACGAGATGATTTCCTCGATACTTGCCGGTTCATCTGCCTTCACCGGACAAACAATCAGCATCAGGATTACCCCCAGAACCAGCATCCAGGTATAACGTTTGCTCATGGCTGAACCCCTCCAAACAGCAGTATTAAAACAGCATTATTTTCAGCTTGTTTTTAGACGCACAAAGGACGTCCCCGCGTTTCTTTTTATGGCTGATACTCGTTCCCCAGCACGTCCACCAGATGTTTCTGGTCTTCCTCCTCCGGTTTATATCCTGCATCCAGCGCTTTCCGGTACCATTCCGCGGCTTTGTCCAGGTCTTTTTCCACGCCGTTTCCGAGATAGTAGCAGTCCCCGACGGCAAACATGGCAACAGTGAAGCCCTGATCCGCTGCCAGCTGATAGAACCGGAACGCTTCGTCATAATCCTGCTCCACCCCCTGACCGAAATAATAGGCAAAGCCGAGATTGAACTGCGCGTTGGCATTTCCCTTCTCAACGGCCAGCCGGAAATATTCGAGCATCTTTTCATAATCCTGTTCAACGCCGTTGCCGTCACGATAACAGCATCCGAGATTAAACAGCGCCATGGGTTCCCCGTATTCAGCAGCCCGGTTGTAGAATTTCAGCATCTCTTCCAGTTTCTGCTCTGTTCCGAGACCCTGGCTATAAAGATATCCTACGGATGTCAGCGCTTCCGGATGGTCCTGCGCCGCGGCGAGGCTGTAATAATGGAATGCTTTCTCATAATCCTGTTCCACACCGTAACCAAGATGATACATGGCACCGAGTTCATACTGCGCAGCATCTATGCCCTGGTCTGCGGCCGACAGAAAATACTCCGCTGCCTTCCCGAGGTCCTGATCCACACCCCATCCATTACGATAGCAAAGGCCCAGGTAGTAGCACGCCGGAACATTCCCCTGATCGGCGGCCAGCCGGTAGTATTTCACCGCTTCTTTGCTATTCTGCTGAATGCCCAGGCCTGAGAGGTAACAGTTTCCGAGCCAGAGCTGCCCTGTGGCATTCCCCAGATCTGCCGCTTTCTGCAGAAGCGGAACGGCAGCTTCATAATCTTCGGTTTCTATAGCCGCCCAGGCCTGTTCGATCAGGGCAGTGGCTTCATCCGTTTTCTCAGCAAAGGCCAGGCAGGCTGACAGGTATAAGCATAAAACGAGCAACAAACAGATTTTCTTCATTTGCGTTGTCCTCCTCAAATTTCTTTATGCTGTGTGTTTCGATTCTTGTCCGGAAGGCTTAACTGAAGGAATTTGATACGGTTGTGCTGACAATGATTCCCGTGAGGATGATCATCACCAGAATCAGCACCAGTTCCTCGATAATGGCCTGAGTGATCGCGTTCGTTGCGCTTGATGCGGCAGCCGCGCCTCCCGCCTGCATGTCCTTCAGCACCATGGATGCCGCAAACAGACGGCGTTCGCTCGTCCCGAGGGAAAAGAGGCCATAGCCCTTCTGTCCTTTCAGCCAGTTGTCCACCTCACCAATGGACGCCGCCGTTTCATTCAGGTCATCGTCGGCGTCCGCAAAAGCGGCGTATATCACCATGGCCTTATCCCTTGCGGTTTCATGCTTCGCGGCCTTGCATGCGTTATACAGGCCAAAGAAAGCCTCCAGTTTCCGGTCCGCGGGCTTGTCGGAAAGCGCAAGGACCATGGCTGCTGACTGGGCAACGTCCGAGCCGATCTTATAATCACTCTTCATGGCCTGAAAAAGTTTTTCCGCTTCTTCCGCCGCCTGTACGGGATCTTTGCCCGCCATGATCATCAGTGCGACAAGCGACATATCGCTTTCATCCGTCAGGAAAGGGTGCTGCTTTTTCAGCATGGCGTATGTCTGGCGTGTTTTCTCCACGACCTCCGTGCGCCGCTCCCCAGGGCAATTCTCCACGATGGTTGCCGCCGCCATCGCGAGCATCTCGCCCGGCAGCTTGTGATCCGTTCTGAGTTTCCCGTATACGTCCATCACATCATCAATGTAGGAGGCCGGGTCGTTTGCGAGCGCCATTTTCGTCAGGATCACACGCTGCAGCGTCCCGCGGAAGTTCGACAATATGCCGGCCCTGCTCTTCAGAATGACGCCGCATTCCCTGATACGCTCCGCATCGACCTCGCGCCCAGCGTTGACATGCATCATCGCGCAGAGTTTCAGAACTGCCTCATGTTCGATCTTTGCCACCTTGCGCATGGCCGTCTCATTGCGAATCTGCGCCTCGCAGATTTCCTGCAGGGATTGTTTCATTTTCTTTGTCCTCCTTTTGATTTTGTTTTTCCGGATTCCTCTGCCGGTTTGTATGATTGATCACCCGTTCCAATGCCGGGTTCATGATTGCTTCGTTCCGTCCGGGGATGCTCCGCGGCGCTCGGACAGCTGCGAAAAGACATACGCGGCATAGGCGGAATGAATTTCTTCCGTATTGCCGTGGCTCAGAAGAATTTCCCGCCCATCCTTCAGGATGCAGGATTTAGGGCCGAGCTGGCGGATGAACTCCACATTGACGACCAGGCCTCTGGATACCATGAGGAATGAGTCGCCCAGGGTATCCCTGATTTCCTTCTGCGTCATGCGGACCCGGATCACCATTCCGTTCTTCAGGTGCAGATCGTAATAGTGCGCGTCACACTCGGCGTACTGCAGTTCATCGGCGAAAAACATATGCTGATCGCCGGAAGAACTGACGATATAGACCCGCCTCCGGGCGCTTCGGCGCTCTTCCAGCCGGTTCAGGCACTCCTTCAGCGATTGTTCCGTCATGGGCTTGAGAATATAATGCAGCGCCCTGACGGAAAAAGCCTCGACCGCATAGGCATCGCTGTCCGTCAGAAACACGACCGGTATATCCGGGGCGATCACGGCAATCTTCCTGGCAAGCTCCATACCGGTGATCTCCGGCATGATGTCCAGAAACAGCAGGTCATAGCTCCTGCCTCCGGAAATCGCGTCCAGCAGCTTGCTTCCTTCAGAGAAGGTATCCAGGGTATGCGCCGGCGCCGCACGGCGGAATACTTCCCCCATAGCCTTCAGGTCGATGCTGTTGTCGTCGCAGACCGCTATACGCATATCTGCACCTCGCTTACGGGCAGCATCAGCCGCGTGACGAAAATCCGCTTCTTCGCGTCAAATGAGAACCAGGCGTTACCGCCGTACTTTCCGGTAATCATTTCCATGCGTTTCAGCCCGTAACCGCCGCCGTGGGTGCTTTTGAACGCGTCAGCCGGAAACCACCCATCCCCTGAGCAGTTCCCCTTCTGAAAACCTGCCGCGAAGGAAACCGAGAGGCAGGAATTTTCGATCTGGATCGCAAACTGATCGTTGATGATGTCCGCGTTGAAATGAACCTCCGGTTTCGAATCCGGCACAGCCCTGCCGAATTCAGACGCCGCGCGAACGGCATTGTCCAACGCGTTTCCAAGCAAAATGGTCATATCGGCGTTGGAAAAAGGGAGCCGGTCACAGACGGCCCGCACCGAAAAGTCAATATTCCGGGCCTCAGCGAGTCCGGCGTAGTAATTGAGCAGACCGTTGACGCAGGCATTCGGGCAAAACCGTTTGTCTGAAACCGTCGTATAGTCCATGGCTTCGTCGATGTATTTCAGCAGTTCCTCCTGCTTTCCTTCCTTCGCAAGAGTGCCGGCGTTGCGAAGCAGCTGGCGGGTATCGTGCATGGCCCGTTTCTGCTGCTCGATCTTCTCTTTCAACTCTCCACTCCTCTCTTCACTCTCACGAGAATTAAAGGGGATGGTTTTTTGTGAAGACCGTCCCAGGGTTTCTTTCCGGGTTGATGAGAATAAGGCTTACTGGGTCAAGGGTGAAGAATCCGGATCCGTTAATCTGTGGGAAGGAAAACGTGCCATCTCAGTTGAAAAGACTGGGGTGGCGCGTTTGGTTCAAGCGACGTCCTGCTGTTTCGGTTTACCCTTTGCGGATCAGGCATTCTCTGCCGCGGAAAGCGAAGCCGTATTTCAGGATATGGTCCGCGGGAATGCCGCGGCTGATCAGTTCAGCGTCATACTGCTTTTCTTCGATCTGTTTCAGTGTGCTTTGGGCGGTATCCTCCAGCGTGGCTTCTCCTGCTGTTTCATTCAGTACCTTGAATTCCATGATGACTGCCGAACCGGAGGGGTCTTTCGGCTCCATCATTACGTCGTACCGGCCGAATCCGCTTTCCCGGTTGGATCGCAGAAGATAGCCTTTTGCCTGCTCCGCCATCAGCCCCAATACAAACCCGTGGTAGAAGCGCTCCGGCTCAGCTCCGCCCGGATGGTTTCCGGTATCAAAGGAGCTGAAGGTCTGCAGGGCAATCCTGTTCATGTAATGATTCATTTCATCAACATTGCCGCACAGCATCGCCTGCACAAAAGACGGCAGGCTTTCATCCTGTTCAAACCATTCCCTGACAAGATTCCTGAACATGATCCAGACTTCCAGATTGGTAATCGCCAACCGATATACAGGATCTTCCCAGAATGAGGGTTCCCTCATTCCCGGGACAGGAAGCGTTTTCAGATATCCGGAAGCCAACAGCAGGCTCCATACCGCGTTTTTTCTGCGGTCCAGCTGATTGAAAACAATTTGCTCGTCAAGGGAAACCTCAATATAATCTCCCTGCAGCAGTGTTTCAAATTGCTTCTTGATTTCCGGGCTGCCTCCCTGCAGCAGCTTTCCGACCAGACCATTACTGCTGGTGTTGGCCCAGTAGACTGCCAGTTTTTTCTCTTTCAGATAGTTTGTGATCGACCAGGGATTGTACATGTCCGTCACCGGGCCGAAGGTAAATCCATCATACCAGGTTTTTACGTCCTGCTTGTCCTGCTCTGTAAAGCCATAATCCTCCAGTGCCTGGAATACTTCTTCCTCTGTAAAGCCAAAACAGGTTGCGTATTTGGTCGAAGTCGTTGTAACAACATCCAAATTGTTCAGATCGGAAAAGATCGATTCCTTGCTCACCCGGGTGATCCCGGTCATGATGCCGCGTTCCAGGGATGAATTGGTTTTAAATGCGTTATTGAACATCGTCCTCGTGAAGGCGACCAGCTCATCCCAGTAGCCGTTGATATAGGCTTCCTGCAGCGGGGTATCATATTCATCCAGGAAGATCAGGACCTTCTTCCCATAGATTCTTTGCAGAAGGCCGGATAACAGATTCAAAGATAATGCCGCATTTGTATCAGTCATTTTTTCGCAGATGCTTTCCAGCGCCAGCTTTTCATTCGTCAAAAAACCTTCGTACCGATACAATTCCGGGAAATCAAGAAAAAGCTTTGTCAGGAGCTTTTTCATCTG
>JAFRBK010000013.1 GCA_017404985.1 Clostridia bacterium | reverse complement strand
TTTTGTCAAAATCTTCCTGGCTGTGGGTAATCCGCGGCAGGCCGAAAATCGGCCATGCGGGATCGTCCGGGTGGCACGCCATACGGACGCCGGTTTCCTCGCATACCGGAATCACAGCATCCAGGAAATATTTGAAATTTTTCCGCAAATCGTCAGGCCCGATATTCTCATACTGCTTCAGGGTGGTCTCCAGAAGTGCCAGGCGTTCCGGTTCCCAGCCGGGCAGGGTAAAGCCTTTGCTGTCCTCCGCGGTTCTGCGCACGATCTCCAGCGGGCCCATTTCGCCCAGGTCCTTCTCGTCAAAGTACAGGCTGTTGCTGCCGTCTTCCGGAATCACCCGTGCCAGGTCCGTCCGCAGCCAGTCGAACACCGGCATGAAGTTGTAGACAATCACCTTCACGCCGTGCTTCGCCAGCATCCGGATGGTGCTGATATAGTTCCCGATGTATTCTTCCCGGCTCGGAAGGCCTAATTTAATGTCCTCATGCACGTTGACGGACTCGATCACTTCGATCTCCAGCCCGGCCTCGTTCACTTCCTTTTTCAGCGCGGCAAACTCCTCCTCCGGCCAGTCAACACCGGCGGGCTTGTCCAGCAAGCCCATCAGGCCGGTCATACCCGGGATCTGCCTGATATACTTCAGCGGAATGGGATCGATTTTGCTTCCGTACCAGCGGAATGTCATCTTCATTGTTGTTCCCCCTTTATCGAATGATAAAACCATAGACGTCGTTCACGCCCAGCGTCGCCCGAAGTGTCAGTATACCGTCTGCCCAATCATAAGGCCACGCCTCGGCATGAACCGCGCTTTGCTCACGGATTATTACCGTTTCAGCAGGTGACAGCGTTTCCGGCGATCCCATCTCTTCCCATATACCCAGAGGATTCCCATGGGTTTCATCAATACGCCTTACTGTCACCGATTCCGGTTTTTCAGACATCTCCATCCGGATCACTGCTTCTTCTGCAGGAAGATCCATGTTCTTCATTTTCTGCCGGAAAAGCAGGATATGCGTTTCCCGGCTGTCCTCAAAGGCTGCGATCCCGATCTCTCCGTCAAGGGCATCCTTTCCCAGGTCAATCCGGGTATCCGGTGCGTCCGCCAGCAGTTTCATCGCGTGGAAAACCGGTTTGGGAATTCCGTGCTGCGTGACCATTCCGAAACCGCCATGGAATTCCTGCGGAAAGGGATGAATCTCCTCAAGAATGTCGCTGAAGCACCAGATGGAGGATCCGGTCACGTCGTCCCCGACCGCCAGCGCCATCTTCACATCGTACGCCGCAACTTTCCGGGTATCATTTGTATAAGCGGAAAAAATGGCGTTTTCATTCCATTCCGTATAAAACAGCGGTTTTCCCTTTGCCTGCTGCCGGGCGCGGGCAGCGTTTTTCCGGAACAGGTCGTCCGGCAGGTCCGTCGTTTCCGATTTGTCCGGCGTCACCGCGCGGTATCCTGCCAGGAAGGTTTTCTCCTTCACCTGCTTCAGCGTCTCCGCGGCAGCCCGCAGGTGCGCCTGCCACGCCTCAAATCCGCCGGCCTGTCCTTCCCCGTCGCCCTGGTCTTCAACTCCGCCGACGGGATCGCCCGCGTACTGATGGGTTGACACAAAATCCACGGGCACACTGTTTTCCTCGCAGTAATCCAGGAAGCTGCCGATCCATTTGCTGCCGCTGGTGGAAGGTCCGCCTACCCGGATTCCGGAGTCGATATCCTTAATCGCCCTCACGGTTTCCGCATAGAAGCGGAAATACTCTTCCCGGCTGCCGTTCCAGAAGACGTAGGGCAGATCCGGCTCATTCCATACTTCAAAATACCAGCTGCGAATTTCCTCATCGCCGTACCGTTTCTGCAGGAAGCGGACAAATGCCTGCAGGTAATCCCGCCATGCGCTGTAATCCGCGGGCGGAACAATATTCGGCCGGTAAAAAAAACCGCCCTTCTGCGGTCTTCCCTCCTCCTTCAGAGCCAGTTTTTCCGGCATGAAGGAAAGCTCAACGAAAGGTTTCATCCCCGCTTCCAGCACGTTGTCATATGCCGCGGCGCAGGCGTTAAAATTATAGTCAGTGAACTGTTCAGCCCCTTCAATCTCCATCTGCATCGACAGGTCATTGAACGTGCGCATGTCGTCATCAAAAATGCCGTGAAAGCGGACCCGCTCAATGCCCAGTTCGTCATGCACAAATTTCAGCTGTTTCGCGTAATCCGTCCGGAGC
Source organism: Clostridia bacterium (assembly GCA_017404985.1). Classification (GTDB taxonomy): domain Bacteria; phylum Bacillota; class Clostridia; order Christensenellales; family Aristaeellaceae; genus Aristaeella. The sequence continues at coordinate 19,431 of JAFRBK010000013.1, read as the reverse complement.
GCCAGCAGCGCGTGCCCGGAGCCTACGCAGAACTGCCAGTGTTTCCTGTGCGGTATATGCTTTGCGTCCCTGCTGATCAGAAATTCCATGCTTCCCTCCTATCTTAGCATTTCCTTCAGTTTTCCGTAGTATTTTGCTTCCTCTTCCGAGCCATATTTTCCGGCCAGGAAAAGCGGCAGGATTTCCTCGCTGAACCGTTGCCAGGAAGCAGCCTCGTCGCCTGGCATAATGGGATAGAACAGGGCACCTGCTTCATGCGCTGAAACACCGTCGCTGTCTGTATCCCCCAGCATCAGCGCTTTCACATTGCCGCCGCACCGGGACATGGCTTTCTGCAGCTGCGCTGTCTTGCTCCCGTCTTCCTGGCTCATCATATAGTCCACAAAAGGGGTCAGTCCGCCGGCTGCCCAGTCTTTTTCCAGCCCCGCCTTTGCGGCGGAGGATACTACGGCGATCGCGGCTGACGGCCAGGCTTTCTTCATAGCCTCCCTGACGCCGGGGTACGGCATCAGCCCCTCGCAGGCTTTGGTGAACAGTTCGTCCGCCCGTTCCGACCAGGCAAGCGCCCGATCCAGTTCAGCGGATGGATGACCTTTCATCCAGGCCTTCAGCGTTGCCGGAGAATAACGGGTTTCTCCCTGAATATAAGCGCGCAGGTCATTAAGATCAGGAAGTCCTTTTTCATCCGGGAACTCTTTTTCAAGCCGTTCAAACGCCTCCAGCAAACCAGGAAAGCGGTTGATCCCCCTCAGGGAAGAGAAAAGGTTTACCGTCTTTTCGATCTCTGTAAAACGCGCGGCAGTTTCTTCACGCATGGGCCATATTTCAAGGGCCGCGGGAATAAACGCATCCAGGTGTTTGATATTCATGCTGTCGAAAGCTGTACCGTCCGAATCGATACCGATCAGAAAAGCAGATGGTGTCATCAAATCCCCCCTGTCATTTGTTTTGGATTGCCTGCAGCCTTGTTTCGACCGCTTTTGTTTTCTCCGCGTCAAATCCCATATAAGCCAGGCTGTCCCGCAGGGTGATCACGCCTGCGGCCGCAGGCGGAAAGCCCTGCTTTCCTCCGGTGATCTCCTCCAGGATCCTTTTCCCTTTCGGATGCGCCGCCAAATAGGCAATGGTACAGTCCAGGTTCAGCGTTTCTTCGCGGTTGCCGTTGATCTTCGGGCCGAAGCGCGGGCCTGTCAGACCGCTGCTCCTGATTCCCCCCAGCACATCCTCCAGCCAGGTGATGCTGTCCGGTACCCATGCGGGATACCGACCGCTGAAAGGCAGGTGATTGATGCCTGAATCGCCGGTGCTCAGTCCGTGGGGCCCGTTGGCATAAATATGGCTTTCAAAGGCGATCCCGTTCGCGCACAGGGCGTCAATCATGTGCACCGCGTTGGATACAGGCACCAGATTATCAGTTCGCGTAGCGAACACAAAGCACGGGCAGGTATGCTCATCCACGGCGGACGGAACGTCCGGGGCCGATGGCAGGTAATCCCGGGCGCATTCCCCGTCGATCACCGGATAGCCCAGAATCGCCGCGTTCGGCCGGTGCTCAGCCATCGTCGCGGCGCAGGCCGCCAGGTGTCCCCCGGCGGAGAAACCGATGACCGCAATCCGGTCAGGAACCACATGCCATTCAGCCGCCCGCTCCCGGATCAGGCACATGGCTTCCTCATAATCTTCCAGCGGCCGGGGCCATGCTGCCTGCTCATTCAGAGAATACCGCAGGATAAAGGCCTGGTATCCGGCTTTCAGATAGGGAAAGGCGACCGGATCCGCTTCCCTGTCGGAGCAGAAGTGGTATCCGCCGCCCGGGATGATCAGCACCGCCGGCCTGGCGGACAAGCCGCCGAATTCGCCGTCCACAGGCTGCAGATAAGCCGTTAAGCTGACATTCCGCTGCTCACTGAGGACAATGTATTCCTGTTTCATAACGGCTCACCCCTCTTTTTACAGCCGGGTATCCCAGCGTCCGCAGAACACGGTCTCGTCCGCCCGGCCCCTGAATTCACTCTTTCCGGTAATCTTTTCCACCGCCGCCCGCACGTTCTCCCGGTTCGGACCGTACGCGTTCACAAAGGTATGGATATTCGCACAGTCCACCAGGTGATTGGTATAGTTCAGGCTGACGCCGACCGTCGGCACCTCCTCCGTATACCAGGGCATTTCCATACTGTGGCCGCTGCTCCAGCTGAGGCGCTCCACATTCCGCTGGGCATATCCCTTGATATTGATGAACACGAACACGATATCGTAATTCTTCCGGAAATCCTCCCGCCGTCCGGTCTGCATCATCCGGACAAAGTTCATGGGATTCACGCCGTTTTCGATCTCCAGGTCATAGAAGCTGGGACACTGGGACACTTCAAACCCCGCCCGTTCCAGTTCCCCGGTAATCATTTCCCGGACGCCGTCACCCCGGTAGCCTTTGCTGTTGGGCGTGCTCTGCACATAAACCAGCAGCGCTTTTTTCCTGTCCGCCGGGTTTACAGGCAGCAGTCCCCGGGTATCCTTCACCAGGGTCACGCACCTGTCCGCAGCCTGGACCGTAAACTGCCTGTGTTCTTCACACCCTACGCACGCAAGGCCTGCCCTGTCCGGGCAGCGGACGCTTTCGTCATAAAGCTTCAGATGGGCCTTCAGCCCCAGAATCCGGCGCAGGGCATCCTCCAGCCGTTCCTCCGTTACGATTCCCTTTTCGATGCCCGCTTTCAGGTAGCCCATGTCCTCCGCGATGTCGTTGGCAAACAGGAACATGTCACATCCGGCGGCAATACAGGCCGGTACTGCTTCGCTGCGCTTCATCACGCCTGCCATGCCGATCATGTGAGAGGCGTCGGAAATAATCAGCCCGTTGAATCCCAGCTGGCCCCGCAGCAGGTCCTGCAGCAGTTCCGGAGCCAGGGATGCCGGCATGATTTCCGCGTCCCGGATCCCGGGGCGAAACTTCCGGCTCATAGCTGGCAGGGAGATTTGTCCGGTCATGATCGTCTCCAGGCCTTCATCGATCATCGTCCGGTAAACCCGCCCATAACTTTCGAGCCATTCTTCTGCGCCCGCCTCATTATGGGCCGGGGAATTGTGGGGATCCAGTTCGTCCCATCCGTCCCCAGGGAAATGCTTGCAGGTGCAGGCCATATGAGGCGCCGCGTCCCTGATGCCCCGGATATAGGCCCGGACGCACTCCGTCACCCTGTCCGGATTGCTGCCGAAGGAACGGGTGTTCACAATCGTATTGCGCCAGTTTCTGTATACGTCCGCCACCGGGTTGAACATCCAGTTGACCCCGATGGCCGCCGCCTCCTTCCCGGCCACATATCCCATCCGGTAGGCGGTTTCCGTGCCGTCGCCGGCTCCTGCTTCCGCGGCAGTAGCCACAAAGGTGCCTTCCTTTGGAAGAACGCCGTTTCCGCCGTCATCGCAGTTCCCTGCAATCAAGACCGGAATCCGGCTGTACCGCTGGAAAAGGGTATTCTGCCGGTATACGGTTTCCTTGTCCCCGCCCTGCCAGCGCATCCCGCCGGGTTTCGCGCTTTCCATCAGGGTCCTGATCTGCTCCTCGTCCGCGCCGGGCACCGGTTTAAGCAGCACGAACAACTGGCCCAGTTTCTCTTCCGGGGTCATGGAAACAAGTGTTTCTTCCACCCAGCGGATTCCGTCATCATCCAGGCAGAAAGGCTTCGCTCTCAGGTCAACCATCCGTCCTCACCCTTATCCTTTTACAATGTCGGTCAGTTCACGGACGCTTTCCATATTCCAGTCGCCCGCTCCATTCTTCGCCGCGTCCCCGACGCAGGCGACCTTCATGCCGCCTCTGTGGCCGGCCTCCGCGCCGGAGACCGCGTCCTCCACCACCAGGCACCGGTCCGCGGGCATCCCCAGCATCTCCGCTGCCTTCACAAACACTTCCGGATCCGGCTTGGACCGGGTAATGTTATTCCCGTCGCTGACCGCGTCGAACCAGCCGCCCAGGCCGATCTGGCCCAGGATGAAGGGCGTATTCTTCGAGGAAGACCCGATGGCAAGCTTCAGGCCCATAGCCCGCAGTTCGTCCAGGGTCTCCTTCACTTCCGCCGGCAGGTCCGCGGTACTCATCTCGTGCAGAGATTCACGGTACAGGTCGTTCTTCTGCTCCGCCAGGCGCTGCTTATCCCCGTCGCTCAGGGCCGGGCCTTCGTATTTCTCCAGGATGATCTCCAGGCTGGCCATCCGGCTCACACCCCGCAGGCGGTTGTTGATAGTCCGGTCAAAGGGAATGCCCATGCCGTCCGCCATGGCCTTCCAGGCTTTGTAATGATACTCGTCCGTTGAACAGATGACCCCGTCCAGGTCAAAAATCACCGCATCAAACTTCATGGTTCTCCCTCCTTAATATTTCAGATATTCTTTGCCGCAGTAGGGATCCACAGGACTCACGCCCCTGAATTCGCTGCGGCCCATGATTTTTTCCATGACCGCCAGCCGGTACTGCGGCTCGCTGCTGTAGGCGTTGATAAAGGTCTCCACCATCGGCGCGTCAAAGAGATGGTAAGGGTAGCCCGTGGAAATCATCATCACCGGGACTTCCGCCGTAAGCCAGGGCGCGTCATCGCCCAGGCCGAACACCACATTCCAGTTCAGGCGCAGGGTTGTGTTGTTGGAAGCATTCTGCATATTGCAGACATAGACATAAAGATCGTAGCACTTGCGCGTTTCCTCAACGCCCCGGTACAGTTCACCCATCAGGGCCGCTTTCTCCGGACTGAGAGCTGGCGCGTCAAAGTCCGAAGGCTCAATGCTTACGCGCCGGTCGCGCACGGTGACTTCAAAACCTTCCTTCTCGAAGGCCTCTTTCCAGGCAAGCACGAAGGAATCATCCGGGTCGCTGCTCTTCTGGATCACATTCAGGTACAGACGGGGATACTTCGCCGGGGAGATGGGCAGCAGGTTCTGACGGTCATGCACCAGTGTGACTGCCTGATCGGCGACCGCGCTGCTCCAGGCGCGGAATTCCGGCTTCCCGACCTCTGCAAGCGCTTCGGGCGGCGGGACCAGGGCCCCTTCCTTTTGCTTCCTGTGCAGGCCGAGGGAGGCCTTCGTCGCGAGGATTCTTGTCACAGCCTCGTCAAGCCGTTCCATACTCAACAGCCCTTCACGGAGACCCGCGAGCAGGTATCCGTAGTCTTCCGCAAGATCCTTGTTGAACAGGAACATGTCCGCTCCTGCTTCGATCGCCGTCGGAACCGCCAGGCGGCGCGGCATGGCTGCGGTAAGGCCGATCATGGCTGTGGAGTCCGTTGAAATCAGGCCGTTGAATCCAAGCTCACCCCGCAGCAGCCCGGTCATCAGCTCCCGGCTCAGGCTGGCAGGCCGCAGCATTTCGCGGCGGGACGCTTCAGGATTCAGTTTTTTCACCCAGGCAGGCTGGGCAATATGTCCGACCATCACCGTCTTTGCTCCCTTTTCAATCAAAGTCCTGTAAACCCGGCCATAGGTCTTCATATACGTTTCGCAGTCCAGGGAGTTCACGCTGGTGACAATATGCTGATCACGCTCGTCCACGCCGTCCCCCGGAAAATGCTTGATGGACACGGCCACGCCGCATTCGTCCGCGGCGTCCAGGTAGCGGGAGGCACAGGCAATCACCCGGTCCGGATCGGAACCGAAAGTACGGGTATTGGTAATCGGATTATGGAAATCCATATCGATATCAACAATCGGCGCAAAGGACCAGTTGAGGCCCATCATCGCTCCTTCATAACATGCGGTATAAGCCATCCGGTAAGCGTTTTCCGGATCACCGGTAGCGGCAACTGCCATCGGTGCGCCAAAGCCGGTACCCTCGAATGACAGGCCGCTGCCGCCGGCTTCTGTGTTCGCTGCAATCAGGAGCGGTATCTTTGCCATCTCCTGGATACGGCGGTGCGTTTCCTGGATCTCTGCTTTCGGTCCGGGCCTGTACATGATGCCGCCGATCCCAAGGCCGCAGATCATGCCGCGAAGTGCCTCTTCGTTGCCGGCGAGCCCCAGAGGACAGAAAACCTGGCCGGCCTTTTCCTCCACAGTCATGGAGGCAAGGGTTTCGTTTACCCACCGGATCCCTTCATCGTCAAGAAAAAACGGGTTTGCTCTCAGGTTAATCATCTTGCCTGCCCTCCTTAAAACGCTTTCAGTTCAAACAGCCGGCGGGTACCCTCCGCTACCATCTGAGGATTGAATCCCCGGAAGAACAGGAATTGCAGTTCCTTCAGGGACATACTTAGGAATTCCGCGTCCCCCGTGCCGATCAGTCCCAATGCTGCCGGCAGGTCCTCCTTCAGGATTTCCAGGGCTTCTGGATCTTCCTTCAGCTCATCCAGCCGGCTGTCCATACAATACTTCAGCCGGTAGTCCCTGTCCGGCCGATAAGTCTCTTCATATTCACCGGCTGCCAGCTCCAGCGTCCTGCCCGTTCCCGGCAGCAAAGCCTCCGCGCTACAGCCGAAAGGAACCCTGAAATGGACCGTCAGCGTCCCGTCTTCGTTGATCCGCCAGGCGGAAGCATACTCCCCGCTCACGGATTCATAGGCGCATGAAATCTCTTGCACCCGGAAAGTGGGCTGGGGCTCGAAGTGCACCCGGGTGAAGCCGGGTTCAGTTCCCCGGATTCCCGCCAGATCACGGTAGACATATTCCATCACAGAGCCGTAGGAATAATGGTTCAGGGAATTCATTTCCGTCCCGGAGATCGTCCCGTCATCCAGCACGGAATTCCAGCGTTCCCAGATGGTGGTGGCTCCCAGGTTAACGCAGTGCATCCATCCCGGAAAGCCCTTCTGGAAGAGGAAGTAGGCTGCCAGGTCCTCCATTCCGTTCTCTGCCATCACCCGGCACATCATCGTGGCTCCGACAAAGCCGCCTTTGATCCGGTAGCAGTCTTTCTGCAGCCGGGTCCGGAAGTCCGCAATAATCCGGTTTTTATCGATATATACTCCGAAGTTCAGGCACAGCAGGTACGCCGTCTGGGTGGTAATCGCCAGCCGTCCGTTGGGTGTAAAGTATTCCCGCAGAATCGCTTCCCGGATCTCCCCCGCAAGCTTTCCGTAATCTTCCGCTTCGCTGTCTTTCCCCAGGATCCGGGCCGCCCGTTCCGTCTTCCGGGCAGACGCGTAATAGTATATGCTGGCGACGAAATAATCCTCGGTTCCGCCCTTCATGCTCTGGGGGGTCACACCGTCCTGTGCCAGCCAGTCGCCGAAGTGGAAACCGAAGTTCCACAGTCTGGCGCCGCCATGCTCGTTGTCCTGCCGGCGGATCCATTCCAGCCAGTCCCGCATCATGGGATACTGCGCCTCCAGGTCCCCCCGGTTTCCATAGAAGTCGTACAGTGTGACCGGCAGGAAGGTGGCAATATCGCCCCATACGCTGGATCCGCCCGGCGTCCCGCCCAGGTTCGGCAGAAAGTTCGCCACGGCGCCGCCGTTCTTTAGCTGGTCCACCCGCAGATCCTTCAGGAATTTCCGGTAAAATGCCCGGGTATCCATCTGGTAGCAGGCTGTGGGTGAAAACACCTGCGCGTCGCCGGTCCAGCCCAGGCGTTCATCCCGTTGGGGACAATCCGTAGGCATATCCAGAAAATTACTCCGCTGACCCCAGAATGCATTCTTTGCCAGCCGGTTCAGGGAAGCGTCAGAAGAACAGAAACGGATGGAAGTATCCAGTTCCGAACAGACAACCCGCCCGGTAAAGTCCTCTTTCCGGATTTCTCCGGGCCAGCCGGTCACCCGCACATACCGGAAGCCGAAATACGTGAAGTGGGCCCGAACCGTTTCCCTGCGGCCGTCCGACACATAAATCATCTGCGCCTTCGCGGTGCGGTAGTTGTCGTTGTAGAAGTTTCCTCCCTGCAGGATCTCACCGTGGTCCAGGACAATCCGCGTTCCGGCAGGGAAATCAGCGATGTATTCCGCGTATCCGGTGAAGTTCTGCCCGAAATCCAGCACCGTTTCCCCGGAGGGGGTCCGGATCACTTCCTGTACAGGCAGGCTGTCCATTACGGTCACCGGCAGGCTGTAACGGTCTGCCAGGGGACGGTCCGGCATCAGCACAGCAGTCCGGTCCGGGTTTTCCTTCCCGTGCCACAGCGTCCGGTCCAGCGTTTCGCCGTCGTAGATATCCGTGGCCGCGAAATCGCTGCCCCGATACTGCCAGGATTCATCCGTGGCGACAATCTGTTCCGTTCCGTCCGCCAGCCGGATCCGCAGCTCCGCCAGGACCTGGAACCTGTTTCCGAACACTTCCCGCGCGCCTTCATAACCCAGCCGTCCCTTGTACCAGCCGTTTCCGGTATAAATTTCGATCCGGTTCTCCCCGGTGCTGATCAGGTCGCCGACATCATAAGTCTGAACCTGGACCGCTTCGTTATAATCGTTGCAGAAAGGCGCCAGCAGATCATTGCCGGCCTTTTCGCCGTTCACATACGCCTCGTACAGCCCCAGCCCGCTCACATACAGCCGGGCGGACACTGCTTCCGGCGGTACCTGGAAATTCCGGAAGAAAACAGGATGGAAACGATCTTCCTCCCGGGTGCCGATCCATTTTCCGGCCCAGGGCTCCCCCATCTTGCCGGTTTCAAAAAAGGAATCAGCCATAGCCGAGTCGCCTGCATCCCCTTCCACCCGGATCCGGCAGTAATAGCGGGTCCGCGCTGCCGGTTCCATGGGGATTTCCAGGCTGAAAGACTGCAGTGACGTTCCGGTTTGTTCATACAGGACTTCCCTGAACGCAGGATCTCCCGCCACAGTGACGCTTGTTGCCGCGGCATTCCGGGACCGGCTTTTCCGAACCTTCCAGGAAAGGAAAAGTTGCGGCAGGCCAAACCCCATTGGTTCCCGGATTCCGTTGATTCGGATATCGGTTATTTTCATCAGCTGAATTCCTTTCAAAAAGGCGGGCGAAGCGTCTACGCCATCGCCCGCCGATTGGTGGTCTGAAAAAGTAATAATGCTATGCTTTCAATGGCTCCTGTTTCCCGAAAAGCCTGCCGGTCAGCTTTTTGATGTTCTGCCCCTGCCCGGCCACAAAATTGACCAGGAACACGAACAGACCCATCATCGCGGTGGAAATGGCCGCGCCAAGCTCCGCCTTGAACACCAGCTGCAGGCCGTATTTCATCAGGCAGATGGAAATCGATCCCATGATGATACCGATGGTATCGCCACAGAACACGCCGATGTACAGGCCGACGAACACGGGCAGGATATTGCTGAACAGCTCACCCACGGTAGCCAGGGAGGAGAAGATCGCGTCGCGCTTCCCCAGGGAGCTCCAGATGATTGTGGCAAAACCGAAGATCAGTCCGCTGTAGATATAGCTGATGATCACATTCCGGTTTTCGTTCACGCCGATGTTCACAGCGCTCTGCTGATTTTTGGCCAGCAGCACACCTTGCTTCCCGGTGGTCGTCAGGTAGTTGTACACCGCGTATACGCCAACGGCGCCTGCCAGGGGGATCAGCACCAGCGGATAGGCGGACAGCTGCTTGATGAACTTGACGGAAACCAGGTTGATTCCGCCGCCGCCGAAAATCTGGCTGGTGATGGATTCATACAGCAGTGCCATGCCGATGGTCGCAATCATGATGGGCAGCCGGCCGTAGACATAGACCAGTGCGACCAGTACGCTGAAAGCTACGCACAGTCCGATACACAGTGCTCCGAAGAGCAGGGGGCTGCCCGTTCCGGAGTTCTTCGCCACATTTCCGGCAATAATCGCGGAAAGCAGCATGATGGAACCGCCGGAGAAGTCAAACCGCCCGTTCTTGAACTGGAGGCCGATGCCCATGGCACAGGCAACGGATACGGCAATACTGGGAATCAGCGCCTGCCACATTTTCATCGTACCGAAAAAGGTGTATCCGTTGGCATCGCACATGATCTTCATAATCACAAACATGATTACGGGGAGCATCAGCGTACCGGCAACGCGCTTAAGGATTTCCAACGTTTTTTTCATGGACATCCGCCTCTTAATTCATTGGTCGTTCAGGGAAAGTGGTTACAAATACGGTCTGCTGTTTACTTCATGTAGCCTTCCACGGTGAAGCTCTGGCAGTATTTGGTCAACTCCGCATAGCTGGCATCAGGGTTCACGGAGGTGAAATAATCCTTCATGTCGTCCCACTGTGCCTGGGCTTTGCTCAGATCCAGGGTCGGGCCCATGGGGGAATTGTCAATCATCGCCTGGAATTTCTCAGTGCTGTTGATCGTGAACACGGAAGAGTCCATCCGTTCCTGGCCGGGATAGTCCTTGTACATGGTGCCGGAGATGGCGGCGTCCAGCATCGCGATAGGCCAGATGGCGCTCTCGATGCCCTGGATGGTCAGGGAAACGATGTTTTTGTCGTCGCCGCAGTCCGCCAGCAGGTCGGGATCATTGTCAAATCCGCCAGTGATCAGCTGCAGGTCATCACGGCAGAAGCCCATGGCCTTGGCTTCAACCATCTTGGGATAGATGAAGGTCGTGCCGGCGCAGAATCCGACGATGCATTCCAGTTCATCGCGTCCCTGCTCCAGGAAATAGCTGTCGCTCAGAGGCTGGAAGGCCAGAACTTCCGCGTCGCCGACGATTTCGATCGGGTCAGCCGCGGTTTCGTTGTGTGCAGCGATGGCAGCCCGGAAAGCCGCGTCAGCAACCGTGTGCTTCGGATAGGCGAATACCGGGAAGATGCAGGTGGCAACCTTCTTGTAGCCGCGGGCAATTACTTCCTGCGCATACGCTTCGCCCAGTGCCTGGCCGCTGATGTAGTTGTCGCCCATGTTGCCCAGGAACTTTTCACGGGTCATCACGTCGTGGCTGGGGCCGTTCTCTTCAAATACAGAGTCCATATCGGAGAAGAAGCCGACCACCCACATGTCCGGATACTCGTCCATGATGTTGACAACGCCGCCGTCCATGGAGATGATGATGCCCTTCACGTCAGAGGTGTAGGCGTTCTTCACCTGCTTCAGGTTGCCGGCGGGGTCGTTGGACATGTCACCGTACACCACGTCAAAGGTATAGCCCAGATTCTCGGCGATCATCTTCCAGTAGGCAACGTAGAACTCATACTGGATGCCGCTGTTCAGGTTGGACAGCCACAGGATCTTGCCCTTGGATTCCGCAGAAGCGGGGACAACAGCCAGGCCCATCAGCAGGGCGAGGGTCAGGAGAAGCGCAATCAGTTTTTTCATTCGGGTAATCCTCCTTTTTTTACTTGGGGTTTATTTTTTTTGAACAGGCTTTTCGCCTGTTGAAAACGAATCAGCGGGGCAGCGGACCGCTCTTCTGGCGGCAGGTAATCAGCACAACCACCAGGAAGATAATCGCCTTGATCATGAAAGTCATGCGGGTCGGCACGCCGATAATCGGCAGCCCTACCGCCAGCAGGGAGAAGGTCAGCGCGCCGATCACGGCGCAGCTCAGGCGGGACTTCATGCCGCCTTTCAGGGGCATGCCGCCGAGGATCAGGGAGACCATTACATTCATTTCAAATCCGGTACCCGTTGCATCCGAAGCCGCCCCGGTATAGCCCATCTGGAACAGGGAAGCCGTCACCAGGCAGAAAGCCAGGAAAATGTAGGGAATCACCCGGTATTTGATAATGTTTACGCCGCTCTGCGCAGCTGCGGTCTGGTTGGCGCCGATGGAGCGGGCATATTTGCCGTATTTCGTGAAGTAGAAGAAATAACCGATCACCAGGTATTCAATCACCAGCACGATCACCATGTTGACCGGCGAGCGGAAAAAGCTCAGATCCACCCCGGACAGAATGATGTTCTTGCTGCCCACGTTGGAATAGATGATGGTTGTGATGCCGCTGATCACCATCATGAACACAACAGAGGAAATGACTGAGTACATGTGAAGCAGTTCGCCTGCGGCGCCGTTAATGATACCGATGATCACTGCCACCACGATGCACGCCAGGATGCCCGGGAGAAGGCTGCCCGTCGCGTTTCCGATCAGCACCAGCATCGTGCTGTACAGGCCTACCTGCCGGCCGATACTGACATCCATGTTCCCAAGGGAGTAGATGAACACAGCGCCCACCGCCATCAGGGCGGTCACAATCACGTCGCCGATCAGCGTGGAAAGCTTGTCACCGGACCAGATGCTTTCGCCCTTCATCCCCGTACCGATCGTGAAGAAGATAATACAGAAGACCAGTCCGCCCAGTGAGGCAACCGTGGAACTGTGCTTTTTTATCCACTGGACCAGATTTTGCTTTTCTCTGTCCTGAGCAATTGCAGTCATAGCGGCCTCCTTAAATCATGTATTCGATCAGGTCGGTTTGCTTCAGTTCCGGATTGCGTTCCACCTGATGGGTCACTTCAAAGTCTTTCATGATAATCAGCCGGTCCGCCATGCCGATCAGTTCGCTCAGTTCCTCCGAAATCATCAGGATAGCCTTCCCCTGCTTTTTCATTTCCTCAATCAGCCCGTACATGGCCTGTTTCACACCGATATCCACACCGCGGGTCGGGCAGTCCATGATGATGACCTCCGAACCCTTGGCAGTCCATTTTCCGAAGGAAACTTTCTGTTTGTTTCCGCCGGACAGGGTATTCACATATTGCTTGCCGTCATGGCATTTGATGCGGTAATTGTCGATTTCCCTGTCGCTCAGTTTCTTTTCTGCCCGGGGGCTGATGAAGGTTTTCCGGATAAGCGCCGGGATAGAGGGAAGAACAATGTTGTCCTGGATCGGCCCGTTCAGGATCAGCGCTTCGGAGTCGCGGTTCTTGGAGATGTAGCCGATACCGCTGTTGATGGCCTGCAGGGGTGATTTGATTTCCTTGCCGTTCCGTATCACCCGCCCGCCGGAAAGTTTTTCCAGCCCGTAAGCAATCCGTCCGATGTCGTGCATGCCGCAGCCGGAAAGCCCGCCCATTCCGATGATCTCGCCCTTGTGCAGCTCCAGGCTGAAATGCTGAATTCTGCCCAGGGAAACATCTTCCAACTTCAGGGCCACATCCTCCTGGTGGCTGGTGTCATAATCCTCGCGGTAGTATTTATCGCCGATTTCCCGGCCGACCATCATATAACGGATGGTTTTCACCGCATCCGGTGCATCCATCTCCTCCCGGGTCAGATGGCCGATGATCTCGCCGTCCCGCAGCACCGTCAGGTCCGTGCACTGTTCCAGGATCTCGTCCATGTCATGGGAAACGAAAACGATGCCTTTGCCGCTGTCCGCCATTTTGTGGATCAGCTTATAAAGGATCTCGCGGCCTTCCAGGGACAGCGCCGTAGTGGTTTCGTCCACCACCAGGATCTCTGTCTCATCCGTTACGCAGCGGACCAGTTCCACCAGCTTCCGGTCCTCAAACGTGTATTTGTCGATCAGTTCGCCGGCCTTGATATGGGTGATCCCGAAATGCTCCAGTACCTTCTGGGCTTCCTTTTTCATTTTCGGCATGCTGATCAGGCCGAATCTGGAAAATTCCGCCTCATGGCCGGAGAAAATATTCTGGGCCACCGTCACGCCGGGAATGGTGTTCGCTTCCTGCAGGATCATGGAGATTCCGGCGTCCTGGGCCTCCACCATAGTACCGGGCTTCCAGGGCTGTCCTTTGTAGAGCATCTCACCCTTTGTTGCAGGCTGCATGCCGGACGCAATCGACATGATGGTCGATTTTCCCGAGCCGTTTTCCCCGACCAGGCCGCGGATCTCCCCCCTGCGCAGGGTAAAGTCCACATCCTTCAGGGCAACCGTCGGTCCGAATTCCTTCCGCATGTGTTTTGCTTCAAAAAGAATTTCCTTTTCCATCTGTACCGTCCCGCTTTTCAAAGATTCGTCGGTCGTAGAGTGTATGTAACGATTTTTTCCTTGATCCATGTATAATATATCATCGTTTTTTCCCAGATGACACATACGCCATTCACCTGTTTTAGCACAATATTCATTTTCTGTTGAAAATGGGCGATAATAATGATATTGTTAGCACAGAATTAACCTGAATAGTATCTTTCGGAGGTGAGGCGTATGATTCTGCTGGATCTGCAGGATGTGCTCCGGATCATTCTGGGTGCGCACCGGGTGCAGTATCTGCTGCTGAATGCGGACTGTTCCTCCCTGCAGGCGTCCGCACTGGACTTTCAGTTCCGGGACCAGCTATATGAAAACTATGACTACACGGTCTTTGCCCGCAGCATGATGGAGGCTGTTCCGGATGATTCCGTCATCGACTATAAGGATTCTTTCGGTCTGCATTATCTGGTATTCAGGGGGCGGAACACCGAAGCCGGTTCCTTCCTTTTCTTCGGTCCCTTTCTTTACCATTCATACGGGGAAGAGGATTTTCAGCGGATGCTTGCTCTCCATTCCCTGACCGATGAATCACTGGAAGCCATCCGGTGGTATTTCAAGCGCATTCCGATTATTCATGATTACCTGAGCTGGCAGCAGATTCATTCTGGCTTTCTGGCCCGTTACCTGGCCAACCCTGGCCTTGAAATCATCCGGGTCAACCATGACCAGCCGGGAAAATATGAACATAAGCCCTCTGTTTCCCTTTCCTCCATTCCCTATACCTCCGTGGAGGCGCGCTATGCCGTGGAGAGCGCCATGCTGGACGCCATCCGCCGGGGTGACATTGCCGAGGCAACCTATCAGCAGAACCTCTTCATGGGGTTTTCCCTGGACCAGCGGGTAACAGACCGGCTGCGGGATGTCAAGGATATGATCATCGCTCTGAACACCCTTTGCCGCAAGGCCATCCAGCAGGCTGCGGTTCATCCCCTGTATATTGACGGGATCAGCGGGCAGTTTGTAACCGAGATCGAGTCTGCGGAAAACCTGGAACAGGTCACCGCCCTGATTCCAAAAATGATCCGCCATTACTGCCTGCTGGTACAGCAGCATTCCCTCGCCGGATATTCAGGCACCGTTCGGGATTGTCTGAACTATATTGATTTCCATTATATGGAGCCGCTGAGCCTGGAAAGCCTTGCCGCCCGGTTCTCTGTGAACAAAAATTACCTTTCCGCCCGGTTCCATAAAGAAGTAAAAGTCACTGTCACGGATTATATCAATCAGACCCGGGTTAACCGGGCTACAAGCCTGCTTCGGCACACCGCCCTGTCTGTTCAGCAGATTGCGGAACAGTGCGGTTTCGCGGACGCCAATTACTTTACCCGTACCTATAAAAAGATTCAGGGCTTCACGCCCAATGAGTATCGGAAGTCCATCAAATGGAACGGAAAAAAGGAGGATCACCGTGAAAGCCATCAGCCTCAATGAACAGTGGATTCTGCGTGAACTGCCGGACAGCAGCCCGGCGGAAATACTGCCGGAAAATCTGCCGGATCTTCCCGGAACAGCTGTCAATCTGCCCCATGTTTTTTCCCGGGAGGGGAAGCCCTGCCGCGGACGCCGGGTTTATTCCCGTATTGTAGCGGGAAACACCGCCTGGACAGCCGGATACCTGTCCTTTGACGCGGTGGATCAATGCTGCCGGATCTGGATTGACGGTACGGAAGCCGGCCATCACGAGGGCGGATATTCCCGTTTCCGGATTCCTGTTCCGCGGGAAGTACTGCAAAAGGAAAGTTTCCGGGTCGACCTCCTCGCAGATAATCGGCTGAACGAACACGTCAGTCCCCACTTCGGCGATTTCACGGTTTTCGGCGGCATTCCGCGGCCCGTTTCCCTGCTTGTCGGTGAAGAAACCCATTTTGACCGGAGTTATTTCGGTACAGACGGCCTGATTCTCCGGACCTCGGCGGACCGGAACGGCGGCGGTCTGATTCACGCAGAGCCTCATATCGTCGGGTGTGACGGGCAGACCGTCCTGCGGATCAGCGTGCTGGATCCCCTGGGGCAGTCTGTGTCCGGCGGCGATTTCCCCTGTACTTCCCCCCTGACGCTCCGGGTTGCCGGTCCGGTGCTCTGGCGCGGGCGGGAAAATCCCGCTCTCTATACGGTCCGCGCAGAACTTCTCCGGGAAAACAGGCTTGTGGACTGTGTCTCCCTGACTGTCGGTTTCCGCACTGTGGAAGCGGATGGAACAGGTCTCCGGCTGAACGGAAATCCTGTTTTTCTCCGGGGCGTTGCGAAGCATCAGGACCGGGCCGGTTCCGGACCGGCTGTTCCCCCCGAGGAAATCAGCGAAGATTTTGACCTGATCGATGAAATCGGCGCCAACGCCGTGCGTCTTTCCCATTATCAGCATCCGCAGGCAGCTTATGATGAGTGCGATCGCAGGGGAATCCTGGCTTGGGCGGAAATCCCAATGCTGAAGATGACGGAAGACCCCGCGCTGCAGGAAAACGCACTGCAGCAGCTCACGGAGCTCGTCCTGCAGAACATTCATCACCCGTCCGTTTTCTGCTGGGGCATTCAGAATGAAATCGCCATGTTCCGGGATGCGCCGTTTATGCACGAAAACTGCCGCCGGCTTCATCAGCTGATCCGGAATCTGGATCCGGAGCAGCTGTCCGCCAGCGCCAATCTTTATCCGCTCAAGCCCGCCAGCAAACTGAATGAAATCACTGATATCGTGGGCTATAATATCTATTTCGGCTGGTACTACGGAGAGCCGGGAGATTTCGGTCCGTGGCTGGACCGGTTCCATGAATCGCGGCCGGACGTCTGCCTCGGAATCACCGAATACGGTGTGGACGCCAACCTGGCCCTGCACTCCGAAGAGCCGAAGCTCAAGGACTATTCAGAGGAATACCAGGCCCTGTGGCACGAGACAGTGTATCCGCAGATCGAGGCCCGGCCCTGGCTCTGGGGAAGTTTCATATGGAATATGTTCGACTTTTCCAGTGACCGGCGAAACGAAGGCGGCCAGCAGGGCATCAACGCCAAGGGCCTGGTCACACATGATCGGGCAATCTGTAAGGACGCTTTCTATTACTACAAGGCAAGGTGGTCGGAGGAATCCTTCGTGCATCTGTGCGCAAAGCGTTTCCGGATTCGGGCCCGGGAAAGCGTGGATGTAAAGTGTTATACCAGCCTTCCGGCGGTTCGGCTGGAAATCAACGGGGTTTTCTTCGGAGAGATTCCTGCCGTGAACGGCACAGTCCTGTTCCGGGAGGTACCGCTGCAGATGGGAGAAAACCGGATCAGCGTTTCCGCGGGTGTCTGCGCGGATTCGTGCGTGTGGATACGATCGGCCGAAGAGGAGCCGTCTTACCGCCTGCCTGAAGAGGATGGCGGCCCGGTACGGAACTGGTTCTTGGAGGAGGACAGTTTCCGCCGGGAGGGATATTTCTCCGTTGAGGATACCGCCAACGACCTGCTGGAGAACCCCGATGCCCGGAAGGTGCTGGAAAAGCATGTCCCGGCCCTGGTCCGCGTGATGACAGAGCAAAACGTCATTCCCCTGGGACTGGCCATGAAATCCATCCTGACCCATGATCCGGATGATTCCCTGGATCTGAAAGGGATCAATGGTGAACTGAACCGGATCCCCAACGAATAAGCAAAAGGAGATTCATATGAAAAGAGCGGAGATTCTCGCGCGGATCGGCCTGGATATCCCGCTGGCCTCCCGCATTCGCCTGCTGGTGGATACGGACGCGAAAAATGAAGCGGATGACCAGTATGCCATAATGCATCATCTGCTGACACCCATGTTCGATATCCGGGGGATCATCGCCGCCCATTTTGAACAGAAGGCAGGCGGCGCCGGAAATTCCATGGAAAAAAGCTACCGAGAAATTGAAAAGCTCCTTGGCCTGGCGCAAATCGGCGACGTTCCTTTTTTCCGCGGCTGCACAAGTCCCCTGAAGGATCGGAATGACGCGCCGGATTGCGAAGGCGTCCGGCATATCATCCGGGAAGCCCGGCAGCGCGGAAAGCTGTATGTCGCGGTGCAGGGCGCCATGACCAACATTGCCGCGGCGCTGAACGCCGCGCCGGATATCGCGCCGAACCTCGTGATCCTGTGGAACGGCGGCGGTCCCTACCCGGACGGCCGTCCGGAATTCAACGTCATGCAGGATCCGGAGGCCGTCCGGGTCCTGCTGGAAAGTGAAGCGGAGGTCTGGCAGACGCCGCAGGACGTGTACTGCACCCTGGAAGTCACCCTTGCAGAGCTGAAGCGGCGGGTATACCCCTGCGGGACCCTGGGACAGTATCTTTATGATCAGCTTGTCACCGAAAACCATATGGAATACAACCCCGGTTTCCTGCTCCGCACCGGGGAAAACTGGGTTCTGGGCGACAACACCACCGCGGCGGTCCTGCTGATGAGCCGTTTCCGCGGCAACTGGCATATGGAACACGCGCCGGAGATTCTCCCTGACCTTACCTACGGCAGCAATCCGGACGGGAAGCTGATCCGCGTCTATGACAGCATCGACGTGCGCATGACGCTGGAGGACCTGTTCTGCAAGCTGGAACTGGCCTACTGCCCGTAAGCTTTGCGCTTTTCATCTGTTTACAGTCAAATCAGAACACATCCGGGTTCACGGTTTCCCGGCAGTGACCGTGCAGCCGAAGCAATCTGGACTCACAGAATTCCACTCTTCACCCTATTAATAGCTTCTGAAAATACGCCCCCTCCAGGCACCGGAACTGCGTCAGCACCATCATCACATCACTATACGTCATCCCCCGAATCACAGTTCCTCCGCCTTCAACTTCCTCCTCAACCGGCTCCGGAATCACCTCCAGCCACTCCGCCCCTGGCTCTTCCTTCATCATTTCCTTCAGCGGCTCCAGAATCTTATTCAGCTTCCGAACTTTATATTCGTTGAGCACCATATTCGGCTGCCGCCTGCTCTGGTACTGGAACTCATAATACATCTGCTCAAAAAAGTCCCGCATCATAAAAGCCTGTGCCCGTTCAAATTCAAATTCATCCAAAGCTTCCTGTTCATTTTCGTTCATAATACGATTCTCCTCCGTAATCATTCTGAAGTAGTTCTCATTCGGCAGCATATATTCCGGCCTCGCCGGAATCTGAATCCCGATGCAAATCCGGTTCACGACATTGTATTTCTTCAATTTGTCATACTGCCGCCAGGTTTCATACATCACATATTTGCTGTCTTTTTTCTTTCGAATAACGATTTTCCCCTTAATATCAGGAATCTTCACCGGCCGATTCGAATAAATCTCCATCTCCCCCTTTCCGTTCTCCCCGTCCCCGAAGCCCGTTTTAGTAACACTTTTCTTTAGTATCACCGACGGCTTTCCGTCCTCTCCGTCCCTGACGCTCGTTTTAGTAACACTTTTCTTTAGTATCACCGACGGCTGCTCAAGCCACTCATCACTCCCGTTTCTTTTTCGCGAGCCGAATAATCTCCGCCATCCGCTCTTCCGCCGCTTCCCGCTCCTCCTTCTCCATCAGCAGCCGCATGGTCTCCTCCGGCTTCCCCATGGTCCGTTCCAGAATCATATCGATCATTTGCACCCGTGCGCTGGTAGGCGTAGCAGGATTATTCAACAGTTCCCTCATATTTCTCAAAGCCGCCGGC
>JAFRBK010000012.1 GCA_017404985.1 Clostridia bacterium | reverse complement strand
CTGAAATACAGCTCCATTATACCACATATTGTGAAAACATACAACTCCATACAACAAAAAAGCAAAGAAAATTTTGCAAAAAAAGAAAGCCACATAAGGCTTTGCAGCGATTTTGGTGTCAGTCAACTGTTAAACTCCCGGCATGATTTGCACTTGATTTCCAACAAATGTCAGCTATAATAGTAATCCCCAAGAAAATTTAGAATCGGAGGCGTAACATCAATGAAAAACTGGGTACGCGTACTTGCTCTCTCCCTGGCGCTGATGATGGTGCTGGGCGTGTCCGCCGCGTTTGCGGATGCGTACACGATCCCGAAGACCCTGAAGAACGTGGAAGGCCTGCCGGAGAACCCGGAAGTGCCGGAACTGAAGACCATCAATGATGGCAAGACTGAAACCGTGACCGTCGTGAGCGGCCAGCTGGTTTCCCTGAGCGCCAACTGGAACAATGAACTGGTTCCGTTGACGCTGACTGATGGTTCTGTGTCCTTTGACATTACCGGCAAGATTGTTCAGCTGGGTATGGAAGGAAAAACCAGAACAGTCAGTTATGAAGACATTCTCACGACGGAAGAACCCTATGAGAATGGTAAGACGCATTATTCCTACTCTGTAAAGAAGAATGATGACGGTTCTTTTACTGTAACTGAAAAACCTCATGATACTTGGACAAAATGGTATGATAGGGAAGATTATACTGCTTCTCTTAAAATTCCGACAGACGCTGTGACAACAAAGGGTTCATATAATACTTGGAAAGGAACAACGGTATATTATGAAGATTATAAAGAGCCCTATGTTGGCGTGAGATATCCGGGATACGCTATTACGGTTCCTACTGGCGGAATGGGCCATGTTGATGAATCTTATTACGTGCCAGATTGGGTCCGTATAGAAGTATCAGAGGACGATGAAACCGGGTATATTGACCCCGAGGACGGGAAAAAATACAAGTGGATTTATACGAGAGACCCTGAAACCGATAAGGTGATTGTGTTTGACGAAAACGGAGACTATTATATTGAAACGTCAGAAGCCTATGATTATGTTTATACAAGCACGAGATATGTAGAAACAGCAGAAAATGAAGAGCTCGAAGAAACTTTCAAAAAAGAAGTCATAGATGCTATGTGGGCTGCTGGAGTAAATCCGGATGATTTCGATATTGAATTTGCAGTATGGTATAATGAAGACGGTTGGGTAAGAGGAATGTACCACATTACTGAGCGCCAGTTCTGGGCAGAAGATATCGACGGTTACGGCAAGGCTTTCGAAGGCAAGACTGCTGATGGTTGGACTGTTGGTTACAACCGGAAGGGCGCTGCCTGCGAGAAGAGCATCGAAATGACCGGCGTGGACTTCTTCCAGAGTGAAACCGCTCCTTCCAAGGTTACCGTAAGCTGGCAGAGCGGCAAGAACATGTACAACAAGACCGTGTGGTACATCAGCAAGATTTCCCAGGAATACGCGAATGAAATCGTGACCGCTTCCTTCGCTCAGGGCGGACAGTGGAACGGCATCAAGAAGGAAGCTAAATAAGCACAGTTATTCCTTCAATGGTTTCTCATAGAAATAACCCTATGGCACAGCCGGAAAAACCGGCTGTGCGTTTTTTCCCGGCAAGCCGGCTGCGTCTTTGTCTGCAGAGCACAACCGGTTTTTTCTGTGCCGTAGCAACCGTATTTTTCTGTTGACATGCCCCGGATTCGCCATTACAATACGCACAGTAAGCGAAACAATTCGGGCGAAGGGGGGAGAGGAGCATGAAACGGGGACTCATCCCGTCGGTTTTGATGGCTCTGATGCTTTTTTCCCTGCCTTTTGCAGCGGCGGAGGGGGATGCCAAGACTGTCACCTTTGGCACATGCAGCGTGGCTTCGGATGCAGTGCGGATTGACCTGGGCACGCAGCGGGTGGAAGACTGGGATTCTTTCATAGAATTCCTGCATCAGCTGCCGCAACTGGAGCAGGTGGACATGTTTGCTACCGTCGTGGAGGAGAAGGAAATCAACCGCCTGAAGAATGCTTTCCCGGATGTGAAATTCGGGTGGACGATTTCCTTTGCCAAGGGGAAGCATCAAATCCGGACGGATGCCACAGCGTTCTCGACCCTGCACGGGTCGTGCAGCCGGCATACCAGCGAGGATTTTTCTGTGCTGCAGTACTGCACGGAGCTGAAGGGATTGGACCTGGGACATAACGATATTACAGACCTGTCCTTTCTGGAAAACCTGACAGAGTTGCGGGTACTGATTCTGGCGGACAATGCGAGACTGGGTGGGGATCCGAAATACAGAGGGATTGACAAGATCGGGAAGCTGACCAAGCTGGAGTACCTGGAGTTGTTTTCCTGCAACCTGGTCGATATCTCCTGGATGGAAAATCTGACTCACCTGATCGATCTGAATTTTGCCCAGAACAACGTGCTGGACTGCTCTGTGCTGGTTAATCTGAAGCAGCTGAAGCGCCTGTACCTGTGGCAGAGGAACTGGGCTTACCGACAGCTGGACCTGCCGAGCAAACTGCCGCATACCTTCATTATGAATAACAAGAAGCCGACGGCCAACAACTGGCGGAGTGGGCCCCATTACGAAATCGTCCATGAAATGTTTCAGACCGGTACCTATATCCCCTTCGCGGATTCGTACGAATAACTGATGGATCAAGAACGCTGCGGCGTTCTTTTTTTGCCTTGTCGGGGGATGCCTTCTGTGATATGCTTTTCTGAAAGAAGACGTGCACACAGGAGAGGAAGGAGGGCCGGAAATGTTTGAGAACTTGAAGTCGGCTGTCAACGCGGCGGCCCCGTTTTTGATTCTGATGGTTTCCGGCACCCCGGTTGCAACCGTATTCTATCCGATGGCGGAGAACATGGGCGGGGATGGCTGGCATGAGGGAAGGAGCATCCAATGAAACTGGAAAAAGAAGATTATATTGAGCCGAACTGCGTGCTGTGCGGAAAGCCCGGGGAGGAACAGCCGGCGGAACCGGTGCCTGTTGGGCGGATTCTGGACAAACTGCGGCAGTACGAGGACAAAAGCGACTGGACCGCCGCGGAGCGCCATCTGTTGTACTGGATGACAGAAGCGGAGCAGAACCGCGACGGCCGGGGACAGCTGATGCTGAACAATGAATTGATGGGCTTTTACCGGAAACAAGGAGACCGGGAGAAAGCCCTGCACCATGCCGGAAAAGCTATGGCCCTGGTGGAATCCCTGGGCATGGAGGATACAGTAACCGCGGGAACCACGTGGGTTAATGCCGGCACCGTACGGGAAGCCTTCGGGGATCCGGCGGCGGGGCTCCGCTGCTTTGAAAAGGCACGGGCAAACTATGAAAAAAACCTGGACCGGACGGACAGCCGCCTGGGCGGGCTGTATAACAATATGGCGCTGGCACTTACTGCAGTCGGGGAATACGCCGAGGCCGGCAGGATGTTCCGGCTGGCGCTGGACGTGATGGAGCATCAGGAGCATGGGGAGCTGGAACAGGCGATTACCTGGCTGAATATGGCGGACGCCCTGGAGGCGGAACGCGGCGCGGAAGCAGCGGAAGGCGAAGTGGAAGAATACCTGGACCGGGCGGCGGCGCTGCTGGATACGGCGAGCCTGCCCCGGAACGGATACTATGCTTTTGTATGCGAAAAATGTGCGCCGGTTTTCGGGCACTATGGGTATTTCCTGAAGGAAGCAGAACTGAACAAACGCGCGGAGGAAATCCATGAAAGGGATTGAACTGAGCCGGGCCTATTATGAAGCCTGCGGGATACCGATGATCCATGAACAGTTTCCGGAATACGAGGAAATTATCGCCGCAGCGCTGACAGGCAGCGGATCCGAGTGCTACGGTTTTGACGATGAGATTTCCCGGGACCATGACTTTGAGCCGGGTTTCTGCCTGTTTCTGCCGGGGGAGGACATCGTGGACCGGCGGACCGCATTTCAGCTGGAACGAGCCTATGCCAAGCTACCGGCTGAGTTTCAGGGCTTTACCAGACAGAAAATCAACCCCGTCGGCGGGGCACGGCACGGGGTGTTCCGGATTGACGACTATTTCCGGGAGAAAATCGGCTGCCTGCCGGAGGAACTGACGGCGGAAAGGTGGCTGCGGCTGCCGGACTATGCGCTGGCGGAGGCGGTGAATGGCGAGGTGTTCCGGGACGATCCGGGGCTGCTGACGGATGCCAGGAGCATCCTGAAAAAGATGCCGGAGGATATCCGCCGGAAACGGTTGGCAGGGCATCTGCTGCTGATGGCCCAAAGCGGGCAGTATAACTACCGCCGCTGCTTGAGCCACGGAGAGAGCGGGGCGGCCCAGCTGGCAGCGGGCGAGTTCGTGAAGCATACTCTGGCGGCGGTGTTCCTGCTAAACCGGGTTTATATGCCATACTACAAATGGTCTTTCCGGGCCCTGCAGGATTTGCCGGGCGGAGAGGACCTGGGCAGAAGCCTGGAATGGCTGATTACCACGGGGAACGAGGGCAGCCTGGCGGAGGAAAAGGCCTTTGCGATCGAGGGCATTGCCTCGGAAATCATTGACGCGCTGCAAGAGCAGGGACTGACGGAAGCAGTCTGCGGCGATCTAGAAAAGCATGCATATTCCGTCAATGACGGGATCCGTGACAATGAAATCCGGAACTTGCATATTCTGGCTGCTGAATAAAAGAAACTCCCGGAAGAATTCTCCCGGGAGTCTTTTTTGACAGGTTATCGATCCAGGCGGGCGAGTTCGGCG
Source organism: Clostridia bacterium (assembly GCA_017404985.1). Classification (GTDB taxonomy): domain Bacteria; phylum Bacillota; class Clostridia; order Christensenellales; family Aristaeellaceae; genus Aristaeella. The sequence continues at coordinate 42,371 of JAFRBK010000012.1, read as the reverse complement.
GGCAGGGCATCGAGGGAACGGATGACGCCTTCCGGATTTTCAACCGTGCCAAAACCGTAGGCAGCGTGAATGAAGGGGATGCCGGCGGTGCGGGCGGCTTCCTGGTCCTTTCGGGTATCTCCGATATAGATGGCGTGGGAAAAGCCGTTGCGCTCCATGACCAGGCGGATGTTTTCCCCTTTGGGCAGGCCGGTGCGTCCCCACTCCTCATAATCCGCGAAGAGATCCGCGGCACCGGAGGAGGCGAGGAAGGCATCGATATATCCCCGCTGGCAGTTGCTGACAACGCCCAGGGTGTAGCCTTCGGCCTTCAGGGATTCCAACGTTGCGCGGAAGTTCGGATAGAGCGTGCCGCAATGGGTATAGAGGTATTCCACTTCATAGTCACAGCATTCATCAAAAACGGCCTCGCGGTTGGGAATCTGGCAGTCAGGATAGAGGGATTGGCCGATTTCCTTCATGGTCATCCCCATAACGCTGTGAATATCATCCACCGTGAGCGGAGGCAGGGAAGGCACTTCCCGCTGAAGGACCTGATTCCAGGATTCGGCAACAGGAGCCGCGGAATCCCACAAGGTTCCGTCCAGATCAAACAACAGCATCGTCTTTTTCAAGCGCTTGGCCTCCTTCAGCGAAAAACTGTCGGTATTATAAAAGAAAAGAAGGGAAAAAACAAGCTTGAAAGCACGTTTCATGCGGCAGCAGAAGGGAGTAATCGATGCAGGAGCCGGAAAAAGGATCCGTGGCTGCCGGGGAAGCACCGCCTGAAAACGGCCCAGGGGATGACAATGCACAGACCAGGCATAAAATATTTTATCAAAGGGATTGACAACTCTGAAATCTTTGATAAAATATAATATGCAAAAAGGATTTTCGGGGGATGGTATGGTGGAACGGGTCGACATCGCGATTATCGGAACAGGGCCGGCGGGGATTTCCGCGGCGCTGACAGCCAAAAACCGGGGGAAAAGCTTCCTGCTTTTCGGCAGCCGGCAGCTGAGCGAAAAGATCGGAAAGGCCCATGAGATCCGGAATTATCCGGGGACGGGGTTTGTCAGCGGGACGGAACTGGCGGAAGCATTCCAGCGCCATTTGGCGGAGGCGGAGATCGAGATCACAGAGACCCGGATCGGCGCGGTTTATGCCATGGGGGATTATTTTGCCCTGCAGGCCGGGGAGGACATGATCGAGGCCAGGACGGTGATCCTGGCGACCGGCGTCGTGCAGGCCAAACCCCTGCCGGGGGAAGAGGCACTGCTGGGCCGGGGCGTGAGCTACTGCGCTACCTGCGACGCTCCTTTGTATCGGGGGAAGGACGTCCTTGTGATCGGCTACAGCCCCCGGGAGGAGCCGGAAGCCGCCTTTCTGGCAAGCGCCTGCCGGACAGTTATCTATTTCCCGATGTATACCGGGGAGACGAACCTGCCGGAAAACGTGACGGTGGTCCGCGAAAAGGTGACCGGCCTGTCGCAGGACGGAAACCTCCGGAAAGCAGCCACGGAAAGCGGAGAATACGCCGCTGACGGGGTGTTCATCCTGCGGGAGGCTGTGGCCCCCGGACAGCTGGTTCCCGGACTGGAAACCGAAGGCGCCCATGTGGCGGTGAACCGGAAGATGGAGACGAGCCTGCCGGGGGTCTATGCCTGCGGAGACATTACCGGAACCCCATACCAGTATGCAAAAGCGGCGGGCGAGGGCAATGTGGCGGCCATCAGTGCCGCGGTTTATCTGGACCAGAAAAAAGCGTAAAAAACGAATGGAGGAAAAGAAAAATGGTTAAGAAGATCAACGAACAGGAATTTTTGAACGAGGCACAGAAGGACGCGGCCGCGGTAATTGACTTTTCCGCTACCTGGTGTGGGCCATGCCGCATGCTGGCACCGGTGATTGAGGAAGTGTCCGAGCAGCTAGCCGACAAGGCAAAGTTCTACAATGTGGACGTGGATGAAGCCGGTTCCCTGGCAGCCGGGTTCGGCATCAGCTCGGTTCCGACAGTAATCATCCTGAAGAACGGAAAGGTGGCCGATATTTCCGTTGGCTTCAAGCCCGGCCCGGCCCTGAAGAGCTGGATTGAATCTCATTGCTGAATCAGAAGGGGAAGAACCATGAGTGAACAGGAACGGAAGGAACCGGAGAATCCGTATCCGCAGCTGATGCTGGAGGGGCAGGTGTGTTTTCCGCTGTATGCCGCGGCGCGGCGTGTGGTGAATGCGTATACCCCTCTGCTGAAGCCCCTTGGACTGACTTATACCCAGTATATTGTCTGCCTGGCGATGTGGGAAATGGGAAAGGCGACGGTCGGCGACCTGTGCCGAAAACTGTATCTGGACTGCGGAACCCTGACGCCGCTTTTGAAAAAAATGGAGGAAAGCGGATGGGTAGCCCGCTGCCGGTGCAAGGTGGATGAGCGTGTAGTTTATGTATCCGTGACCGAAAACGGATGGGCGCTGCGGGAGCAGGTGAAGGATATTCCCATGAAAGTGGGGGAGTGCATTACCCTGCCGTACGAGGATGCTCTGCAGCTCTATACGCTCCTGTATAAACTGCTGAACGCCATGGAGGCGGATTAAGCCTCCAGGTGAAAAATGAAGGAGGATTATCATTATGAAGAAATGGATTGCCCTGCTGCTGGCCCTGCTGCTGGCCGCTACCGCTGCCCTGGCCCTTGCGGAAGGGGAGAAGGATGCCCTGGCGGAAATCAGGGAAAGAGGAACGCTGGTGATTGGCACAGAGGGAAACTGGAGCCCCTGGACCTACCACGATGAATCCGATACGCTGACCGGCTTTGATGTTGAGATCGGCACGCTGATCGCGGAAGGCCTCGGCGTGAAGCCGGACTTCAAGGAAGCAGCCTGGGAATCCCTGCTGGCCGGCGTGGAAACCGGGCGCTTCGACATTATCTGCAACGGCGTCGGGTTTACCCCGGTCCGGGCGGAAAAATATGCGTTTTCCGATCCCTATGCCTATACGACCGCCGTGCTGGTTGTTCGGAAGGACAACGAGGACATCAAAACCCTCGATGACCTGAAAGGTAAGAAAACCACGAATTCCCCCAACTCCACCTATGCGATGATGGCGGAGGAAAGAGGCGCTGACGTCCAGTATGTGGATACCCTGGGCGAAACTCTGTCCATGGTCGAAAACGGCCGGGCGGACGCAACGATCAACGCCAAGGGATCCATTGACGACTACCTGAAGGAACACCCGGAAGCCAACATCAAGGTGGCGCTGGAGTTCCCGGGCGAAGCAGTGGCCTACCCTGTCCGGAAGACGGAAAAGACGGAATCCCTCGTGGCTGCGATCAACGACGTGCTGGCGAAGGCACGGGAGGACGGGACGCTGGAAGCACTGAGCATCAAATACTTCGGCGAAGACCTGACGAAAGCCGAATAAGGCGAAGCGGCGGGATTGCCTGACGGAAAAACCAATGGAGGCACAGGGAGCCATTCCCTGTGCCTTCGGATGAATTCAAGGAACAAAACGATGATAAACGAACGGCTCTGGAATATCCTGGTGGATTCCTTCCCCAAATTGCTGGAATACGGCGTCAAGGTGACGATTCCCCTGACAGTGCTTTCCTTTGCCCTGGCGCTGGTGACGGCCCTGATTGTTGCCCTGATTCAGTATGCCAGGGTTCCGGTGCTGAAGCAGCTGTGCCGCTTCTATATCTGGATCACCCGCGGAACGCCGCTGTTGGTGCAACTGTATATTGCGTTCTACGGGCTGCCCAGTGTGGGGATCTTTTTGGATGCATTTCCTGCGGCAGTCGTGGTGCTGGGCCTGAATGAGGCGGCATACATGGCGGAGACAATCCGCGGAACCCTGGAAAGCGTCAGCAAGGGCCAGCTGGAAGCCGGCTACTGCGTTGGCATGAGCTGGACGAAGATCATGGTGCATGTGGTGCTGCCACAGGCGCTCCGGACCGCTTTTCCGGCCCTGAGCAATTCCATGATCTCCATGCTGAAGGAAACCAGCATGGCGGCGACCATTACTGTCATGGAGATGTTCCGCCAGGCCCAGGTGATTAACGGCCGGGTATATGAGTCCCTGGGACTGTATGTGGAAGTTGCTGTGATTTACCTGATTTTCTGTACCGTACTGACCTGGATTCAGCACAGGGGAGAAAAACGGCTGGCGTCCTACGGAGGTGTCCGCTCATGATGCTGGAAGTTCGCGGTGTCCGGAAATCTTTCAACGACCAGCTGGTGCTGGACGACATCGACCTGGATGTGGAAAAGGGAGATGTGGTCGCGATTCTGGGCCCAAGCGGATCCGGAAAAACGACTTTCCTGCGCTGCCTGAACTTTCTGGAGCGGGCGGATACCGGAACCATGGTGTTTGACGGGGAAAAAATCAACCTGCATAACGCCACGAAACGGGATATTGCCCGGATCCGGAAGAAGACCGCCTTTGTATTCCAGAATTTCAACCTGTTCCTGAATAAAACTGTGCTTCAGAACGTAACCCTGGGGCTGACTGCCGGGGCCGGGATGAAGAAGGAAGAGGCGGAACAGATCGCGCTGGAAGCCCTGCAGAAAGTTGGCATGGCGAATAAACTGGAGGCTTACCCGATCCAACTGTCCGGCGGCCAGCAGCAGCGGGTGGCCATTGCCCGGGCGCTGGCAACCCGGCCGGAGATCATCTATTTTGACGAGCCCACCAGCGCGCTGGACCCGGAACTGATCGGCGAGGTGCTGGCGGTAATGCGGAGCCTGGCGGAAAGCGGGATGACCATGCTGGTTGTGACCCATGAGATGGATTTTGCGCGGAATGTATCCGGAAAGGTCCTGTTCATGGCGGATGGCCGTGTGGTAGAAACCGGACCGTCAAAAGCCTTTTTCGAAGCGCCCCGGGAAGAACGGAGCCGGGATTTTATCCGCGCCATCCGGGAGGCCAGACAATGACCAGACATATCGCGGCGGCAGTGCTGGCGGCACTGCTGCTCCTTTGCTTTCAATGCGCAGCAGCTGCTGCAGACACTACCCTGTCCCTGGCTTTTGCCGATGATCCGGAGACGCTTTTTCTGAGCCGAAAGAAAGGAAATGACAGCCTGCTCTGTGTGCCCGGAAACCGGGACCTGAGCCGTGCCATCCTTTCGATGCCGGGGCAGGACATCCTGTATCTGGGTGATGAAAAGGCCGCTGTTTCGGCGGGGGAGGAAGTGGACCTGAGCCGGTTTGCGGGCAGGCGGATCCAGGTGGCCGATGCAAAAGGCAAGCGGCTGGCCCAGCTTCAGCTGATGCAGGGATCCCTGGTGCTGTCCCTGTGCCTGACGGTGGACGCAAAGGAAATGAAGGCTGTCAACAAGAGCAAGGAAAACGTGATCACAGAAGGACAGGCATTGCTGACGGAGGCAGACGGTACCGTGGCATACCGGGGGCTGCTGAGCCAGCTGAAAGGCAGGGGCAACAGCACTTTTGCCTATTCCAAGAAACCATATGAGCTGAAGCTTCCGGATGCGGTTTCCGTGGCGGGCATTCCGGCGGGGAAAACCTGGGTGCTGCTGGCCAACTATGCGGATATCAGCCTGCTGCGAAACCAGATTGTGCTGGATACGGCCCGGGAAATCGGCCTGCCCTTTGCGGTTAAATGCGTGCAGACGGACCTGTGGATCAACGGGGAATACCAAGGGCTGTACCTGATGACGGAGAAGGTCCAGATTAAGAAGAATCGGATCGCTATCCGGAATCTGGAGAAAGAAACGGAGAAACTGAATCCGGAGGAACTGAATACCTATAAGAAATTCAAACAAACCTGGGGCGGGCTGAAAGAAATCCGGGGATACCGGCTTCCCTCCGAACCGGAGGACGTGACCGGCGGATACATTTTTAAAATCGAGAAACTGCACCGCTTCGGATACACGAGCAAACCTGGATTCGAAACGGAGGGAAGGCTCTGCATCCGCATTGTGGAACCCACCTGCCCGGGGGAGGCGGAGGTGAAATACCTGGCGGAACGGGTGGCGGACCTGCACAGGGCCCTGATTTCAAAAGACGGGATCAGCGAAGAAACAGGCAAGGATTTCCGGGAATACATCGATCTGGAATCTTTTGCCCTGAAATACCTGCTGGAGGAATGGTGCAAGAATTTTGACTTCCTCGGCGGAAGCCAGTACATGTATAAAGACTCAGACGAAACGGACCCGCTGATCTATGCCGGGCCGGCCTGGGATTATGACCTGTGCTTCGGCAATATGGAAGAGCGGGGCATTCAGGCAGAGGGAAACTATATGACCTCCCAAAGCCGACGCCCGGGGAACCTGAACTGGCTGCTGACCACGCATGAGGCGTTTACGCAGAAAGCGCAGGAACTCTGGAACACGCGCTTCCGCCCGGCGGCAGCGATTCTGCTGGGGGAAGAAAACGGAGACCGGGGCGGGGAAAGCCATGTGCTGATAAGCCTGGACGAATACGCCGAGGCCATCCGCAGTTCCGCGGAAATGAACTTTGAACGCTGGGGCACCAATGATCAGGCAGCGAAGCGGGCCGGCGGCAGCTTTGACAACGCGGTGGCCTATCTGAAAAAATGGATCCGATCCCGGGTCGACTTTATGGACAGTGAAAATACAAGATTAATCCAGTAACTGCATTGACAAGGCATTTCGGGCAAGAGTAGAATATGCCGCGTAAAGGCAATGGCGTCTTTAACATGCGTGGGTTTGTTAAAGACGTTTTTATGTTTAAAACGAAGGAGGAACCCGATATGTCTTATGTGGATGAGGTCATTGAACGCGTTGTGGAGAAGAATCCCAGCCAGCCCGAGTTTCATCAGGCGGTGAAGGAAGTGCTTAATTCCCTGCGCCCCGTAGTGGAGGCCAATGAGGAAAAGTTCCGGAAGGATGCCGTACTGGACCGGATCGTGAATCCCGAACGCCAGATTATTTTCCGGGTGCCGTGGGTGGACGACAAGGGACAGGTTCAGGTCAACACCGGTTACCGTGTGCAGTTCAACAGCGCCATCGGACCGTACAAGGGCGGCCTGCGGCTTCATCCCTCCGTCAATCTGGGCATCATCAAGTTCCTTGGCTTTGAGCAGATCTTCAAGAACAGCCTGACCGGGCTTCCCATCGGCGGCGGCAAAGGCGGCTCCGACTTTGACCCCAAGGGCAAGTCTGACCGCGAAGTCATGGCTTTCTGCCAGAGCTTCATTACTGAACTGTACAGGTATATCGGCGCGGACACCGATGTGCCCGCCGGCGATATCGGCACCGGCGCCCGGGAGATCGGCTATATGTACGGCCAGTACAAGCGGCTGACCGGCCTTTATGAAGGCGTGCTGACCGGCAAGGGCCTGAGCTACGGCGGATCCCTGGCCCGGAAGGAAGCCACCGGATACGGCCTGCTCTACATCACGGATGAAATGCTGAAGTGCCACGGCGATACCATGGAGGGCAAGACCGTGATCGTCTCCGGTGCCGGCAACGTGGCAACCTATGCCATCGAGAAGGCATATCAGCTGGGCGCCAAGCCCGTAACCTGCTCCGATTCCACCGGCTGGGTTTATGATCCCGACGGCATCGACCTGGATGCGCTGAAGGAGATCAAGGAAGTCAAACGCGCCCGCCTGACAGAATACAAGAGCTATCGGCCGAACGCTGAATACCATGAAGGCCGCGGCGTATGGTCCGTGAAGGCCGACATCGCCCTGCCCTGCGCAACGCAGAATGAACTGAACCTGGAAGATGCCAAGGCCCTGGTTGCCAACGGCGTGAAAGTGGTTGCCGAAGGCGCCAACATGCCCACCACCCAGGAAGCCACCGATTATCTGCAGGCCAACGGCATCCTGTTCCTGCCGGGCAAGGCTGCCAACGCCGGCGGCGTGGCCACCTCCGCGCTGGAAATGAGCCAGAACAGTGAGCGCCTGAGCTGGAGCTTCGAGGAAGTCGATGCCAAGCTGAAGGGCATCATGGTCAACCTGTACCACAACATTGACAAGGCCGCCAAGAAGTACGGCTTTGAGGACAATTTTGTGGCCGGCGCCAATATCGCGGGCTTCGAAAAAGTGGTCGACGCGATGAACGCCCAGGGCATTGTGTAAACATCCGCCCCCTTTCAGGCGGCACAGCCAAAAGGCTGTGCCGCCTTTTCAGCCCTTCAGAATCCGGCGAAAAGGCGGGCGATGGGATTCCCGGCGGGCGGATTTCAGCTTTCAGGGATCCGACGAAAGATTCAGCCTTCGGGAATTCGGCGAAAGGTTGCAAACCGCCGGGGTTTGTGATATGATTCAGATTGTCGCAGAAGATCCCTCTGGGGGATTATACCGTTGTTGAATCCCGGTACGGCTCGGTTCCGGGCCGCTCAGTGACCGAAAAAACAGGGAGAGAACGCACCATGAAGAGAAACGCATTAACGCTGATTCTGATCAGCCTGATGATCCTGAGCCTGTGCACCACCGGGTTTGCGGATCCGGAAAGCGGCGCAGGTGCAGGCGCTGCTGCTGCCGCCGCGGAAGCGGAAGCCTCCGCTGGGAGCACCAGCAGCACCAGTACTTCCGTGTCCGTCACAACATCCACCAGCTCGACCAGCGGGGCTTCGGGTTCCGGTTCCGGCGCTGGAGGCGGTGCGGGAGCGGGCGCGGCTGCTGCGGGAGCCGCGGCTTCCGCAGCAGCGGGGAGCGGGTCCAGCACCAGCACGTCTGTGACCGTGACGACTACATCTACCTCCGCTGCGACCGGTTCCGGATCAGGATCCGGCAGCGGCGCGGGCGCAGGTGCTGCAGCTGCGGGGGCCGGAGCGTCTGCGGGCAGCGGCGGAACCGGAGCTTCTTCCAGCGCTGCAGCGAGCGCAGCAGCTGCGGGAGCTGCTTCCGGCAGCGGCGCAGGCGCGGGAGCGGGCGCAGCGGCAGGAGCAGGTGCAGCGGCAGGTGCGGGAGCAGCTGCCGGAACAGGATGGCCCTGGCCGGTTCCTGTCCCGGTTCCGAAGACCAAGGTGGTTGTTGTTAAGACGGAAACGATTGTCCGGACCACACCGGTGGTTGGCGAAGGATATACCTTGAAAAACAAGGTCAATGTACGTGCTTCGGCCAGCATCTACAGCACCCGGGTAGCAGTTATCCGCCAGGCCGGAACCCTGGTTGAGATTACAGAGGAAGTACTGAACAGCTCCGGAGAAATCTGGTATGCCGTGAAGCTTCTGAACGGAATCATGGGATATATCCGCGGCGACCTGCTGCACGCGGAGATTGCCCCGATTGTTGAAGCGCAGGCGGAACCGACGCCGGAAGTGGTCTATGTGACCAGAAGCGCCCAGCCGACCCCCACGCCGATTATCGTCTATGTGACGCCGGAACCGCCGGCAGCGGAACCGACTCCCCAGGTAATTTACGTGGTTCAGCAATAAGAAACAATACAAAAAAGAGGAACCGCCCCTGTGAAATGATTCGCAGGGGCGATTCCAATTCATACGCGAAAATCAGCAGACCACCTGGTTGCGGCCGCGTTTTTTGCCCATATAGAGCTTGGTGTCCGCCCCTTTGAGCAGGTCTTCCAGCGGGGAAGAATAATCGTTTTCCTCGACGCCGATCGTGATGGTAATGCTGAAATCGTGGCCTTCAAAGCTCAGCTTCATCCGTTCCACGGCGAAGCACAGGTCGTTCATGATCACGCCTGCTTCATCGATATTGAGGTTGGGGAGAAAAAAGCAGAATTCCTCACCGCCCCAACGGCAGACGCTGTAGTGGCCGCCGGCGTGCTGGGTAAAGAGCTCGGTCAGCTTGACCAGCGTATAATCGCCGCAATTATGCCCATATGTGTCGTTGACGTTCTTGAAAAAGTCCAGGTCTGCGATAGCGATGCAGAAAGGTTCGCCGGAAGAATCCTGCCGGAATTTCTCGATCTTTTCCACCATGGACCGGCGGTTGGGAAGGCCGGTCAGCGGATCGGTGCCGGCTTCCTTGTACAGTGTCTGGTTCCGGAGGCGGAGCTGGCGCTCCGTGTCCTGAATACTGGTGGAGAAAACGATACAGAGGGCCGCGAGAATGATAAAGAAACCAACGGTATTGATCGTCTGATAGATCGTATTTGCGGATGTGTCCAGGTGAAAGACAGCGGTATGCTGCTGCGACCAGGAGAAAAGCCAGATCCTGAAGACAAGAATGGCGACAAACCAGATGATTTTATAGACAGGCTTATCATATACGTTGAAAAAGACCAGTACCAGCAGCAGCGTCAGGAAATGCTGGGTGCCTGAGCTCCAGCCCAGGGCGTAGACATTCCAGAAAACCCAGGCGGCGCAAAGGACAGTGAAGCAAACCATATTCATCCGAAGGTTCAGCTTCCGGACGGCGACAAGCCCTGCGGCGGCAGCAACGATGGCCCACAGGGGAGCCCGCTGCAGCTGACCCGCAAACAGCGGAAAGAAGGCAGAACACACCACAAAATAGGCGATCAGAATCGTATCGCTGATCACCAACGCCCGCCGGTAGTACGCGGGAATCTCCCGGCCGGCACGGGGCACTTTCTGGTGCAAAAAATCCATAAAAAAACTCATGAACAGGTCCTGCTTTCCTGATAATATACCGCTACATCAACTTGTATTATGCATGAAAATGGGAAAAAAAGTCAAGCCCTGATTTCCAGGGAAAAACGGCAGCGTTGACAGGGAACGGGAACCCGGATATACTGTCCATACTTGTGAATATATGAGCGTGAATCCTTCGGACAGGCGAAGGGAAGAAAAAGCCGAGCGGGAGAGGGCAATGTATGGAAACCAGGGTAGCTGTCATCAGCATTATTGTGGAAAATGAGGGTGCTGTCGCCGCGGTCAACGACCTTTTGCACAAATATGCGGAATACATTATCGGGCGCCTGGGAATCCCATACCGGGCAAAGCAGGTCAGCGTGATCTGCGTGGCCATGGACGCCCCCAACGATGCCATCAACGCCCTGACCGGCGCCCTGGGCCGCATCCGTGGCATTACGGCAAAAGCGGCTTATTCCAAAGTATAAAGCGAAACCCTCCGGCATCCGTGAGCCGGAGGGTTTCGCCTGCCATAACGTCTGTAATTTGGGGATTCTTTTTCAGTAATGGACGATCTGCAGGTCTTTTTCGAGCGCTTTGGCGGTGAGACCTGCCAGTTCCCCTGTTTTGGGAAGGGTGACCGTGACCGGGCGTTCCCCGTGGATGTCAAACCAGTTGTCGGAGAAGACGGCATCATGGGTTTTCAGGCTCAGGCAGACGCTCTTGACAAACACGTCGGCAGACAGGGTCAGGCGGAAGGCCGTTTTTTCGCTCTTCACGGCCACCTGAATCCGGGCGGGCAGGAAACGGAAGGCTTTCGGCCGCAGGAAGAGAGACGTGCCGCCGGAGACCGGGATGCCGTTTTCCGTGAGCTCATATTCCAGATAACAGGTGCGCCGCTGTTCCAGCGTGGCGACTTCGCCGGCGAGGTCAGGTTCCATACAGGTGACGGAAGACAGGGCAGGGACCGTCAGGTCCGCCTCGTATTCGCGCAGCACTTTGGCCCGATGGTCCCTCAGCCTGCAGATGGCCCGGACGGCTGCGGATTCCCGGGTGTCATTGGTGACCGCGATGACCGGATGCGAGGGATCAGTGTCGTCACAGGAAATCAGCAACGGGGCATGGAATCGCCGGGCGGCATAATGCAGGGCTTTCCACCGGCCGAAATAATCAATGCCGGACCAGGAGACCACCGGATTGGAATCGTTGATCTGCCAGTAGGAGGAGCCCATGCAGATGCCCCTGTGGCGGCGCATATGTTCCACATTGGAACGGATGCAGTCCGCCTGGACCAACTGGGAACAATAAACCAGACGGGCGAAATCATAGGGATAGTTGACCATCTGGGCCAGGTAATACAACACTTTTTCGCTGCCGCGGTTACACTTCTGGTGGGCTTCCATGACGGGGCCGGTCAGGTCGAAATCCCCCTTGCTTTCATCGGCAAAGGCACGGATGGTTTTCATGTCCGGCAGGCTCTCAAAGCCGTACTCGGAACAGAAGCGGTACAGGGTTTCCCGGAAAGCCTCGATCGGCTTGAAGCAATGCCAGACATCCCAATAATGCATGTCGCCGCCGTCGTTGCCGCTGGGATTGTCAAACCCGCCGCCGGTGGAAGGGGAGGAAGGCCAGTAGAAGGTATCCGGGTTCTCTTCCCGGACAATGTCGGGAATGATCTCTTCAAACAGGCGCAGGTAATCCCCGCGGGCTTCCGGATCATCGGGCCAGCCCCAGCCTACCCATGCAGACTCAATTTCATTGTTGCCGCACCACAGGGCCAGGGAAGGATGATTCCGAAGCCGACGGACATTCTCCCGGATTTCCTCACGCACGGTTTTTTCAAACTCCGGGGAGAGTACATAGGCTGAACACGCGAACATAAAGTCCTGCCAGACCATGAAGCCGTTCTCGTCACACCAGTCATAGAAGGAATCGGCAGGATAGAAACCGCCGCCCCAGATCCGGATAAAGTTGAAATTGGCCTCCCTGCAGTCCTCCAGGAGACGGCGGGTCCGTTCAGGCGTGATCCGGGGCAGAATCTGGTCCTCCGGAATATAGTTGCCGCCCATGGCGAAGACTTTGACTCCGTTGTTCACAAAGCAGAATTCACGGCCATGGAGGTCTTTTTCCCGCGAGACCGTCAGGGTGCGGAGGCCGATCCGGCGGGTTTGAACGTCCAGCACGGCATCCTCAAACAGCAGTTCGACCCGGCAGGTATAGAGGGGCTGTTCGCCCAGGCCGCGGACCCACCAGAGCTCCGGATTGTTGATTGTAACGGAACCCCTGCCGTTTTTCAGGATGATTCGAACAGTTTCCCCGGACGGGGAGGTAACGGACAACCGGGCTTCGATGCCGGGTTTCAGCAGCTCCAGATCCGCCCTGCAGTGCAGGACCACTTTCCCGTCCGCGTGCTCCTGCGTATAGCCCGTACTGAAAATCCGGCCGCCGGTGACGCCCCGGAGGCTGACATCCCGCCACAGGCCAAGGTCCGGCAGGATCGGGCCCCAGTCCCAGCCGAACATGCAATGGGCCTTGCGAAGATGCGGATAACCGGGGAAGGTTTCCGCGGAACCTGTCAGCGGGCGCTTTTCCTGCATCTCCCGGGCATAACGAAGCGGGGACCGCAGTTCCACCCGGAGACGGTTCTCCCCGGGTAGGAGAAGCTCTTTTACAGAATATTCCCAAGTCCGGTGCATGTTGTCCGTTTCCCCGAGCAGCGCATCGTTCAGAAACACCCGACCCAGCGTATCGATGCCCTCAAAGGAGAGGATCACCTGATCCGCCTGCAGCAGAGAGGCGTCGGGCACAAAAGCCTTTTCAAAGGTAAAATCCCGCTCGCTGACAGGGGTTGAAATCCATTCGTTTTCCCGGTAATAGGGATCCGGAATGACTCCCTCCCGAAGCAGCACCTGCATCGCAGAGCAGGGAACGGAGCAGGCGTAACGGCTTTCACCGTCTATCATGGTCCATGAATCATTCAGAAGCATCGGAATTCCTCCTGTTTTCGGCAGTTTTGAGGCATTATATCATGGGAATCCGTTCGTGAAAAGGATGTTTTTTGATCACGAAAAGGACAATGTTTGACATTGACGTACAAAACACAGAAGGGTATAATAATCGAGAAATCACGCAAACCCACTGGAAGCTTCTTCGGGGACGGGTGCAATTCCCTACCGGCGGTACAGCCCGCGAACCGGATCTCTGCGATCCGGCCGATTCGGTGAAAATCCGAAGCCGACAGTTACAGTCTGGATGAGAGAAGAAACGGACAGCGCGATATACCGGGTTTCCCGGAGCGCGCCCTTCCGCCCCTCAGAGCGAAGCAGCTTTTGAGGGGCGCGCGTATATAAGGAGGGGTTTTCTTTATGTCTGGGACCACAAACAAATTTTCGGTTTTCACGATGACGCGGATTGCTGCGTTGACGGCTCTCTCTGCGGTGCTGTTTCTTACCGTTGAGATCCCCATCGTGGCATTCTACAAGCTGGACTTCAGCAACCTACCCGCGCTGTTAGGCGCTTTTGCCATGGGGCCCTTGCCGGCGCTGATTATTCTGGTGCTGAAAACCGGCATCCATCTGCTGATTAAGGGCCTCGGCTCGACGATAGGGATCGGAGACCTGGCAGACCTGATTATGAGCGTTGCTTTTGTACTACCGGCGGCATTGATTTACAGCCGGAACAAAAACCGCAAATCCGCGCTGGTGGGCATGGCAACCGGCACGTTATGCACGATTGTTGTCGGCGTGTTGGTAAACTGGCTGGTGTTGATTCCGGCCTATATGGCGGCCTACCATATGGATATCAATGCAATTGTCGGGATGGCTACCAAAACCCTGCCCTTTGTCGATACCGAGTGGAAACTGCTGCTGTTTGTTACAGCGCCATTCAATCTGCTGAAGGGTATCGTAATCTCCCTGATCACTTTCCTGATTTACAAGCCGCTGAGCCCCATCCTGCATATGAAGACCCGCCAATAAGAACGGCGGAACGCAAACGGAAACCCCGTCCGGAAACGTCCGGACGGGGTTTGATCCGAATACAGGATGGAATTACGCCTTCTGCCAATCCTTCACCTTGTTGGAAGCAACGCGCTTGATGGTTTCTTCCGGATAGGGGGATTCGGAACCGCCGAAGCAATACAGGAAGAACTTCCCGTCGGCAGTCTTGTACAGGGTTTCTTCATAACCCTTGGGATCTCCGAATACGCCGAAAACCTTCTTCTGCAGCAGCTCGGAAGCATCGGTATCGTACTCGACCTTGCAAATGATCTTCTTCATAAGCCATCTTCCTTTCGCGCCGTTTCGGCGCACATCATATTCCTGTGCTCCTTGCACGCGCGGAATTATAGCACAGCAAACCGTTGAAAACAATGGCCTGCAACGGTTGAAAAACGACCAGATGGCGCAATTTCAGGGATATTCAGGGGAAAAACCGAAAAAACACAAAGGAATCAAGGGCTCCGAAGTATCGCCCGGGACGCATCAAAGCTTCAGGGTGTCATCCGACAGGGTAGCGATCCCGTTCGCCTGGAGCATTTCTTCCGCCGTCCGGACATCGCTGACCCGGAAGACCACATAGGCTTCCTCAGGACCGGTGCCGGTGAAGGCGTACATGTATTCAATGTTGATGTTGCCCTCGTTCAGCACGGTCAGAATTTCGTGGAGCGCGCCGGAACGGTCATCCATGCGGGCAGCCAGCACTTCATTGCGCATGATCAGGAACTTTTGCTCCAGCAGGGGGCAGACCCGGTCCGGTTCCGTAATGATAGCGCGGAGAATGCCGAAATCGTTGGCTTCGGCAATGCTCATGGCCCGGATGTTGGAGCCGGCTGCGGAAATCGCGCCGACCGCTTCCACCAGCTGGCCGGGCTGGTTGTTCAGGAACATGGAGATCTGTGTAATTGCCATCGCGAAATCCCTCCTTCGTCAGTCATGCAGCTTGCGCTTGTCGATCACACGGACCGCCTTGCCTTCGCTGCGGGTGATGGTCTTCGGGGCGACCAGGTGAACCTTGGGGCCGATGCCCAGCATGGTGCGCAGGGCATTCTCCAGGCTCTTTTCCATGCGCTGGATCTGGGACATCAGGTCGGAGAACTGGTCCGGGCTGACTTCGACATAGACATCAAAGGTATCATTATGCCGCTCGCGGTCCAGCACGATCTGGTAGTTGGGCGTATAGCCTTCATTCAGCAGCACGGTTTCAATCTGGCTGGGGAAGACATTGACGCCGCGGATAATCAACATATCGTCGCTGCGCCCCATGGGCTTCGCCATCTTCACATGGGTGCGGCCGCAGGAGCAAGGCTTGCGGGACAGGACGCAAAGGTCCCTGGTACGGTACCGGAGCAGGGGGAAAGCTTCCTTGTCCAGCGCGGTGAAGACCAGCTCGCCCATTTCGCCGTCGGGGAGGACTTCGCCGGTTTCCGGGTCAATGATCTCGGCATAGAAGTGGTCCTCATTGATATGCATGCCGGTCTGTTCCTCACACTCGAAAGCCACCCCGGGACCACTGGTTTCCGTCAGGCCGTAGATATCATAGGCTTTGATGCCGAGGCTTTTTTCAATCTCGCGGCGCATCTCCTCCGTCCAGGGCTCGGCGCCGAAGATGCCGGCCTTCAGCTTGTTATCCTCCGGCTTGTAGCCGCGCTCCGCCAGGGCTTCACCGATATAGGCTGCGTAGGACGGGGTACAGCACAGAATGGTGGATTCCAGATCCATCATGAACTGGATCTGGCGCTCGGTATTGCCGGAGGACATGGGCAGGGTCAGGCAGCCGACTTTATGGGAGCCGCCGTGCAGGCCGGAGCCGCCTGTAAACAGCCCGTAACCGTAGCAGACCTGCACCACATCTTCATTTGTACCGCCGGCCGCGACAATTGCGCGTGCGCAGCAGTCTTCCCACAGGTCAATATCCGCCTGGGTGTAGAAGGCAACAACCCGGCGCCCGGTGGTGCCGGAAGTGGAATGGATGCGGACACAGTTCTTCAGGTCCGTGCCCAGCAGGCCATAGGGATAGGCGTCCCGCAGATCGGCTTTGGACAGGAACGGAAGCTTCGGAATATCCTTTACTCCCTGGATATCCTCCGGGGTGATTCCTTTTTCCTCCATCAGGTGGCGGTAATAAGGCACATGGTCCCAGACATGGCGGACCTGTTTCACGATTTTTTCATTCTGAATCTCCAGAATCTTTTCCCGCGGAGCGGTTTCGATTTCCGGCTGGTAATACTGCTTCATGCACACCCTCCTCTTTTCAGATGAAGAGATTATACTGTTTTTTTTACCGGAAGGGAAGAGCGGAACCGAGGGATTGCCTGTTTTCTTCCTGTTTTCCCAAACACTGGAAAAAGACCGAAAAACAAGGAAAAACCTGACTTCAGACGGCAGCGGAAAGGTTGACATGTGGAAAAGAAATAGGATATAATCCATTGGTTGACGGTTTTTCTGTCAAATGTATTCCCCGGGAGGATAAATGATGTCTGAACAATATGTACTGGTGACGGATTCCGCATGTGACTTGGCTCCCGCACTGCTGGAACAGTGGGATATCCGGCTGATCCGGATGCCGTTTCTGTTTACAGACGACGGCGTGGCCCGGCAGGATCTTGAGCTGCCGCTGAAGGATTTTTACCGCCAGATGCGGGAAGGCCGCGTGGCCAAGACATCCGCGATCAATGAGGATGCCTATTACCAGATGTTTACCCCGATCCTTGAAGAGGGAAAGGATATTCTGTATCTCGCTTTTTCCAGCGGCCTGAGCGTTACCTGTGAAAACAGCAAAAAAGTGGCGGCGGACCTCAGTTCCCGTTATCCGGAACGGACGATCCGTTCCGTGGATTCCCTGGCTGCCTCTGCGGGCGAAGGGCTGTTTGTGTATCTGGCCAAAATGAACCGTGAGCAGGGCATGACCCTGGAGGAGAACGCGGCCAGCCTGGAAAAGGAAATTCATCACGTTTGCCACTGGTTTACGGTGGAGGACCTGAAATACCTGAAGCGCGGCGGACGGATCAGCACGGCTACTGCCCTGCTCGGAACTGCCCTGAATGTGAAGCCTGTGCTGCATGTGGACGATGAGGGCCACCTGATCAAAATGTCCCAGACCCACGGCCGGAAAAAGTCGATCCGGACCATGGCAGCCCATCTCGGGGAAACGATCCGGGAGGGATCCCCTGTGTTCATCTCCAACGCGGACTGCATGGAGGACGCTGAATTCCTGAAGAAGATTCTGAAGGAAGAGTACGGGGTGGAAACCACGCTGATTAGTGAGATCGGTTCCGTGATCGGCGCCCATTCCGGCCCCGGGACGCTGGCACTGTTCTTCATGGGAACCCACCGGTAATCCGGCGGGCTGATTGACTGCCGGACAGGCGTTTTCCGAACCAGCCCCGCAACGGCGGGGTATCCGGAGAAAAAGTTGCATGAAAAGCCAAAATATCGTATAATACGCACAGCGAAAAAAACAAAAAGGAGGGGTTCTCCCATGATACAGGTAATTGCGGGCAGGAAAGGGTCCGGCAAGACCAAGCGCCTGATCGACCTGACCAATACCACCGCCCGGGAAGCCGCGCACGACGTGATTTTCCTGGATGACGACAATCGCTACATGTTCGACGTGGACCACAAGGTCCGGTTTATTAACGCCGAAGATTATCATATTCACAGCGCCGAAATGTTTATCGGCTTCCTGTGCGGCATCATTTCCTCCAATTTCGATCTGGGCACTGTGTTCGTGGATGCGTTTCTGAAACTGTGCCACACGGAACTGGATAAGACTGAGCCCATCGTGAACACCCTGGTGGAGCTGGGCGCCAAGCATCAGGTGGACTTCGTTCTCAGCCTGAGCGCGGATCCGGAGGAACTGCCGGAATATCTGAAGAAGTATCTGATCTGAGGCCGGGAAGGCCGATGAAAGAGGCGCAGGCGCAAACCCCGCCTCTTTTTTCAAGGATGAAACCAGAAATAAAACCCGGAGTGTGATGAACGGATGTCGTTTTTTTCTACACGCGGCGGGTGCTGCGTGACTGCCAGCCAGGCGATTCTGCAGGGGCTGGCCCCGGACGGCGGGTTGTTTGTGCCGGCCATGTTCCCCCAGGTATCCGGCGAAAAGATCGGTAAGCTCTGCGGCCTGGGCTACCAGGAGCGGGCCGTCTATGTACTGAAGCTCTTCCTGGAGGATTATTCCATCCCGGAGATTGAGGCGGATGTGGCTGCCGCCTACGGAGAAGACCGTTTCAATGATCCGGCGGTCGCCCCGCTGAAAAAGCTGGACGACGGCACCTATGTGCTTGAGCTCTTCCACGGGCCGACACTGGCTTTCAAAGATATCGCGCTTCAGCTGCTGCCGCATCTGGTTCGTCGGGCAGCGGAAAAGAACGGGGAAACGCGGGAAGTGAGCATTCTGGTGGCCACCAGCGGGGACACCGGCAAAGCCGCCCTGGAAGGATTCAGGGATGTGGCCGGCACAAGCTGCACGGTTTTCTATCCGCTGGACGGCGTCAGCGACATACAGAAGCTGCAGATGGTGACGACCGGCGGAAACAATACACACGTAATCGCCGTGAAGGGCAATTTTGACGATGCCCAGACCGGCGTCAAGGAGCTGTTCTCCTCTGCCGAATTCAACGAGAAGATTCATCAGACAGGGCGCGTGCTTTCTTCCGCCAACAGCATCAATTTCGGCCGGCTGGTGCCCCAGGTGGTGTATTACTTCTCCGCTTACGCAGACCTGGTGAATTCCGGCGCTGTCCGGGCCGGCGATCCGGTGAATTTCTGTGTTCCCACCGGCAATTTCGGCAACATCCTGGCAGGATATTATGCCCGGAACATGGGCCTGCCGGTGAACAAGCTGATCTGCGCCAGCAACCGGAACAACGTGCTGACCGATTTCTTCCATCAGGGCATCTATTCCACCCACCGCACGTTCTTCAAGACGATCAGCCCGAGCATGGACATTCTGGTTTCCTCGAACCTGGAACGGCTGCTCTATGAATCGGCGGACCGGGACGGCGGACTGATCGCCACCTGGATGCGACAGCTGAAGGAATGCGGCAGCTTCTCCGTCGGCGATCAGCGGCGCGAATGGATGGGAAGTGTTTTCTGGGGAGACTGCGCGGACGACAAGGATACCCGGGCGGAGATCCGGAACCGCTTCGACCAGAACCATTACCTGTTCGACCCGCATACAGCGGTGGCCGGCCATGTGCTCCGGGAATACCGGAAAGCGACCAATGACCGCACCCCGACGGTGATCGTTTCCACTGCGAGCCCATACAAGTTTGCCGCGGATGTACTGGCCAGCCTGACGGGTGAAGCCGGGACCGGAGATCCTTTCTCCGCCGGCGAGGAACTGGAAAAGCTTACCGGCGTGCCGATGCCGGAGCAGGTCCGCAGGCTGCGGGAACTGCCGGTACGCCATCGCAGGGAATGCGAAAAGAACGCCATGGGCGAGGCAGTGCTTGCGGAGTTGGCATAAACTATGATAGAATAACCGACAGAATATGCTGCTGCGGCGAGCACATTCGGAAAGGCGTGATGAAATGAGCGCGTCCGAGCGCCTGGAGGAGCTGCTGAAGCTGAAACCGCATTCGGCGGTGGCAGTTCATGATCCCTCCAATATGTTTTACCTGACGGAAGGGTATACCGGCGAAGGCATGGTGTTCCTTTCCCTGAGCAAGCGGGTGATTCTGACCGATTTCCGCTATACGGAACAGGCGGAAAAACAGGCGCCTGATTTCACGGTGGTGATGACCGACAAGGACCACCAGGAGAAGGACCGGCTGGCGGAACTGGTTAAGGAAGGCGGAATCACCGAGCTGATGGTGGAAACCAACTGGCTGTCGGTGGATCGGTACCAGAAGATTAAAGCCGCTGTCGGGGAAGAAGTCGGCGTGGTTCCGCTGAACGAGGCGCCCCAGAAACTGCGCCGGATCAAAACCCCGGCGGAGGTTGTGGCGATCCGCAAAGCCTGCGACATCACCAGCGAAGCCTTCAGCGCCATTCTTTCGAAGATCCGGCCCGGGATGACCGAAAAGGAGCTTCAGATTGAGCTGGATTTCACCATGCTGAAGCTGGGCGCGGACGGAAACGCCTTCAACACAATTATCGCTTCCGGCGAAAACGGCAGCCTGCCCCATGCGATTCCCGGTTCACGGGTGCTGCAGAAGGGCGACATGATTACCATGGACTTCGGCGCCAAGGTGGACGGATACTGCAGCGATATGACGCGGACCGTGGCACTGGGCCAGCCTTCGGACGAAATGAAGAAGGTGTATGAGACCGTGCTCCGGGCCCAGACGATGTGTGAAGACGCCCTGATGGCCGGGAAAACCGGATTCGAGATCGACAAGCTGGCACGGGACATCATTGATGCCCGGGGCTATGCGGGCCGGTTCGGGCACGGGCTGGGCCATTCTGTCGGCATTGACATCCACGAGGAACCCCGGCTGAGCCCCACCTGCAAGGACGTGATCAAAGCCGGCGTGGTGATTACCGTGGAACCCGGTGTCTATCTTCCCGGGGTGGGCGGCGTCCGGATTGAGGATACCTGCCTGGTGAGGGAAAACGACTGCGTACCGCTGACGACAGCGGACAAGCAGTTGATTATCCTGTAAGGATGTTTATCAACAACATTATTCAATATACGGAGGAGAGAATACTATGATTACAGCGGGGGATTTCAAAAAGGGCATTACCATCGAGTGGGACGGCGGCGTCTGGAACATCGTTGACTTCCAGCACGTGAAGCCCGGCAAGGGAGCGGCCTTTGTCCGCACCAAGATCAAGAACGTGATGACCGGCGCGGTGGTGGAGCGCAGCTTCAACCCCACCGACAAAATGCCCAAGGCCATTATCGAAACCAAGGACATGCAGTACGTATACAATGACGGCGATCTATACTACTTCATGGACACCGAAACCTATGAGCAGCTGCCCCTGAGCAAGGACCAGGTGGAAGATGCCATCCCCTTCGTGAAGGAAGGCACCAACGTGACGGTTCGCTTCTTCAAGGGAAGCGCCTTCTCCGTGGAAGCTCCGAACTTTGTTGTTCTCGAAGTGACTGATACAGAACCCGGATTTGCCGGGGACACCGCGTCCAATACCTACAAGCCCGCTACGCTGGAAACCGGTTTCAGCCTGCAGGTGCCGCTGTTCATCAACACCGGTGACAAGATTCAGATTGACACCCGCAGCGGTGAGTATCTGAAGAGAGCGTAAGGCTTTTCCGGGAGGCATACCATGAGCAAGCTGACGGACAGAATCAGTTATCTGCAGGGTTTAGCGGCAGGCATGAAGCTGAACCCGGAAAAGGACAGCCACAGGCTGATCCTGGGCATTCTTGATGTGCTCGGGGAAGTCGGTGATTCCTTTGAAGCCCTGGCAGAATCCCACGGGGAACTGAGCAACTACGTGGAAAGCATTGATGAGGACCTGGCGGACCTGGAAGCAGACTATTACGACGACGGGAATGAGACCGTTTATGAGGCGGACAAGGATCAGGACGAGGGCCCCATTGAATATGAGTGCCCGCACTGCGGTACCGTAGTCAAGATCGATCCGGAGGACGTGGACTTTGACGAGGAGGCCCTGTGCCCCGCCTGCGGCAAGGAACTGTTCCCGGAACTGCCGGACGATACTGACGGCAAAAAGGAAGAAAAAACGGACAAACAATAAACAGACCGCCCATGATGACGGGCCGGCTTTCTGAAGCCGGCCCGTTTTGTGTCGCTTTTTATTTCTCCTCGATCCAGTGCCTTTCCTCTGATTCCCAGGTTTTCGCCGAAATGATGTACCGGGGGCGCCGTTTCGACTCCAGATAGGTTTTGCCGATATACTGGCCGATGACGCCCAGGCTGATCAGCTGAATTCCTCCCAACAGGCAGATGATACAGATTGTGGAGGTCCAGCCGGCGACGGTGTTGCCCAGAATCGCTTCGATAATGGCCCAGATCATCAGGATCAGGCCGATGACGCTGAAACAGACGCCGAAGCCGGTAATCAGGGTAATCGGCTTGATGCTCAGGCTGGTGATTCCGTTGAAGGCGAGCGCCAGCATTTTTTTCAGCGGATAGTGGCTTTTGCCGGCCAATCGCTCTGCTCGTTCATAATACACCTGGTCGCTTGGAAAACCGACCAGCGGCACCAAGCCCCGCAAAAAAATGTTGACCTCCTCAAAATCAGCGAAATGCTGCAGGACTTTGGCGGAGATCAGGCGGTAATCGGCATGGTTGAACACCACTTCCGCGCCCAGTTTGTTCATCAGCTTATAAAAGGACTCGGCGGTAAACCGCTTGAACCAGGAATCCGTATCCCGGCGGGAACGGACACCGTAGACCACTTCTGCGCCATTCAGGTACTTTTCCACCATCTCATCCATGGCGTCGATATCATCCTGGCCGTCACAGTCAATGGAAATCGTGATATCGCAGCGGTCTTTTGCTTCCATCAGCCCGGCCAGCACCGCGTTCTGGTGCCCCCGGTTCCGGCTCTGGCAGATGCCCAGCACGTGTTCATCCTGGGTGGCCAGCGATCTGATGATCTCCCAGGTCCGGTCCGAAGAGCCGTCATTGACAAACAGCACGCGGCTGTTTTCGCTGATTTTTCCTTTCTCCGCCAGCTCCCGCAGCTTGGCGGTAAACATCGGTGCAGTCAACGGCAACACCTGCTCTTCATTGTAGCAGGGGACAACGATCCAGAGGACGGGCCTTGCTTCCATCAATTTCACTTCCGTCAGTCAGTTTCAAATCCCGGTAAAATTGTACCTCTTTTTGTGTTTTTTCTCAACTCTTCCCGTCTATCCTTGTTTGGCAGGCCGGTTTGGTGTATACTTCGAAGGTAGTTTTTCTGAAAGTTACAGGGAGATGAAGAAAAGCCTATGAGGTCCACGGGAAAACGTGTCCTGAAAGTCCGGGAGCGCCGCCGCGCTGTCAGTATCAGCCGGGTGATTGCCGTTACCTTTCTGGTGCTGATTCTGATCGGCACGGCGATTCTGTCGTTACCGATTGCTTCCCGTACCGGAAAGCGCCAGGATTTTCTTACCGCCCTGTTTACCGCCACTTCCGCGACCTGCGTGACCGGCCTGGTCATGGGAGATACGTGGGCCCTCTGGAGCAACCTGGGCCAGGGCGTGATTCTGATCCTGATCGAAATCGGCGGCCTGGGCTTCATGTCTGCCGCATCCCTGGCATTTTTCACCTTTCGAAAAAAAATGAGCATTCAGGGCCAGATGGTCATGGCGGAAGCCATCGGCGTGGAAAACATGGGGGATATCCTGGTCCTGCAGAAACGGCTGCTGATCCGGGCCTTCATCGTCGAGGGGGCCGGCGCGCTGATTCTGACGATCCGTTTCCTTTTCCAGTTCCCGTTCCTTCATGCGGTGAGCCTGGGAGTCTTCCACTCCGTTTCCGCTTTCTGCAACGCCGGGTTCGACATCCTTGGCTTTCTATCCCCGGGCGCGTCCCTGATTCCGTACCAGACGGATCCGGTCGTGATTCTGACGCTTTCCGCCCTGGTGATCCTGGGCGGACTGGGCTTTCTGGTTTGGGATGAGGTGCTCCGGGTGCATTCCTTCCGGAAATGGAGCGTATATACCAAACTGGTGCTGATCACTACCGGTGCGCTGCTGCTGGGGGGAACCATCTCCTTCTGCGTGCTGGAATGGAACAATCCCGATACTCTGGGGCCCATGAGCTGGCCGGGGAAGATTCTGGCCGGATTCTTCCAGTCTGTGACGCTGCGCACGGCCGGGTTTGCAGGGGTGGACCAGGGGGCGCTGACGCCTGCCAGCAAGGCCATTTCCATCTTCAACATGCTCATCGGCGGATCCTCCGGCTCCACGGCCGGCGGTCTGAAAACCGTGACCTTTGTGGTGCTGTTTGTTTTCATCTGGAACCGGATGCGCGGACGCTACACCGTCCATGTTTTCCACCGTACGATTTCAAACGACCAGGTACTGAATGCGATCGTGCTGTTCATTGTTATGGTGACCCTGGTATTTTTCGGCGGCACCCTGATCAGCGCGCTTTCCCCGGTGGAGTTTACGGATGCCCTGTATGAAACGGCTTCCGCGATCGGAACCGTGGGCCTGACTACAGGGATTACACCGACTCTGCGGGTTCCGGCCAAGCTGATGATCATTGTGTTTATGTATTTCGGCCGGGTGGGTATCCTCACGATCAGCTTCGGCTTCCTCAAGGGGAAAACCGCCGGACAGAAGTTCAAATATGCCAATACCGATCTGCTGATCGGATAAAGGGGAGGAGATTACGTGAAATCCTATATCGTGATCGGTCTCGGGCGCTTCGGCACCGAGATGGCCACCCGGCTGTACGCGCTGGGGGAAGAAGTGCTGGCGATCGACCTGGATGAATCGCTGGTCAATAAAATCGCGGACCGGGTGACCCGGGCAGTGACAGCGGATGCCCGGGACCAGGACGTGCTGGATAAGCTGGGCGCGGAGCATTTTGACCGGGCGGTGGTGGCGATCGGCACGGACCTGGCGGCTTCCGCCCTGGTGACCATGAACCTGAAGGCACTGAAGGTGCCCTATGTGCTGTGCAAGGCGCAGAATGACATGCACCGGGAGATGCTGGAACGCCTGGGGGCAGACCAGGTCATTATTCCTGAGCGGGAAATGGCCCATAAGCTGGCCATGGGCCTGACTTCCGCCGGCGTGATGGAATATATCGAACTGTCCAAGGAATATGGCATTGTGGAGCTGGAAGCGCCAGACAGCTGGCAGGGACAAACCATCCGCCAGCTGGAACTCCGCTCCCGTTTCAGCGCCAACGTGCTGGCGATGCGGGACGGCGGGGAGCTGAAGATTCCCCCGGACATCGACAAACCGATCAAAAAGGGAGATAATTTTGTGGTGCTCGGACGCTATGACACGGTGAACAAAATGAAAGGCAAATAACAAACAGCTCCGGTTCAGAAACGAACCGGAGCTGATTTCATCAGGCAGGAAATTAACCGACATCATCCTCGCTGACGTTGATTTCATCATCCTGGGCACCATCCTCAGTGCCGTTATCCAGGTCTTCCGTGGGAACGAAGCCGCGGGCCGTCCGCCCGTCCGCCAGCGTGACTTCCACGTAGTCCCAAGCACGGGAACCATAGAAGGTGGTCAGGTAGGTCACGTAATCACCAGGCTGCAGGCCGGCGATCTGGGAGCTCTGCTGGATCGGGTCATCCGTCAGGTTGCAGGCCCTGGTAATGGTCGCGGGGCTGTATTCAAAGGATAGCTGCTTGTAGTAGTTTGCACCGGAGACCTGTCCCTTAATCTTGGACATGTTGATATATCCAACCCGTTCGCGGCCACCACTGGTTTCATACATCACCAGCAGCCAGCCGTTTTCCTGGCCCGCGGCGGCGACTTCATCGTTCATGCTGACTTTGGCCTTGCCTTTGGCGCCGATCCAGGATGAGGCGGACGGAGCGGAATAAACGGTCTGGTACTGCGTATTGTTGGTGAACTCCAGCGTTTCAAATCCCTGCAGCTTGATAAAGCTCTGGGAGAAATAGTCCCATACGGACTTGCCGCTGGGGTTCGTGGTATTCATATCCCGCATGTCCTGGCGGACCTGCTTGATCAGGTCTTTGTTGGCCCATTCAATCTTCGTATAGGCGCCGTTCTTCACGCCTTCATGATACCAGTGCTTGGTGCGGAAATAGGTATCATACTTGCCGCCCGGGGTGAAGGAATAGCCGTGGCGGGCAAAAATTTCATTATAAATATACCCCAGGGATTCATAGTCCCACTCCCACAGCTCATCTTCCGTCAGCAGGCGCTTATTGCTGTCCGCGATCAGGTAATCCTGATTTGCGGAGGCCGCGGTCATCAGCCCGCCCATCACAAACAAAACAGCCAGAACCCATGCCAGCGTCTTCTTCATCATCGTTTCCCTCCAAATCTTTTTTGGTGCTGAAGTATTCACAGTGATTCATACGGCCCGATGGAAGACATGGCACTCCCATCCCGCATGTTTTCCATATTGTAATATATTATTCACAATCTTGCAACTATTTTTCTATGGATCAATTTGACAGGTTTTTCTTCCATTCAGCTTTTCGGAACGGCGGCAATCAGGTTCCGGTAGAAATCAACGGCGCCGGGAAGGCAGTCGATTTCAATGTTTTCATTCAGACCGTGCATGCCCTTCATCTGTTCCGGCCCGTAGATGACCGGCGCGAAGCGGACCACGCTGTCACAGATCGGCTGGTAGAACCTCGAATCGGACGCCCCGGTCATCACGTAGGGGCAGCCGGGGCAGCCGGGGAAGGTTTTTTCCACCATTGCCTGCACCAGCCGGAAGGGTTCTCCGCTGATATCCGTCGGCGCCGTATAGTCATTCCCCCGCAGGAATTCCATTTCCACGCCGTGCTTTCGGGCCAGCTTTTCCAAAACTGCCAGGCTTTCCTTCATCCCCTGGTGGGGAATGAACCGGAGGTTGGCGGTGACCGTGGCTGACTGGGGCATCATGTTATAGGCTTCGGAACCGGTTTGCATCGTGAAGGCTGCCGTCGTCCGGATCATCGCGCCGGCCTGGGCGGAAATCGCGGGGAGAACCTGCAAAAGCAGGGGCCGGAACAGCCAGAGGTTCGTGAATACCCATCGGAGCGGGAAGGAGGCATAGGGCGCCAGCGTTTCAAACATTGCGGCGACTTCCTTCGGCATCTTTCGCCGGAAGATCCGCCGATGCTCCGCCTCGTGCACAAAGTCCGCCAGCCGGGGAATCGGGGAACCCGCTTTTGGCGCGCTGGCGTGGCCGCCGTCGCCGGAGGCCGTGAAGCGGACTTCCGCAGTGCCCTTCTCAAATACCCCGAGCATCGCAAAGTTTCCGTGAATGCCGCCGATAGGTTCCCGGATGATGCCGCCGCCCTCGTCGCAGACCAGCCAGGGCTTCACGCCCCGGCGCTTCAGTTCCTCTACCAGTTTCGTGCAGCCGTCCCCGCCGGTTTCCTCCGTGCAGGAGGAGGAGAGCCAGACATCGTTCGGGGGAATGAACCCTTCCGCCAGCAGTTCCTCCACGGCCTGAAAGAAGGCCATGACCGAGCACTTGGTATCCGACGCACCCCGGCCCCAGACTTTGCCGTCTGTGATTTCTCCGGAGAAGGGAGGAAATTCCCATTCGCCCTCGGCGGGCACCACATCCTGATGGCTCATGAGCACCAGGGGCCGCGTGCTAGATTGGCCCTTCCAGTGATAAAGCAGGCTTCCGCCGATCTCGATCTTTTCCAGTTTCCGGTGCACCAGGGGGAAGAGCTCCTCCAGCACCCTGTGGAAGGCCAGGAACTTTTCCAGGTCCACGGTGTCCGGCCGGGAAACCGTTTCTGCCTGCACCATCCTGGACAGCTTCCGGGCATAGGCCATGGCCCGCTCCGGATCCGGGGATGGTTTATAGGAAGATTTCCTGGCGGGAATGGAAAGTGTATGAACCAGGGAAGCCAGCAGAAGCAGCAGCACGGCCCCCAGCAGGCAGCCGATGATGGTCAGGATTGTCACGCCTTTGTCTCTCCCTTCCGGTTCCGGCGGTACTTTATCCAGGCCAGCCCAATGGCCAGAGCACCGGCCGGAATAATCATGAAGCTGGTGGAAGAGGTCAGGGAGGGGACGAACATGAACAGGATGGCCATGGCAGCAAAGGGAATCAGCGCCAGGCGCAGGTCCTTGCGGAAATACTTATAGGCCATGGCGCCGAAGAGGGCCGGCACCACATTGGCAAAGGCGGGCTGGAGCTCCGGGCTTTCCAGCACCGGCCGCAGGGGGATCAACAGGGCGACGCCGACGGCCAGCACCACAATGGTCACCAGGGATGACGCCGCAATGGACAGGGTGGAAATCACCTCATTCTCCGGGGTGCCGGATTTGGCGTCCACCAGTTCCCGGGCATTCATGGCGCAGGGGATTTTCATGTTGATCAGGTTGCCGGTGATGAAGGCCAGATAGCTGCCGCCGGCGCCGAGCATGGGCGTATAGACCAGGTATTCCACCACGCTGGACACAGTCCACACCAGGCCTACGGACAAAAACCCGCGGCCGGCTGCGCCAAGGTCCGGCATGGCACCGAGCACGGAGCCAATCACAAAGGGCGCGCCCACCAGCAGGGCCAGTGTGACGACCGACACCAGGCGGCCCAGGGTATGGGTGGTTTTCATATAGGCTTCATACGCCTTCTGCTTTTCCGGGGAATCGGAAAGAATCATTTTTTCACTCATTGCGCCTTCCTCCTTACTGTCCGATCAGGGCGGCGGCCAGCATGCCGCAAAGCATGCTGCCGGCGATTGAGAAATTGTCCAGCCATTCCATGTGCTTCTTCTCCGCCAGGAAGGTGAACAGGGCCATGACCGCGGCGGACACGGCTACTACGGCCAGCGACGTCCAGGAGCCGGAGAAGGAGAACAGCCCGTTTCCGGAAACAAAGGAGCCCACATAGCTGCCGATATAGGCGCTGACCATGCCGATGAACATGGCGACCATGGCCGAGTCGCCGAAGCCCACACCGGAGGATTTTTCCGGCCCTGCCTTCTGCAGCTTGCTGACGTATTTTTTATTGAAAAGCGCCGCCAGGATCATGCCCCACATGATGCAGATGCTCATCAGCAGGGCTACGGTTCCGAAGGCCTGGGCCGTCATGGGATCGGTGCCCAGCCGGATTCCCGCCTGCTCGGAGGCAGCTGCTGCCACCTGGGTTTCATAGTGCAGGGCGCCGATGACACTCAGCCTAAGCCAGGGCCAGGGAATGCCGAGACTGCCGCTCAGGGCCAGCACCCCCAGCAGAATACCTACGCTGGGCAGCAGAGAAAAGGTTACGCTGGAGGTGATCGCCCGTTTCATCCGGACTGTGTCCATGCCCAGCGCTTTTCCCGCCCGCCAGGCCCGCACCATAAACACGACGCAGACCACGGCAATAAAGCCGACAATGATTCCGCAGATCAGATAGAGGCTTCCGGAATTCAGTTGGTCAAGAATACCCATTGGTCCATTCCTCCCGGATCAATCATTTTTCCGCGGTATTATACCCCAAACCGCTGAAAAAAGCCACCGCAGCCCGCCCTGCCCGGGGGAGGACTGAGGAAAAACATTTTTCCACACTTTTCCTATTGATTTTGGGGCGCGGAACCTCTATAATTAATTTTGTATCAGTATGCCCATTTCGGGCTAAAAATGAAGCCCGCGAGATCACAGAGGGGAGACATTCAGATGAAAGAACGGTTGCAGCGTATCCTACCCGTCCTGTTCGTTCTGGCACTCGTGCTGGGATGTTTCGCTGCCGCACAGGCGGAGGGAACGGCCCCCGCAGCACAGACGGTGCTGACGGTGGAATGGCTTGACGACAACAATCTGTACGGCCTGCGCCCGGAGAAAATAACCGTGGGCGGTCAGGAACTGACTATGGCCAACGGATGGACGGCTGTTGTGCCTTCCGGTTCGGCCATGGAGGACCTGTCGGCAAGATTATACCGCAGTTCCGCAGATACCGTTACCGGAGATATTGCTACTGTGCAGTATACCTTCCAGAACAAACCCCAGAACAAGGTGAGCTTTACCGGCGCCATTGACTGGAACGACAAAAGCGGCACATACGAAACACGTCCATCCGATATCCAGCTTCAGCTGCTGGAAAACGGCCAACCTTTCGGCGTTTCCAAAACTGTGAATTCTACCAATGGCTGGTCTGTGACCTGGAATAACCTCCCGGCCAACCGGGTTGGATCCACCGAGCCTGCCGAATATTCGGTGAAGCAGGTGGAAGTTCCCATGTATTACAGGGAGACCGGTATATCCATCAGCGGCAACAAAGCCACGATTACCAATACGGTGATGCACGGCACACTGCAGGTTCAGGTGGAAGTGTCGAACCAGCCGGAAGGCGCGGACCTGAGCGGGCTGAAGCTGAGGCTGTCCGGCCCGGATTCAAATTTTCCCAAAATCCTTACATATAACGAAGTGATTGACGACAAACAGGAAAGCAAACTTCTTACGTTTGATGTGATTCCCGGAACCTACCTGCTGGAGGACATCAACGCAGATACCCTGGTGGAAGGCTATCTGCTGCAGCATTCCGACCGGGATGACAGGATCGTGGATGCCTGCCAGGTGAAGGGTTACGAATATGGTGATGAAAGCACCCCAATTGAACCCGGGAAACTGTCTGTGAACCTGGTGTATGTGGTTCCCAAGCCGGAAGACCCCAAAACCCTGCCGGATCCCAATGTCCGGACAGGCAACCTGACCTTCGATATTCTCGCGTCGGATTATATTGATGACGACCGTTTCCCGATCACGGGCCTCAAGTTCGAGAAGTTTACAGACGGCGTTTACACTATCGATAACGTGAAGCCCGGATCCTACACCGTGGTGGAGCGCAACGCCAATGAGCTGATCGACATGTTCTATCTGCGGAGCGACAGCGAAACCGGCGGCTCCATCATGATCAAGGCGGGCGAAACGGTTACGGTTGAACTGTACAACCATTACGTCCCGGCCCCCACGCCGGAACCCGATGCCGAAACGGTGGACATCCCGGTCATCAAGAGCTGGAACGACAACAACAACCAGGACGGCAACCGTCCCGCGGAAGTGACCGTCCGGCTGTACGCCGACGGGGCCCAGGTAAATACCGTCGTCCTGAACGAGGCCAACGGATGGCGCCATACCTTTGAAGGGCTTCCCCGCTATAAAGACGATGTTTCCAAGACGGAAATCAACTATTCCATCTCGGAGGACGCGGTGCCCCTGTACCGGACGGTCATCCGCGAATACAGCATTGTGAACGAATACGAACCCGAACTGGTCAGCGCGGCTGTCTCCAAGATCTGGAACGACGACGGGAACGCCACCGGCCAGCGGCCGTTCAACCTAGCGATGAGCCTGATGAACGGCGACGAAGTCGTCAAGGTGGTAATCCTGAGCGATGAGAACGGCTGGACCCAGACGGTGAACAACCTGCCGGCCATTGTTAACGGACAGCGGGTGACCTACACCTGGATCGAGCAGGAGTCCCTCAACTATTATCTGGCTGCCAAGGCGGAGGACGGCAATAACGCTGTGTTCACCAATGCCTCCTGGGAACGTCCTCCGGTTGAAGAGGCCAAGGTTCCGAAGAAGGCGCCCGGCAACGCATTCTATATCTTTGAAGACTATGAAACTCCGTTGGGCGTGGAAGTCATGATCAACCATGTGGGCGACTGCTTCGACTGACCGGATAAACGCGCGGGAAGGCGCACAGTAATAATAGGAAAGGGCCTGATATTGTGAACAAGCTGAAAACGATCCTCTGTCTGCTCCTGACCCTGATGCTTCTGGCGCTGCCGGTGCTGTCCTCCGCGGAAGCGACGGAAACCCCGGCACCGGAAGGCGAAGCCGCCGCGGAAACCCCGGAAGAGGAAATCGAGTTTCCGGACGAGCTGAAGGTTGGCCATCCGACCATCACCAAGGGCGATTTCTTCACGGAGATGTTCGGCAATGACACCGCGGATATCGACGTGCGCGCCATGATCCACGGATACAACCTGATCAACTGGGACCAGAACCAGGGCGAATACGTCTTCGACCCCTCCGTTGTGGACGGAGACGTGATTGCCGGCCAGGATGAATTCGGCAACAAGATCTACAAGATCCTGCTGTGCGACGATCTGTACTATTCCGACGGCACCAAGATCACAGCCTGGGACTACGCGTTCTCCATGCTTCTGATGATGAGCCCCGAAGTGGAGCAGATCGGCGGAAAGATCTACCGGGCGGAGCACCTGCTGGGATACAACGAGTATATCGAAGGCAGGAAGATGGCCATTGCCGGCCAGCCGGTTCCGGAGAACCAGAAGGCGCTGACCGGTATCGAAGTGCATAACGACCGTGAAATCTGGATCTACCTGGACGCGGATTTCCTGCCGTACTTCTTCGAGCTCGGCCTTCTGCTGTGCGAGCCCTATCCGATCCGCCAGATTGCTCCCGGCTGCAAGGTTTATTCCGGCGAAGGCGGATACGGCGTATATATCGGGAATGAAGACCTGAGCATCGCCGAGCCGATCTTCACGGCTGACCTTTTGAGGAAGACGATCCTGGATCCCGAAACCGGGTACAATTCCCATCCCAGCGTCGTTTCCGGCCCCTATACGCTGACCAGCTGGGACGGCGTGACCTGCCACTTCGAAATCAACCCCTACTTCAAAGGAGCCTGGTACCACAACAGCCTGCCGGGTGGCTATGAGAACGGCCCCGTGGAGTACATCCCGATGCTGGACGTGGAAGGCAACCAGCTTCTGGATGCCCAGGGCAACGGATACTACCTGGTCAAGCCCACCATCGAGAAGGTGTCCTTTACGGTGGCGGACAATGACACCATGGTGGACAAGCTCGTCAGCGGCGAGCTGGACCTGCTGAACAAAGTGACTTACGGCCCCACCGTGGCGGCGGCCCGTACGGCGGTCGGCGAGTACGGCGTGCAGATGGATAACTATCCGCGTATCGGGCTGGCCTTCCTGACCTTCACCTATGACTGGCCCACCGTCCATGAAAAGGAAGTCCGCCAGGCGATCGCCTGGTGTATGGACCGGGATCTGCTGACGCGGGAATACTGCGGCGTGCTGAATCCGGAGACCAACGAATACGGCCAAAGCAACGGCATCCGGGTCGACGGATACTTCGGAATCGAACAGTGGGAATACCTGCTGCTGAACCGCCAGGTTGCCTGGCCAGTGAACTTCATTGATGAGGAAACCGTCCGGATCCGGGTAGAGGACGGCGAAGAGGATCCGACCAAGAAGTTCTCAAACCGGTACTATACGACGGACGAGGAACTGGAAAAGATCACGGCCGCCTGGGAAGCCCTGGCGGATGAGTGGGAAGGTGCTCTGGTTGAATACACAGTTGATCTTGAGGAAGCTGTGAAGATGCTGAAAAAGGGCGGCTGGACCCTGAACCGTGAAGGCGGCGAGTTCCGTGAAGGCGTGGACGATGTCCGCTGTAAGCAGATTGACGAGCAGCTGGTCGCCCTGGATCTGAAGATGCTGATGCCCAAGGGCAACCATATGAAGGACTTCATGGAAGAAGAAGGAAACTTCGTCAGTAATCTCGCCCAGGTCGGTATTAAACTGACGATCGAGGAAGCCCCGATGGAAGACCTCCTGAAGGCTTACTATCGCCAGACGGAACGCACCACTGACATGATTTACCTGGCGACCAACTTCCATATCGTGGTTGACCCGTCCATCACCTATTCCACGGACGATACCGCGAACCATGAAATCTGGAACAACACCTATTCCGACGACGAGGAGCTCTACTATGACGCCGTCAATATGCGGAAGACTGAGCCCGGCGACGTCTTTGAATACGTGAGCAAGTGGGTCGCCTTCCAGAAACGCTACAACGAAGTGCTACCGACGATCCCGATTTATTCCAACATTTACTTCGACTTCTTCAATAAGTACCTGCAGAACTACGAAATCACCAGCACGGTGACCTGGTCCCAGGCCATTGTGAAGGCCTACTTCGGACTCCCGCCGGTGGTTGAGGAAACCGAAGAACCGGAAGAAGCCGCCGACGGCTCCATTGATTTCGGCGATTGACAAACAGGAAACCAGCACCCGGATGCCAGCGGCATCCGGGTTTTCCAAAACAAAGCAAAAAATCTCTACGGAGAAGAAATCTGTTGAAGGAGGCCCCATCCCATGCGCCTTGGCACCCTTGAAGCCGGCGGAACCAAAATGGTCCTTTCCGTCGGCAATGAGAACAACGAGCTGTTGGAACAAACCAGTATTCCGACCGAAACCCCGGCCAAAACCATCCCGGCGATGGTCGAATGGTTCAAATCAAAGGATATTATCGCCCTCGGCATCGGATCTTTCGGCCCGGTGGACCTGAATCCGAAATCGCAGACCTACGGATATATTACCAGCACGCCGAAGCAGGGCTGGACTAACCAGCCGCTGCTGCCCACGCTTCAGGAGAGCCTGCATGTGCCGGCCATGATTGATACGGATGTGAACGCCGCAGCGCTTGCGGAATGGAAACTGGGCGCGGCTAAAGGGTTGAACAGCTGCATGTATGTAACGATTGGCACCGGCGTTGGCGCAGGCCTTGTCGTGGAAGGACATCTGGTTCACGGGCTTCTACATCCTGAAATGGGGCATATGCTGCTTCAGCCCGCGAAGAATGATCCCACCCCGGACGGATTCTGCCCCTTCCATAAAGGCTGCCTGGAGGGACTGGCATCCGGGCCAGCGATCGCAAAACGGTGGGGGAGGAAGGCATACGAGCTCCCGCAGGACCATGAAACCTGGGAACTGGAAGCCTGGTATCTGGCCCAGATGTGCATGAACGCAATCTGCATCCTGTCCCCGGATAAAATCATCCTGGGCGGCGGTGTGATGCAGCAGAAGCATCTTTTCCCGATGATCCGGAAAAAAACGCAGGAATTGCTAAATGGATACATCCGCCATCAGGCCATTTTGGAGAAAATCGATGCCTATATTACAGAACCCGGTCTGGGTACCAAAAGCGGAGCTACAGGAGCCCTGCTGCTGGCAAAGCAGGCGGCGGGGATCCCGGAAGGGTAATCCGGCCAAAACCCATTCCAAATCATGAAACGAGAAAGCAGAAAAAGCAGAACTTTAAATCACGTTCCGATGATTCCGGAGCGTGATTTTTCAATGCAAAGAGCCCAAAATCCGCAAAAAACAGACTTTGGTTTTTTCAGGCTTTTGGTGCTGTCCCAAACCCGCAAACCCTTGATCCAAAAGGGCCGGACGTTCTCCCAGACGGCGAATTGGCAGCTCCAAATACCGATTCCGGAGGTGAAAACGGGGAGAAAAAGAGTGTTGTCAAGAGGAGAGGGAAAATATTTTTCATCAGCGGAAAGCCCTTGTAAACCATGCTTTTTCAGGAAAAATCCTTCCCAGATCGGGTGTTATGCCCAAAACCGATTTTGGACAACGAAATTGGATAAAATGATGAAACAAAAATCGCATTCGCTAGCCATCCGATCGGGGACAAATCCTTTGAAACCGATACCGAACAAGTGATTTCAGGGGTTTTGGACGATGAAAACGGAAAGATGAACCAGTTACACTGCCAAAAAACTGTAAATAATGGTAAATTTACATTCCAAATACCACTATTTACGCTGCTCCAAAAGCGTCAAAAATATGAAGAAACCGTCAAAAAACGGTTCAAAACATGACGAAAAGGTTACATACACAAAATGACAAACTCATATTAAGTAAGGACAATAAATGAGGAATAAAATCGAGAAAATCCAATAAAATCAAGGCTTTGAGGGCACAACAGACAAAATTTTCAAAAAATTCCGCAAACCCCTTGCAAAGCGTGTTTTTTTATGATATCATTTTTTCTGGATTCGTATACCCATTTTGAAACATTCCAGATTACCAAAATACGACCGAATGTAACTAAAAAGTAACTGGAACGGATCGGAATCAGAGGGAATGCGGAGATAGAAAGCTTACTACTTAAGGACGAAGTAGAAAGAGGTAAGGGATCATGAGGAATCGGTTCAAGAAAGGCATCTCCATCCTGTGCATTATCGCGCTGCTGGTTTCCTGCATCGTGGCTGCATTCGCTGAGGACGCTGCTTCAGATAATAATGAAGCAACCGTCGTCGAACAGCAGCCAGAAGCAGGCGTTGAACAGCAGGACGCTGACGAAGCGGCCAGACTGGCAGAAGAAGAAGCCCGCAAGGCTGCCGAAGAAGAAGCTGCCCGGAAAGCCGCTGAAGAAGAGGCTGCCCGCAAGGCT
This sequence comes from Clostridia bacterium, assembly GCA_017404985.1. Classification (GTDB taxonomy): domain Bacteria; phylum Bacillota; class Clostridia; order Christensenellales; family Aristaeellaceae; genus Aristaeella. The sequence continues at coordinate 6,162 of JAFRBK010000012.1, read as the reverse complement.
GCTGAAGAAGAGGCTGCCCGGAAAGCTGCTGAAGAAGCCGCCGCCAAGAAGGCCGCGGAAGAAGAAGCTGCCAAGAAAGCCGCTGAAGAAGAGGCTGCCCGCAAGGCTGCAGAAGAAGCTGCCGCCCAGCAGACTGAAGGAGCCGATGAAGAAGCTGCCGCCAAACAGGCCGATGAAAGCGATGATGGCGATGAAGCCAGCGATGCGGACGACGCCGAAGAAGGTTCCGATGACGAATATAATAATGAAGGAACAGATGAAAACGGCGAACCGGAATATGAAATCTTCGAAGACGGAGACGAAGGTTTTGTCACGCCCGAAAAGATCGCCCAGGAAGTTCCTGCCGTGACTCCGGAAGTCATCGCCAACTCTGCGCTGGAAGATGAATCCGAGGAGCAGGAACCAGTGGAAGAGGATGAGAGTGAGAAAGAAGCCGTTCCGGAAGCCAAGGGCCTGATGGCCGGCAAGAAAGTTTCCGGCACCGTAGTTGCCGGCGAGGACTTCCTGATCTGCCTGTTCGCCGATTCGACGGAGACGATCGTCCTGTCTCTGACGATGAAAGCCGGCGAAACCCTGAACGCTTCCATTAACGAAAAGAGCGTGAAGTTCACCGCCGTTGAAAATGATGATCCCGCCTCTACCGATGCCATCTACACCTACGAGCTGAGCGCCGTTGCCGGCCAGGTTTACGATATCGTCCTGAGTGCTGATACAAACACCTCCTTCAAAATGAAGGCCGAAGCAGTCAAACCCGAAGCTGAAACCGAAGATACCGAAGAAGACGAAGATACCGACGGCGAAGAAGAATCCTCCGAAGTGGGAACCACTGAAGGAGAAACTTCCAATATTAATGAAGGAACTGCTGAAGGAACCGAAACTACCGATGGCACTGCCGAAGTGACCGATGGAACAGAAGAAGCTGAAGGAACCGAAAACGCCGATGGAACGGAAGAGACCGAAGGAACCGAAGAAGCTGCAGCTACTCCGATCCATGGCTGGATCACCGTGGACTCCGAAGAGATCGCTGCCGGCACGCAGGTGACCCTGAAGGCGAACGCCGACGCGGACCTGACCGATGCCTACATCGTCTGGCAGACCAAGGCCGCCGATGCTGACGACGAAGCCTGGGAGAAGATCGGCTACAGCGAATCCATGGTTCTGGACGTGACTGAAGAGAACATAAATAACGAATTCCGCTTCAAGATCGCGGATGACACCTACTCCGACACTTTCCGCCTGGTTGCTGCCGAAGTTGTCGATGAAGAAGGTACCGAGGAAGAGACCATCGAGGGCGAAACTGCCGAAGAAACCGCTGAAGAAGAAAATTCTGAAAAAGTTGAAGGAGAAACCACCGAAGACGTCGAATCTGAAGAAAATACAGAAGAAACTGCAGAGATCGAAGTACCGGAGAATTGCTCTATTGGCTTCCATGCTGAGTGGGACGGTGAAGAGCTTCACTTCGGTGATACCGCACGCTTTATTGCTGACATCGAAGGCGCGGAAGGGCTCATCTACACGCTGCAGTGGAAATGGAGCCTGGATGATGAAAACTGGAACGATGTCGAAAACGCGAATGGAGAACAGCTGGACATCGTTGTTACGAAGGAGAATTACCTCTACTACTGGACCGTCGAAATGACGATCGAGGGAATAAAGGAAACTGAACAGCCTGAGCAGAATACTGAAAAGGCCGAAGCAATTGAACAGGTTGAAGCAACTGAGCAGGCTGAAACAGTTGAACAGCCCGAACAGACTGAAACTGATCTTCAGGATGAACCTGAGAATCCCGAGGAGACCGTGCAGGCTGAATAATGGCAGAGTTCTGCAGAATCCAGTTTGGAATATGGTTTAATGCTGCATTGGAACATTGAAATCAGGAAGAATGACGATAAAGGGGCTGTAGTCATGAAATTCGTAAAGAGCAAGGCAATAACATTCATGATGGTTCTGGTTCTTGTATTCCAGCTCATTTCAGTTTCTGCATTTGCAGAAGAAAAGAAAATTGCTGCCCCCAGCCAATCTCTGATGTCCGCAAAAACTGCGGAGTCTGTCATAGAGATGATGGGGTACTATAAAGCAGCAATTGCCAATCCGGAAGGCGCAGACGTATACGGCAGTCTGGAAGAAGATACTGAACCGATAGCCCATTTTGAAACAAAACAAATAGTTTGGGTAAAGCCTGCGAACGCTGACTGGTATGAAGTGTACAACGAAGACCAGGAAGATGAAATGGTTTATATCAGAGTGAGCGATGTCAAAGACCTGACCGCTGACGGTGAATACATCGTGATCGCTGAGGCATTCCCGGAAATCGAGTTTATTTGGGAAACAGAAGACCATACATTTGGGCAGCCTGCTCATATGAGGGCCGTTTTGGATGAGTATGAAACTCAGCCATATCTGTTGCAATGGCAGATCAGCCCCGACGGAGAAAACTGGACAGATATTGAGAACGAGACCGGCGAAGAAATGCCGATTGTGATTACACGCGACAATTATAAAAATCGCTGGCAGGTCGTGATCAGGTTATTAGAACCGATAGAAAACTCATAATGGATTTTCAGCCGTGTCTTGCTTTACGGAGGCACGGCTACATATGTCACAATTAATAAAAGGTTCTTAAGTTTAACTGGCAAAGGAGTTACTAACATGAAGTACAAAGCAAAGAAGCTTCTTGCTTACCTGATGACGATGATCATGGTCCTGCAGATGGTCCCGATGAGTAGCGCTGTCGCTGCCGGATCTGGCTTTGTTACATTTGAAATTTCCGGCCCAGACGGGTATACACCGGAAGCGAACCGGTATTATATTGCTGTGCAACAGGCTGATAACTCATATATCGCTGAAAAATATGAAACGATTGCGAGTGACGGCGTAATAAGCACGGCACTCGAAAACCCAATAGTTATATTAAAGGATTGCCAAGGAGTAGAACATCCAGAAAGCCCAGAAGGGAAAGTTCTGGCAATTTACCCTTCAGGATCTTTATCTGAGTTTGTTACTCCAACAAACATAATTGACGAATACCCTGTGTATATTTCGAAAGAGGATAATTCTGACTACAAGGTAATCATCGGTGAAACATATAATACGCAAATCCGCAGTTACAGCCGAACTTCGGAAGTAAAAACTATTTCTGTAGGTTCCGGCAGACAAAACAGAATTGATACTACACATCCGAATACACAATTGGAACCACCAGAACTTAGTGATTATTACTACGTTCTTGCGGAGATGACAGATGGTGAAAGAAAAGTAGGCTGGGCAATTAAACCAGTTACTCTGAATGGAAATAGTGTTGTTGATGTACCATTTGATCAGTTCAGGGAATATGGTCCTGCGGGAAAAACCGTTTATTACCAAAAGAAATATACAGTAAAAACCAGGATTTATCATATTAACTACGATATGACTTGGACATTAAAGGATAAAGATAATCCTGATGACTTAAAACGTGATGCTAAAGACACACCGGAAAACGGATATGAATATATTTCAAATTATGAGATTAATGGACAAAACATTATTGAAATAAAGAAATCATATCCCGATAAGTTATACGGGATAAAGGTTACCATGAATCAACCTGGTCTCGAAATATCAGCAGATATTCATGATTATGTTGTTGTTCAGTTTGGAAAAGGTGATGGAAGAAAATATGTGGTTCTTCCACTGACTCTTTCGGGAGCAGATAAAACCTTCACTGCAGAAGATTTCCTCAGTGGGACAGCAGAGGATGCTCCAGATGAAGAAGTCATATGGCTGGATCAGAATGGACATTTTAAAAAGGATAAAAAATTTACAGGAAACGAAACTTCAATTAAAGTATATATTTTGCAGCCTAAGAATCCTTCAAATCCTGATACATATAAGATTTCAGAAATTGTAAAAGAGGGGCATGATAATTTAAAAGAAATTGTTCCTGGTTCATCAATAAATGGTTATTCATTCACAATAGATCAAACGCTAGAGGAGGAGATAGATCACCAGAACGGCGTACAGTATTTCTATAATACGATTCACTTTGTGAAGGACACCGGTGGTGTAACAAAGGGATATATCGACAGCTATTTGCAAACAGCTACCGACTTCGGTCTGTATACGGAAGAATTGGCCGGGCATATAAGCGATATGGAAGCCAATATTGCTGCGGCTTCTGTCACTGGGCCAATCACAGCTGAATATGGTTTTTCCGGTAGAAATACTTATGTTAATTCTATTTCAGTTGTTAAGAAATACGTAAAAGAAGGCGGAAAACCTTATAAGGACAAGACGGTTCATCTGGAGTTGTTTGTTCTCACAAAAGATAAAGATGGTAATGAAGTTGAACAGCCGGTAGAATTCCAATATACAGATCCATCGACAGAGCAAACCGTTACCATTACAGCGGTAGCTGAAGGCAAAACTAATGCAGAAGGCGTATTCTCATTCAAATTTGAGGGTTTACCTGCGGGCAGATATGTTCTTAAAGAGAAAATTGGAAATACATATTATGACTATAAAAACGGTACAGTAAAAGTTCAAGATGGAAACGAAGAAGTTACTGTTAAATTCACAGATGGTATTATTACGATCCGTAATATTAATGAAAACATCAACTATTTTGATTCTGTTAACTCTGATGTTGCCGCAGGTTTGCTGAGTAAATCCAGAAATGGATATGTTTATGCGGGCAATACAAACACGTACGATCTGCTTAATGGAGTAAATCAGACTCTAAACCCCGGTGAACGATCCATTGTTATGAAAGCAGGCGCAGAGAATGGATATGGTCCGATCAATATTATTTCTGACATGTCCAATCTGAGAGACTTATCTGAATATCTTGCTGACGAAGGTAAGAGACCAAGTGAAACTGTCAATATTATGACGGTCTATGCCTCTGAAATCACGAACAGCGGTATTATTATCAATGATGCATCGAACCGCTTTACTGTTGTTAATGTGATTATGGATAACGGAGATTCGTTCAATCCGGAAATCAGCTATAACGGAACTACATTGGAAGGTGATTTCGGACGAGGAGGAAGAGAAAACTCATCCAAGGTTCTTTATAATATTCTTAATACAAACCGCGGCCTGTACACTGGCGAGGTCAAAACTACAAAACAAGGCGTTGGCGTCATGCTGGCACCTTCTGCTCATGTGACAAATCTGGGTGGCGTTTGGGGCGGAACCATTATTTGCCAAAAGTGTACGCATTCCGGCAATGAAATTCATTCTGATAATGCCAACAAGATCATTAATGAAAACACAATGCTGAGCAACAGCGTTGGCGAACAGAATACCGGTGATCTGGAAATCAGGAAAACGGTTACTGGAACAAAGCAGCGGAATGTTGACTTTACCTTTGAAATTCAATTAACCAAAGCGAATGGCGAGCCGATCGGAGATAGACCTGACGACAGCAGATTTGTTGTTTCGGGAATTAAAGGAAAGGATACTATTAAGTTCGAGCAAGGGAAAGCAACTATAAAGCTGCGTGCGGATGGTCATGTCATTATTTCCGGTATTCCGGTAGGATATAGGTATACCGTTCATGAGATAGAGAATACTATCGGGACAGAGTATTATAAACTGGCTGATGGCGAAGTTAACGAAAGAACAGGTTCTATTGTCGCTGATCAGGTAAGAACAGAGACTTATATCAATGAGTATCATACTGATGATACTTCTATCACGCTGGACGGTGAGAAGAGCTATGAAGGCGGAACGCTGACCAAGGGCAAGTTTACATTCACAGTCAAGAATGAAGCTAACCAACAGGTTGCTACTGGTTCTGTCGAAACAGATGGTAGCATCACATTTACACCTATTGTATATCGCCAAGCTGATATGGGTGGCGAGACCGAGAAAACATTTACCTATACTATAAAGGAAGATATTCCTGAAGAAGCAAACGAAAATAACCAATACACTTATAACGGAATCAAGTATGACAATTCCACAAAGACTGTACAAGTGAAGGTTACTGATCAGGACGGAAAGCTGAACGCAGTTAAGCTGGCCAGCTCGGATGATATTGCTTTTGAAAACAAAGAAGAAACAACCAGCATTCATGTCGAGAAGGAATGGACGAACGCAGCGGGCGGACATGGCTGGCCGGAAGGCGCTGTAGTAACAGTAACGCTGATGAACGGCACAACGCCTGTGGATACGTAT